>NZ_CP047491.1:338333-676666 GCF_009931115.1 Microbulbifer hydrolyticus | reverse complement strand
TGCGCGAAAAAATATTCGCCAGCGGGCATTTTTATCGCAAACATTGCACAAGGAAGCCTCTACTCCTCATGAAAGAGCCCATAAATCAGGATCAACTCAAGCAGGACGTCGCCCGCGCCGCGGTCGAATACATCACTCCCATGCTGGATGCGGACACCATCGTCGGTGTCGGTACCGGTTCCACCGCCAATTACTTCATCGACTTCCTGGCAGAGAAAAAGGGCCTGTTCGACGGTACCGTCGCCAGCTCCGAGGCCTCTGCCGAGCGCCTGAAGTCCCACGGGATCCCGGTCTATGACCTGAACGCGGTCGATGGCATCCGCGTTTACGTGGATGGTGCCGACGAAACCAACCCGCTGTTGCAACTGATCAAGGGCGGTGGTGCGGCCCTCACCCGGGAAAAAATCGTCGCCGCCTGCTCCGAAGAATTCGTCTGCATTGCCGACGATAGTAAATGGGTGGAAGTGCTGGGCAATTTCCCGCTGCCGGTAGAGGTGATTCCAATGGCACGCTCCTACGTGGCAAGGGAACTGGTAAAGCTTGGCGGCGACCCGGTGTATCGCGAAGGCCTGACCACCGACAACGGCAATGTCATCCTGGATGTGCACAATATGCAGATCGCCAAACCGCTGGCACTGGAAGACGCCATCAACAATATTACCGGCGTGGTGACCAACGGCCTGTTTGCCGCACGTCCGGCCGATGTACTCCTGCTGGGTACCGCTGATGGCGTCAAGACCGTGAAATCCAAGGTCTGACCCCGCTGGTCAAACCGATTATTGAACGCAGTTAGTTGAGAATCGATGACAAAAAAAAATAAGCGATTGAAGCTGGCGCTGCTCGCCCTGCCGCTACTGGCGGCAGGCTGCGCCACCACCCCTCCCAGCAACACTGACGACCTGTGTGAGATCTTCCGCGAAAAAGACGACTGGTATCACGACGCGGCCAAGTCCGCGCGCAAGTGGAACACCCCCATCGCCACCATGATGGCCACCCTGCACCAGGAATCCCGCTTTGTGCACGATGCCAAGCCGCCGCGCACCAAAATCCTGTGGATCATCCCCGGCCCGCGCCCGTCGGATGCCTACGGTTACGCACAAGCGCTGGGCACCACCTGGAAGAGTTACCAGCGCGCATCCGGCAACTATCGCGGGGACCGTGACGATTTTGAGGACGCTGTCGATTTTGTCGGCTGGTACCACAACACCAGCCAGCGCCAGTGCCGCATCAAGCCCAACGACACCTACCATCTGTACCTGGCATACCACGAAGGCCAGGGCGGATATAACCGCCGCACCTATCGCAACAAAAAATGGCTACAGAAGGTTGCGCACAAGGTATCTGCGCGCGCGCAAACCTACCAGCAGCAACTGAATCGTTGCGAGGCTTCGCTCAAGAAACGTAAAAAATTCCTCGGGCTGTTCTGAATACATCTGGCTAACAGCGCACAAAACCTTTACCGCCAGACCGATCTGGCGGCGAATGGCGCAAACACACCAGAATAACAACTACCCTTTGCAGACAGCGCTTTGCCACTATGGCCGACTTGAGAACAGGTTTCCTGGCCAAGGCTCTGTAGCCCTCACTTTACGCTGGGCGTGCACTTCGCACAGAAGCGTGTTCTCAATAACGAGAGGTGCTCAATGAAGCCGACCGCCATCTATTCCGCCGCACTTGCTCTGGCTCTCGCCGTTTCCAGTGCCTTCGCCGAAACCGCCGTGAGCGACGCACAACTGCAAAAATTTGCCGAGGCCTATCGCTCCATCGTTACCCTGAGCAAGGAATATGCGCCCAAACTCAAATCCGCCGCTGATGCCGCAGCTGCGGAGGCAATCAATGTGGAAGCCCAGTCCAAGATGGTGGCCGCGGTTCAGAGCGCGGGCCTGAGCAAGGATGAGTACCAGGGCATTGCCACCCAGCTGCGCAATGATCCCGCCCTGCTGCAACGGGTCAACGACATTCTGCAAAAGGCCGCAGGCCAGCAGTAACAGCCAGCCCGGTTTCTGCCCGGGCCATCACACGACTACTCCGGCGCCGGGATCCGCTCCGGCGCCAGCTCCAGCACCCTGGCGATATCCGCCAGGTGTGCGCGCACCCAGCGCGCATCAATGGAACCCCAGTCTTTCAGCGCGTAGTAACCGTCGTTGTTACGCACCCCCTGTTGCACAAATTCCACCCGTGTCCCGTGCCCCGGTAATCCCTTGGCTATCACGTCCTGAATGGTGCGGCGGGGCCAGCCGGTAACCTCCTCGAGCGCCGGGTTATTGGGGCGCGGCAGCCGCTCGATCAGGTAGGTCACCAGCAGGCGCCGGCAGATGGTGGGGTTGAGGTCGGTAGCGGGCTCGAGCATTGAATCGTCCTGTCTCGCAGTAGATCGGTCGGTGGTTGCGATATTTGTAGCACACAAGCTTCCCCAAACTCCAAGCCCGCATGCACTTCCCCGCAGCGCGGGACTTTTTATGCACCTTTTTGCATAATCCCCCCAACAACCCCATAAGAACGACTTGGGCCAGGACAGGCATCCGTTGCCTGCACTCACACCCCAATGACAGCGGAACCGGAAGCGTGACAGTAGAAACCGAAACTCTCGCTCAAGACTCGGAACAGCCAGCGAAAGGATACGCCGAACCCGGCATTCTCGCCGCGGCGGTATTTGCCCACCTCGCTGGCGCCCGTGCCGCGGGTATCGACTGCGAGCAATTGCTGTGTGACTCCGGAGTCGATCCCGCCGCCACCGCCGCGTCCGATGCACGTATTGGCCTCGAGCAACTGGCACGGTTGCTGCGTCTGCTATGGGATCAACTGGGTGACGAGTCCGGCGGCTACCTCGCGCGCCCATGGCTGCCCGGCACGTTTGCGATGATGGGCCACGCCACCATCACCTGCCCCACCCTGCGTCGTGCGCTGCTGCGCTCAAGCCGCTTTGTGGCCATGGTGAGCGACGACCTACATATCAAACTGGTGGAAAACGGCGAGGAAGCCCAGCTGATTTTCCACCACGAAAATCACAAGCAGCTGCCGAACCAGAACTTTGTGGAGTCCATGGCAGTGATCTGGCTGCGTTTTTTCAGCTGGATGATTGATCGCACCATCCTGCTGGAGCGGGTGCACCTCGCATTCCCGCCGCCGGACTACGATGAAGACTACAACGACATGTTTCCCTGCCGGCACTATTTCAACCAGTCGGAAACCTGTCTGGTATTCAGCACCCGCTACCTGGGTTTGCCGCTGACGCGCGACGCGCAACAGCTGAGTGAATTTCTCGCCCGTGCTCCCGAGTGCCTGCTCACCCAGTACAAGTCCGACAACAGTTTTACCGGCCGCATCCGCCGTATGCTGCAGGGTGACAACAGTATCGAAAACCTGTCGCTGGACGATGTGGCGGAACGCCTGTTTACCTCGCCACAGACCCTGCGCCGCCGCCTCAAAGACGAAGGCAACAGTTGGCAGGACATCAAGGATTCCGTGCGCCGCGACATGGCCATGTACCAGCTGAAAGGACAGGAAACTGCCGTGGCAGAGATTGCCGAGCGCCTCGGCTTTTCCGAGCCCAGCGCGTTCAATCGTGCGTTTAAAAAATGGACGGGTCTCGCCCCCGGCGCCTACCGGGACAAGCACCGGAGCTGATTCTTGAACGTTTACACAAAAAACCCGCGGCATGCCGCGGGTTTTTTGTTTGTTAAAAAAGCCGAGTCTATTGCGCCTCGAAGGACCGCACTTTCACCACGATACGACGGTTCGTTTGCTTGCCCTCCTCGGTAGTGTTGTCCGCGATTGGATTGGCTGACCCCATACCGACAGCGTTTACTCTTCCTTCGTCAATCCCGGAGTTGACCAGCAGTGCACGTATCCCCTTGGCACGCGCCTCCGATAATTTCTGGTTGTCTACCGCATCACCATCGCTGTCAGTGTGTCCTTCGATGGTAACCGACAGTCCTGGGTTTTCCTGCATGATCTTGATCAACGTTTGCACGTCGGGCATAGATGCTGCATTCGGCATACTGCCGTCGGTGGGGAACTCGATATTCAGTGCAAACTCACGGTTTGGATCGCGGTTTGCTTTTGCCAGATACTCGCGGAAGGCTTGACCGAAATCTTCGGTGACAGTGGTCGTGGAGGTATCCGGGGCCGCCGCGGTGCCGTCATCGACTCCGGGGTCCGCAGGCGTCTCCTCAATGATCACCTCATCCTGCTCTATCACCTTACCCCCGGCACCATCGTCCAGCGCCTCTTTCTTGGAGCACATGTTCAGTGCCCACAGCACACCGAGCGCAATCAGCAATGGCCACAGCCATTTCGCCATCCCGCTTTTCTTCACCGGCGGCGTGTGTGCCGCCTGCGCAGTGTGTCGCGGGGTGGTTTCCACCACGGTGCGCTCAGCCAGCTCATCGAGATTGTTTACACCCAGTTCTTTCAGCAGTCCTGGTGGCAGCTTGTCTTTGATATGGGTTTTCTGCCCCAGCAACAGCGCGGCCAGCCCCTCCATATTCAGGCCTTTGCTTTTCACGAGTTTGCCCACCAGCGACATGATCACCGGTGCAGCGACACGCAATAGCGAACCACCTTTGGTACTGTCGAGGCCCAGCGTATTGGCGATGACGTTGATCACACCATCACGTTTGCCGCCGAAAACCGACTCCAGCATATTGCCGCCTACGTCTTGCAGGCTGCTCATCTTGTCCGGGCTGGTAAAGATATCCCCCGGTGAAGACAGGTCCATGCTGGTGCTCTTGGTCGCCATATTCAGCAAGGTACCCAGGCCACTCTCGCTGCCTGCCTTGTTCAGCATCCCCGCGAGCACAGAGGCCGCACCGGTGGAGAATGCGGATTCACTCTTGTCGTCGGAAAGCCCCAGCGCGTTACCCAATGCACTGAGACCAGAGGAGCCCAGATGGCGTACCGCCATTTCCAGAAGATTGTCAGCCATGCATGTACCTCGCGATTGCGTTGCTGTTGCGGTTGCATTCGGTGAAACCACTCTCAACAGTGTACGGCAGCTAAAACATCCGGTTAGGTCGATTCAGAATAACAACGCCGAAGTGCATCAGGATTACAAATTTTCCACAGATGACCGCCGGGTGAGCACCACATTTTCACCTGCGCCAACATGACCGGCCAGTTGGCCTCCATTTTGGCCGCTGCAGTAATAACGGTGAAAAAACGCCACCCGATAAAATCCCCCTTGCATGAGGCCGGGCTCATCCGGCCAATACAATAAAAGTCTACGGGGGCACTCATGATTTCCAGGTACTTTTTAGGCGCAGGGCTGCTCGCACTTCTGCTCGCCAGCGGCTGCTCTTCCCGCGCCAATCCGCCGGTTGACACACCGGAACCGACGCCGGACCCACTGCTTCGCACCACCGCTCAGGGCGATATTCGCGGCAGCGTCGACGGCGCAAACAACATGCTCGCTTTCCGCGGCATTCCCTACGCCGAACCGCCGCTCGGAGACCTGCGCTTCGCGCCGCCGCAACCGGCCGCTGCGCACACGGGTGTATTGCAGGCGTCAGACTTTGGCCCCAACTGCGCCCAGGCCGGTGGAGTGATGGGTGGAGCCAGTGACTCCGAAGACTGCCTCTACCTCAATGTCTACACGCCCGAGGAGAGCGAGAACCTCCCGGTAATGGTATGGATTCACGGTGGTGCGTTTATCAGCGGTTCCGGCGGGGAGGAGTACACCCCCGCGCGACTTGTGGCGGAAGATATGGTGGTGGTGACCCTGAACTACCGCCTAGGTGCACTCGGGTTTCTCGCGCACCCGACCCTGACCGCCGAGCAGAGCGGCAGCTCAGGCGCCTACGGCCTTCTGGACCAAAAACTTGCACTTGAGTGGGTACAAGCCAATATCGCCGAATTCGGTGGCAACCCGAACAACGTCACCATCTTCGGCGAATCCGCGGGTGGCCACAGTGTACTGTCGCTGGTCGCTTCACCGCTCACTGCAGGCCTGTTCCACAAAGTCATCGTACAGAGCGGCGCCTACCTGCCCACACAGATATCCCTCGACATCGCGGAACAGCTCGGCAGTGCCACCTTCGACGAGTGCGCGGATACGGCGTGCCTGCGCGCCCTCAGCGTGGAGGAAATCCTCGCGCGGCAGCAGGGCCTGACCGACGGCACCGGGGTAAACCCCAACTACGGCTCCGAAATACTGCCGCAGCACTCGATAGAAAGCGCGCTGTCCAGTGGCAACTACCAGCCCGTCCCCGTGCTGATGGGCACTAACCTGGACGAGTACACGCTGTTTGTCGGCATCGATGCACTGAGTGGCGTCACCCCGCCAACCGCGGAGGACTATCACGCGGAAATCGGCGCACTGATCGGCCAGCCGGCAGAGAGCCCGGCGGTCGTCGGGATCGCGAGTTTCTATCCACTGGATTTATATGGCGGCAATGTCTGGCAGGCGATGGGCGCCATCGGCACCGATGCGGTCTTTGCCTGTAACGCGCTGCGTCAGGCCACGCAGCTCTCGCCAATGGCCGCCACCTATGTGTACGAATTCGCCGACCGCGAGGCGCCTCTGACGATATTGCCACTTCGCCCGGAAGGCCTCGAGCTGGGAGCATCCCATGCGTTTGAAATTCCCTATATCTGGGGCAGTGAAGCGGCATTCCGCGAGATCGGTGCCACCGATGAACAGGTCGAGTTATCCCAACGGATGATCCGTTACTGGACCCGCTTCGCCCGCAATGGTGACCCCAACGGCGACAGTGGCGCACACTGGCCAGCATTCGATGTCGGGGCACAATTCATGCAACTCGGCGGCAGCGAGGTGCTCACCCCAGCGACCGACTTCGCGACCTACCACCGCTGCCCGATATGGGACCCCGCACAATAATCCACAGCCGGCTCTCCAACCCGGGAGGGCCGGAACCTGCATGCCTCCTGTCTAAACGGAATGGCGCCAGGGTCTGGCGCATTATGACGTTTCATATTCTCGCGATTGGGCTAACTTAAGAGGAGCCGGGCACAGCGCTGTCTGGCGCCATTTTCATTACCCAAAATAACGACAGCGATCCAGCGAGAATCCAGAGAGAGCCCCCATGATCCCGAGAACCGTTTACTCCGCCGAACACGAGCAATTCCGCGACAGCGTACAAAAATTCCTCGAGCAGGAGGCAGTCCCCTACCACCACCAGTGGGAAAAAGATGGGCAGGTGGACCGGGACCTATGGCGCAAAGCCGGGGCCATGGGCTTTTTGTGCCCACAGGTTCCGGAAGCCTACGGCGGGCTGGAGCTGGACTTTGGCTACAACGCCATTGTCGATGAAGAGATATCCCGTCTGGGGCTGACAGGCATAGGCTGGGGCCTGCACTCGGATATTGCCGTGCCCTACATCGTCAACTACGCCAGTGAAGCGCAGAAACAGAAGTACCTGCCAGGCTGTATCAGCGGCGATATCGTCACCGCCATTGCTATGACCGAACCCGGTGCGGGCTCGGATCTGCAGGGGGTGCGCACCACGGCCATCAAAGAGGGTGATCACTATCTGTTGAATGGCTCCAAAACCTTTATCACCAACGGCCAGCACGCAGACCTGGTAGTGGTCGTCGCCAAGACCGATCCCGCTGCTGGCGCCGCCGGGGTAAGCCTGTTTCTGGTCGAGGCGGCCCTGCCCGGGTTCAAAAAAGGCACCAATCTCGAAAAAGTGGGCATGAAAGCCCAGGACACCTCTGAACTGTTTTTTGACGACGTGAAAGTTCCGGCAGAAAACCTGCTGGGCGGTGAAGGCCAGGGTTTCATCTACCTGATGCAGGAGCTGCCCCAGGAGCGTCTCAGTGTTGCGGTGAATGCCATCGCCAACAGCGAGGCAGCACTCGGCTGGACCATCGAATACGTACAGGACCGCAAAGCCTTCGGCAAGCCCATCGCCGCCTTCCAGAACACCCAGTTCAAGCTCGCCGAACTGGACAGTGAACTCAGCGCGCTGCGGGTATTTGTCGACCGCTGCCTGGAACTGCACTATGACGAAAAACTCGACGTGGCCACTGCCGCCAAAGCCAAACTGCTGGCCACCGACTTCCAGTGCAAACTGCTGGATGAATGCATGCAGTTGCACGGTGGCTTCGGTTATATGTGGGAATACCCCATCGCCCGCGCCTGGGCGGACGCCCGGGTGCAGCGGATTTATGCGGGCACCAACGAGATCATGAAACTGATCATTTCACGCGACCTGCTGAAGAAAGACTGACCAATATCTTCGAGGTTAACGGCAGTCAGCCGCTGGAGCACACCCACAAATGAATCTCGTCTGGTTCCGCAATGATCTGCGCAGCAGTGATCACCAGGGGCTTGCTGAAGCCTGCGACAACGCACAACGGCGAAGCGGCAAGGTAGTCGGCCTCTACTGCTTCGATCCGCGTCATTTTGACAGGGACCGGTACGGATTTCGGCGTACGGAAAAATACCGCGCACAGTTTCTGCTGGAAACCCTCGAGGATTTGCAGCGGCAGCTCGCCGTGATCAATGTTCCGCTACTTGTCTACCACGACCACCCGGAAGTAGTGATCCCGGATCTGGTGTCGTCACTCGCCATTAGCGACATTTACCTGCAGCGCGAATGGACCCGCGATGAGCGACTGGTGCAAAACGCGGTCATGTCCGCAGAAGGCATGGCGCAGGTGAAGCTGCACGAAAGCGATGATCAGTTCCTTCTGCACCCGGACGACCTGCCCTTTACCCCACAGGAACTCCCGCGCGTGTTTACGGCGTTCCGCAATGCCTGCGAGCAACAGTGGTCGGTGCGCGCACCGGTTCCACGCCCCACGCCCATGCACGCGGAAAACTGGGCACTCGCAACCTCACCAGATTTTTCCATGTCATTACCGAGCCTCGAACAGCTCGGGCTGGAAAGTTTTACCGCAGACCCACGCAGCGCCTTCCCGTTTAACGGCGGCGGGGCGGCGGCACAGCGGAGAATCCAGCATTATTTCTGGGAGACCGAAAACCTTACCCGCTACAAGCAGACCCGCGACGGACTTCTGGGCATCGACTACAGCAGCAAGCTGTCACCGTGGCTGGCCAACGGCAGTATGTCTCCGCGGCAGGTGTACTGGCAGATCCAGGAGTTCGAGCGCGACGTAAAAGCCAACGAGGACACCTACTGGCTGGTGTTCGAGCTACTGTGGCGGGATTTCTTCAAGTACGTAAGTCTCAAGCATGGCGACCAGATCTTTCGACTTGGCGGCATCCTTGAGAAAGACTATGAGTGGCAGCGCGACCCGCGGGAGCTCGAACTCTGGATCAACGGCGAAACCGAGTACGACTTTGTTAATGCCAATATGCGCGAGATAGCTGCTACCGGCTGGATGAGCAACCGTGGCCGTCAGAATGTCGCCAGCTATTTTGCCCGTGAACGCCAACAGGATTGGCGCATCGGCGCTGCCTATTTTGAGAGCCTGCTGCTCGACTACGACGTACACAGCAATTACGGCAACTGGATGTACAACAGCGGCGTGGGTAATGATCCGAGAGACCGGCGGTTTGATATCGAGCGACAGGCGAATCTTTACGACGCCGATAAGCGGTACCGCCAGTTGTGGCTGTAACCCTGGCACGCCTTAAGAAGAATCCTGCCAATCATTGGCATCCATCGACTGGTGCGGAAGATATTCTTATATACAGCCACTGCACCCCAACCATACCACTGCACCTCGGGGACATTGGGAAAACCGCGCTCACGCGCTGACCGCTGGCTCTAGCAACCGGCAGCTTCCGGAGGACGCCAACTTGAAAACCCTGCGACTCATCCTCGGCGACCAGCTGAACCACCAGCACTCCTGGTACCACAACGACGATAACGACACCCTCTACTTTATTGCCGAGATGCGCCAGGAGACCGACTACGTCAAACATCACATCCAGAAAGTGGTCGCCTTCTTTGAGGCCATGGAACAGTTTGCCCAGTGGCTGCGGGACCGCGGCAAAAAAGTCGTGTACTACAAGCTCGACGGCAAGAACAACACACAAAAACCGGGCACCAACATTGCCGCGCTGATTCAGGAGCGCGGCATTGAAAAATTCGAGTATCAGCTGCCGGATGAATACCGCCTGGACCAGCAGTTAAAGCAGTTGGCCGACGATCTCAGTATCGAAGTCGAGGCATTCGATACCGAGCACTTCCTCACCACCCGCGACGAACTGGCGGCGTTCTTTGAAGATAAAGAATCCCTGCTGATGGAAAGTTTTTACCGGCATATGCGCCGCAAGCACGACATTCTGATGGACGGGGACAAGCCGGCGGGCGGCAAGTGGAACTTCGATGCCAGCAACCGCAAGAGGTGGACCGGCAAGCCGGAGATTCCCCACGAGAAAGGCTTCCGCAAGGATGTGCGCGGCACGGTGGCGCGCATCGAAAAAGCCGGGGTTCAGACATTCGGCAATATCGACGCCGAGCATTTCAACTGGCCAGTCACGCGGGAAGATGGCCTGAAAGCACTGCGCTATTTCTGCACAAACCTGCTGCAACACTTTGGCGACTACCAGGATGCCATGGACCCGGAGCAGGTCTACCTGTTCCACAGCCGCCTCAGCTTCGCCATGAACAGCAAGCTGTTACACCCGCGGGAAGTGATCGACGCGGTGGTGGAACACTGGCAAGCACATGGCGATCGTATTTCGATCAACGAGGTGGAAGGGTTCGTGCGGCAGATTCTCGGCTGGCGGGAGTACATGCGCGGTGTCTACTGGCGCGAGATGCCGGGCTATGCGCGCTGCAACCGGTTGCGCAACCAGAATGACCTGCCGGACTTCTACTGGACCGCAGACACCAAGATGAACTGCCTGCACCACGCCATCAAGAACAGCCTGGACCACGCCTACGCCCACCATATCCAGCGGCTGATGATCACCGGTAACTTCGCCCTGCTGGCCGGCGTGCATCCCGACCAGGTGGACCAGTGGTATCTGGGCATTTACATCGACGCTATCGAGTGGGTCGAGATCACCAACACCCGCGGTATGAGCCAGTATGCCGACGGCGGGCTCGTGGCCACCAAGCCGTATATCAGCAGCGGCAGTTACATCAACAAGATGAGCAATTACTGCAAAGGGTGTCACTACCAGGTAAAAGAAAAAACCGGCGAAGACGCCTGCCCGTTCAACAGCCTGTACTGGCACTTTCTGGCAGAGAAGCGCGAACAGCTTGCTGGCAACCACCGCATGGCGATGATGTTCAGCCTGCTGGACAAGTTCTCCAAAGACGAGCTGGCAGCGCTGCAATCCCGTGCAAAGGCCATCCTCCGCTCCCCGCAAGACTACTAACTGGCGGAGCGCACGCTATTTAATCCCCGTCCCCAAAACGCTGACTCATTCACTGTCTGTTCAGATCGCCGTTGTTACTATCTGCGCCAACAGCTATCCACAGAACCCAGCGAATAATGAGCATGAAATACTTGACCACCGCCATCGCCGCACTGCTGTGCGGCACCCTGTCCGCCGGCCTGTACGCGGAACCCCCGGAAGGCCGCGGCTGGAAGAAGCACAAGAAACACCACAAGCACGAGTACAAGGAAGAGTACTGGGACGGCAACTGCAAGGTTGAGCGCAAGTGGAAGCGCAACGGCGACTACGAGGAAGAGCGCAAATGCAAGGCCCGCCGCGACTACGGCCACCATCACCACGACCGCGGTACCCGAGTGGTTGTGCTGCCGCCCTGGTTTGACCAGCGGGCCCCGGAACCGGAATACCGCCCCGAGTGGCGTCCCGCCCCCGCCCCACAGACCACGGCCACACGCTGCAACAGTTCTCAGGTGGGTAGTGTGCTGGGCGGCCTGATCGGCGGTGTGATCGGGCACCAGATTGGTGACGGCCGCGGCAATACTGCGGCAACCATCGGTGGTGCCATCGCCGGGGTATTGGTGGGCGGTAAGATCGGCCGACAGATGGACCAGCGCAACCAGGCCTGTGTGGCGCAGGCCCTGGAATTCGCCCCGGAGGGTGAGCGTATTACCTGGCAGAACGAGAACAACGGCTACAACTACGCGGTAACACCCGGTGCGTTTGAACAGCGCGGCGACCAGTACTGCCGCTCCTTCGTGACCGAGATTGTCGGACAGGACGGCCAGCGCACACAGGATGTTGCCTGCCGCCGCCAGGACGGCACCTGGGCACCCGCCTACTGAGCGCCCGGCTGAATAGATCTGGCCATTGCCCCGTTGCGGTACTGCTTCGGGCTCTGGCCGAATTCCTGCTGAAAACGCCGGCTGAAATGACTCAGGTGGCGGTAGCCCAGGTCAAAGCACACCCGCGTCACACTTTCGCCACGGGCGAGTCGGTCCCTCGCGGCCTGCATCCGCAGGTGCTGCTGGAATTCCGCCGGGGTACACCCCAGGTGCTTCTTGAACTCACTGTAGAAGCGGCTGCGGCTCATACACGCGATTTTGCTGAGCTGCGCGGTATCCAGCGGCTGGTCCAGGTGCAGCTGGATATGGTGAACCGCCGCGCCGAGACCATTCACCTCCGGATTGTTTTCACACACCTTCAATAAAAACGTGCGCATCTGTTCCCGCAGCATGCGTACCACCAGCTCACTCACCCCCAGGTCGACCAGAAAATCCCGGTCGCCCGAGTTCTCGGTAAACGTCGTCACCAGTCGCTGCAACAGCTCCTGGGTGGCAGGACTGTGGCGGGTATGGATCAGCGAGTCCGGGCGATAACGCCAGTCTTCAAACTCCCGCTGTAACGGCGCGGCGCCGTTCAGGCGTGAACAGATATTCTCCACCCGGTCCCGTGCGATCTCGATGGTGAGACAGGAGGTGGGATTCTCCAGGCGCGCATCGGGGAAGTCGATTTCCACGTGTTCGCCGGGCGCCATGACAAACGATTCCCGCGGCAGGAATTCCGCGTCGTAATCGCCCTGGGCGTGCATGATTTTGCGGCCGCTGATCATGCCGCAATAGAGGAGTTCGCCCGCCGAAAGCCCAACGCGCTCGGCCGGCAGATAGGTGTCGTAGACGCTGAGTTCGGAACTGGGGCCCGCAAACGATACCCGGTTCTCGATCAGCTCGCGGGGCTGTTGCCGACCGCGGACCATCGCTTTAGTCATATTTTTATTGTCGTGTTGTCGATTTCCGCCCCGACTCCGTGTGCTGGATTCAGGATCAACGGATCTGTACTCACAGGAAAGTACACCGTACCCGGAGCCGTTATTTTCATTCCTCGACAGCGGAATAAGTGGGTTATGCACCCGGCTTTAAAGATTACTCCCCGGACCAGAAGATAACAACGCTGCCCGCAACCCGGGGAACAGAATAATCAGCTCAAAGAGGAATTCAGCGATGATCTACGTACAACCCGGACAGGATGGCGCTCTGGTCAACTTCAAACCGCGCTACGAAAACTTTATCGGCGGCCAATGGGTAGCGCCGGTCAACGGCAACTATATGCCGAACATCTCCCCGGTCACCGGTGAGGCATTTTGCGAGGTGCCCCGCTCCACGGCCGCGGATATCGAGCTGGCGCTGGATGCCGCGCACGCCGCCAAAGACGCCTGGGGCAAAACCGCCGCCGCGGAGCGCGCCAACATCCTGCTGCAGATTGCCGACCGTATGGAACAGAACCTGGACATGCTCGCGGTAGCGGAGACCTGGGACAACGGCAAGGCTGTGCGTGAAACCCTCGCCGCCGATATTCCGCTGAGCGTGGATCACTTTCGCTATTTCGCTGGCTGCCTGCGCGCCCAGGAAGGCAGTATGGCGGAACTCGATGAACACACCGTTTCCTACCATATTCACGAACCGCTGGGCGTGGTCGGCCAGATCATCCCCTGGAACTTCCCGATCCTGATGGCCGCCTGGAAGCTCGGCCCCGCGCTGGCGGCAGGCAACTGCGTGGTACTGAAGCCTGCCGAGCAGACCCCCGCCTCCATCCTCGTGCTGATGGAACTGATTGGCGACCTGCTGCCGGAGGGCGTGCTTAACGTGGTGAACGGCATCGGCGAGGAAGCGGGCCAGGCACTGGCCACCAGTACCCGCATTGCCAAGATCGCGTTTACCGGCTCCACCGCCGTCGGTGGCCATATCCTGAAGTGCGCTGCGGATAACCTGATTCCCTCCACCGTCGAGCTGGGTGGCAAGTCCCCCAATATCTACTTTGCCGATGTGATGCAGCAGGAAGAGGCCTATATCAGCAAGTGTGTGGAAGGCTTGGTGCTGGCGTTCTTCAACCAGGGTGAAGTGTGTACCTGCCCGTCCCGCGCACTGATCCAGGAATCCATCTACGACGAGTTTATGCAGCAGGTGGTCGAGCGCACCAAATCCATCGTGCGCGGCAACCCGCTCGACCTGGAAACCCAGGTCGGCGCGCAGGCCTCGATGGAACAGTTCGACAAGATCATGACTTACATCGAGATCGGCCAGCGCGAGGGGGCGGAAGTGATCTTCGGAGGCGGTGCGGAAAAACTCGGTGGCGCTTTCCAGAAAGGCTATTACGTACAGCCCACTCTGCTGAAGGGCCACAACAAGATGCGTATTTTCCAGGAAGAAATCTTCGGCCCGGTGGTGGGTGTGACCACCTTCAAGGACGAGGCAGAAGCCCTCGCCATTGCCAACGATACGGAATACGGCCTGGGCGCCGGCGTGTGGACCCGGGATATGAACCTGGCTTACCGCATGGGCCGCAATATCCAGGCTGGCCGCGTATGGACCAACTGCTACCACCAGTACCCGGCCCACGCCGCCTTCGGTGGCTACAAAAAATCCGGCATCGGCCGCGAGACCCACAAGCGCGCGCTGGAGCACTACCAGCAGACCAAGAACCTGCTTGTCAGTTACGACACCAACCCGCTGGGTTTCTTCTAACCCGGCGACATCATCCCTGGACGGGATCCCTCCGGTAAGATTTTTCGGGGAGCACCAGCTCCCCTTTTTTATCCACACCAGAATTCCCCTGTGGAAAACTGCAGACTTACCTCTTCCCCGAAATGCCAACAGCTGGTTAACTTGGCTACTTTGGCTTGTGTCACCGGAGGCAATGGAGTGTCTGACAAGGTCACGCTGAAGCGATCCCTTTCCCTGCCGGCAACCAGTTTCTACGGTATCGGCACCATTATCGGTGCAGGCATCTACGCCCTGATTGGCAAGGTCGGCGGTGAAGCAGGCGTCTCTCTTCCCTACGCTTTTTTACTGGCGGGAATTATTGCCGGGTTTACCGCTTTGTCTTACGCGGAACTTTCTTCCCGGTATCCGCAGAGTGCAGGTTCTGCCGCCTATATTTTCCAGGCCTGGCAGCGTCGCTGGTTTGCGCAGCTCGTGGGTGTACTGGTGGCCATTACCGGTATCGTCTCGGCGGCGACCATCGCCAATGGTTTCGTCGGTTACCTGGAACTCTTTATCCAGGTGCCGGAATACCTCGCCATCAGTGTGCTGATTATTGTCCTCGGCTTGATTGCGCTGTGGGGAATCAACGAGTCCGCGCTGACGGTAACCCTGATTACCCTGATTGAAGTCGGCGGACTGCTGTTTGTTATTTTCGTCAGCCGCGAAGCACCCGCTGTGCAGGAGTGGCAGCAGGTGCTAGCCATCCCGGACATGTCTGCCTGGCCCGGACTGCTGGTAGGCAGCTTCCTCGCGTTTTATGCGTTTATCGGCTTCGAGGATATGGTGAACATTGCCGAGGAGGTGAAAAACCCACGCCGTACACTGCCGCGCGCAATCCTGATCGCCATTGTCGTATCCACATTACTGTACATGCTGGTAGCCGCTATCGCGGTGCGCACTGTCGCCACCGATGAGCTGGCACAGAGTGGCGCACCACTGGCCGCACTGGTAAGCAATGCCGGCTACTCCACGGCGTTTATCGGGGTGATCAGCATGTTTGCAGTAGTGAACGGCGCGCTGGTACAGATCATCATGGCCTCCAGGCTGCTTTACGGCATGGCGAAAAAAGGCATGGCTCCGGAGCTGTTTTCCCGCATCAATGCCAGGACCCAGACCCCGGTCGCCGCTACCGTACTGGTGGCGGGTTGCATCCTGGTATTTTCCCTGTGGCTGCCGCTCACCGTCCTGGCCAAAATCACCGCGTTTATCATGCTGGTGATTTTCTCCGTAGTGAACCTGTCCCTGGTCGTCGTCAAACTGCGCCGGGAACAAAACGACGCGAACATAATCCGCTATCCACTGTGGTGCCCGGTAACCGGCTTTGTCATGTGTGTTGCGCTGATTGGCTTTCAGTTACTGGTGTGAATGCACCGGCGGAGTCACTGCCCGAGCAACGCACGCAATGACCGCTCGATCTGCCCGCCGCAGTAGCCGCGCTCCCACGTCGCGCGCCGCTTTTCCAGCAATGCGCGAATAGAGTCTCGCGCCTCGATCCGCTGCACCAGTTTGGCAATATGCGGTGCGTTGTCCTGCAGGTCCTGCGCCAGCGTCGGAAAGCTGTACGCCATGGTGCCAAACAGTGCGGTGGTGGCGATATCGGCCACGGACAGCGTCGAGCCCAGCAAATAGCCGCCGCCACTTTTAAAGCCGTGCGCCAGTCCGGTGCTCTCAAAGGTTTGCATCCAGTCCGGCAGGCGGCCGTAGCGGAACTCCTCCCACGCGGCCTTTTCCCACATCACCTGCCCGTTGAAGTTGGTGATTTCCATCAACACATCGTTGCAGTCGAGGATAGCCTTCAGCGCCAGCGTGTGGGTTTCCGCGCGCTTGGGTAGCAGGTCGTATTCCCGCGCCAGGTGCATCAGGATCGCCGGCATCTGCGCAAAGTAGGTTTTACTGCGGCATTCATAGAGATACGGCGGGGCGATGCCGGGGTTGGTGATTTTCAGGCTGCGTTGCGGGTAGATATCACTGGCATCATGCCGGGAATACTTTGCCCCGGCCTCCGCCAGCAGCATCTCGATAAACACGCCGCGGAAGGGCAAATCCCAATAGTAGAGTTTGTAGTCCATGACAAGCTCCGGTAAAGCGTACAAAAAAGGCCCGCCAATAGCGGGCCTGACGAGCGTGTTACTCCGCGGATTTTTTCGCTGTCGGCTTATCCTTATCCAGCACGGTCGGCTCACCCAGCCCGAGCTTTTCCAGTCGCTCCAGCTGGGTCGCGCGGTCGCCCACCACCAGCCAGATCATCGAGCCCGGTTGCATATAGGTCTCGGCGATGTTCTGCACCTTGTCCACGGTCATTGCCTTGGCGATTGCCTCGCGCTCGCGCACATAGTCGGCGGGCCAGTCGTATTTGCTCATGTTTTCCAGCAGCCCGAGCTTAGCACCGGCGGTCTCGAAGGCGCGGGTGTTGGCGCGGACGAGATAGGAGCGGGAGTTTTCCAGGTCGGCCTCGGTATAGGTAGGCGCATACTGCTTGAGGATGTCGCGAATCAGCTGTACAGACTCCGGGGTGACATTGGCGCGCACACTTGTGCCAATGGCGAACTGGCCCCCGGTCTTGTCGGCGGACACGCTGGAGCCGATGCCGTAGGTGTAGCCCTTGCCCTCGCGCAGTTGCTGCATCAGGCGCGAGGCAAAACCGCCGCCGCCGAGGATGTAGTTGGTGAACACCGCCGGGTAGTAGTCGTCCGACACCGCCGGCATTGCCGGGCGGCCGATGCGCAGGACCGACTGCTTGGCATCCGGCACATCCACAAAATAGATGCCCGGCTCGGCCGGCTCAGATTGCGGATCGGGAATTTCCACCGGTTTGGCGGGCCACTGTTTGGCCAACTTTTCCGCTGCGGCGAGGAACTGTTTCTGGGTGATATCCCCCACTACATGGGCGCGGGCCACGGACGGGGACAGATAATTTTTGTAGTAGGCCTTGAGGTCATCCATGGTGATGGCCGCCACGGATTCCTCGGTTCCCGTTCCGCTGTAGCCGCGGATGCTGTCGTCACCGTGCAGCAGGCGCGCGAAGGTTTTGCTGGCAATGGCATTGGGTTCGGCCTCGGCCCGTTTGATCTGGCTCAGCACACTCTTCTTCGCCAGCACCAGTTCTTTCGCGTCCCAGCGCGGCTCCAGCAGCATCTCCTGCAACAGCGCGAACACTTCGTCGAAGTTGCGCGCCAGTGTGGTCACATCGAAGCGGAAGGCATCCCGCGCCGCGGATACGCTGATGTTGGCACCCAGCATCTGGATGGCGGTTTCCAGCTCTTCCGGGGTGCGGTTTTTGGTGCCGCGCTCCATCAGCATGGCGGTAAGGTTGGCCACGCCGGTCTTGTCGATACTCTCCTGCAACTGGCCGCCGTCGATCACCAGGCTGAAGTTGACCGTAGGCACCTCGTCGTTGTCGATGCCGTACACCTCGATGCCGTTGCTCAGCTCGCTCTGCCACACCTCCGGCACCGCCGTCTGCGCCGGCTCGCCGTAGGCAGGTTCTTTGTTGCGGTCGATCTTCGACGGAGTTTTCTCGTACTCGGCCAGGGCAGAAGCATCCACCGCCTCCTCGGCGCCGTTCACGATCTGTTCTTCCACCACCTCTGCCGCGGTGGAATCCGCCAGCGCAAGCGCCTTCTCCCCCTTGGGCACAAAGCTCACCGCCACAAAGGGTTTGTTGTCGATGTACTTCTGATACACGCGCTTAACGTCTTCCGCGGTCACCGCCAGCAGACGGGCGATATCCTCACTCACGTAGCCGGGGTCGTTCGCGTAAATCTGGTACTGGGCCAGCTGGAAACCCTTGCCCAGCACGCTGGAAAGGCTGTTGTAGAACGCCACCTCCTGGCCGGCCTTGATGCGCTCCAGGTCCTGTTCGGCAATGCCCTCCTTCTCGAACAGGGCGAAGGCCTTCTGGATACCCGCATACACCGCATCCAGGTCGCCGCCGGCAAACGCCTGCACCTCCAGCTGCACCTGCCCCGCCAGCTCGGACTGATAAGCGCCCATGGA
Source organism: Microbulbifer hydrolyticus (assembly GCF_009931115.1). NCBI lineage: Bacteria > Pseudomonadati > Pseudomonadota > Gammaproteobacteria > Cellvibrionales > Microbulbiferaceae > Microbulbifer > Microbulbifer hydrolyticus. The sequence continues at coordinate 657,853 of NZ_CP047491.1, read as the reverse complement.
AACACGCGGGGTCAACTGCTGGTCCTCCACCAGTACCCGGTACAGGGGCGCGCGCTTGCCGTCGGACAGGTATTCCGTCAGCACCGCCAGCGGGTAACTGTCCGCGCTATAGCGCGGCACCGTGGGCCAGGCCAGGGTCAGCTGCGGCTGGCGGGCGAAGTTGTCCTCGTAGTAGCGGCGCTTGGTCTCCTTCAGACTGGCGGGCTGCTTGGGTGCGCGCTCGATGGGCTCGCCCCTGGGTATCTCGCCGAAGTACTTCTGCACCAGTTCCTTCGCCTGCTCGGGATCAAAATCCCCGGCAACAACTAACGTCACGTTGTTGGGTACATACCAGCGGCGGAAGAAGGTCTTCACATCGTCCAGGGTGGCGTTGTCCAGATCCTCCAGCGAGCCGATCACCTGCCAGCTGTAGGGGTGACCCTCCGGGTAGAGATTGCGGTCGATCACGTACTGGGCATGGCCGTAGGGGCGGTTGTCCACACTCTGGCGCTTCTCGTTCTTCACCACCTGCTTTTCTTTCGCCAGCACCGGCTCGGTCACCGTATTGATAAACCAGCCCAGCTTGTCCGCCTCCGCCCACAGCATCTTTTCCAGTGCGTCTTTGGGCACCGTCTGGTAGTAATTGGTGACATCGCGGGAAGTGGAACCATTGGCCCCGGAACCGCCAATGCGCGCACTCATCGCATCCAGCCCGCCCTTGCCCAGGTTCTCCGACTCCAGGAACAGCAGGTGCTCGAATAAATGCGCAAACCCCGTGCGCCCTTCCTTCTCGCGCGCCGAACCCACATGGGCCGTGAGGGATACCGCGACGACCGGATCGGAGCGGTCGATATGGAAGAGGACGTTGAGACCGTTATCCAGCTGGAATTGCTGGTAGTCGATGGAGAAGTCCGGTGCGGACTCAGAAGTGGACTGGGCACTCGTCTGCACCCGCGATTCGGGCTCGGGCGCGACTTGTTCCATTTCCGGCTTGGAGCGGTCGCAGCCGATGAGGCCGAGGGACGGGATGGCTACAGCGGTAAGCAGCGCCAGCGAGGCGGTCAGGTTGCGGAGCATGGGGCGTTCCTTTGCATTGTTATGCAGAGGAAGATAGCAGGACTGGTTGCGCTGGGCGACAACGCTTATCGCCTGTGGCTGGCATCCTTCTCTATAGCAACGACCCTGGGCAGGCCAATCGTCATACCGGTAGTGAGCAACTGCTTACACACCTCGATTACACGTCATTACATGCCAACCTCAACGAATGCACTTTTCACTATCGGTATGGCACAATAATCTTCTACGGGACGCAGATCACATAAAAAGCATGTGATCTCACAACAATAAACAGGGAAGGCTCCCATGTCATGGACCAAAACCAATATGGCCGCCGGTGCGGCCTGGGGTATTCTGGCACATCCGGAAGTGGCGCAAATCAATGCGGAACTCACACCCTTTGCCAGTGCCGCCAACTATTCCCTGGCAATGCTGCGCTACTACAACCCCGAGTCCTCAGCGGAGCACCAGAGAATCAAAGCCGTAACCCTCGCCGATAAATTTACCGCTTACCTGTTCCACTTCTACCGCCCCGCCATCGAAAACCTTTCCGCGGAGGAAGACCGCACACTACGCGTGAAAAAGCTGGAAGAGAAACTGATAGCACTTTTTAAGTCCCCTGAAGGCAAAACCCTGGACGACCTGGCACAACTGCTAGACGCACATCTGATGTTTGCCGATGAAGTACATGAGGAAGTGGCAGCGGAAATAGAGGGTGAGGTATGAAGGCAAAAAGGATTCCCACAAGCCTGTGCATAATCGCCCTGCTCTGCTCAGCAGAAGCCAGTGCCGAAAGCTCGCTCAAGAACTCCATCAAACTGGCCGCCATAACCTCCAGCGAGACCGGTCGCACCGGGCTAGGCGTACAGTTTGACTTCAAGGATATCGCGCTGGGGTTTGTCAACTTCAATGCGCGCGGCACCTATGCCTTTGATGACGAAATTCGCTCTCAGGACCTGATGCATTTCGGCCTTGATGCCGAGCTGGTGACCATCGGCGATTGCTATGAAGTGCCAGCCGATACCGGCCATGGACCTATCGCCATTCCACCGGGACAAATCCCCGGCACGCCCGATGACACCGGCCCGCGCAGCCAATGCCCGCTGGGTAGCTGGAAAATAAAAAGCGAACTGAGCTACGAGACGGACCAAGACTTTACCAATAAAAACACCGTCGCCGGCCTCACCGCCGCCTGGGCAATGCCTGAAGCCCGTGAAAGCCATGTATTCCGACAGTTTTACTCCCTGCTCGACCTGGTGCCCAGCCTGATCCGCTCCGCCACCGGCCGCCCGGACGCCAACCGCCTGTTACTGGAATCCCCCGTGGTATCTCTCACCATAGGCCAAGTAGACCCACAGGAAGATGAAGTGCGAGAGCAGTTATTGGGCAAGCTAGACCACTACTATCGAAGCGCTGCCGAAGTATCCCTGACCACACCGATAGCCAAGTTTGATGGACGCGATGTGATACTAGCGTATGACTACCGTTATTTTCGCGAACTGGATGCGGAGCAAGCAGTGAAAGACGCAAAACTGCACCGTAGCCGGCTAATACAGCTTTCATTGCGCATGCCTAGTGACAATGAGCGCGGCTATGCGTTTATTGGATATTCTTCGGGGCGTTTGCCGTTTGGAATAGATGACGAGGTGCTGAAGGTAGGATGGAATTATCAGCTCTAAGGTATTTGAAACCTAAGGGGCGGGAAGTTATTGGCAGAACCAAGTCCTTCCAGCGGGGGTGGCACAAGATCAAATATAGGCAGCATGTTGAGCAACTAAAAGCGCGACAAGATCCCGGCGCAGAAAGGCCCTTCCCCAAATGCGGCAGGCAAATGGTAAAGCATGCAGGCAAGCAAGAACCAAACAAAGGAAAGCAGTACAGGAGTTGCCCCGCATTTCCAGATTGCAGAACGATTCAAAACTTTGCCTGACAAAACTTCCCGCGAATAATTCCAGCAACCTGAAATAGCAGCGACATTTAGATACATGCAAAAAATATTTAGAAGCCCTATTTACCAGTTTCTGGTTAACATTTCCCCTTGGGCTGTAATCTTTCTGCTGACCACTTCTTGGGAACCACTATTCGATCCTGCCCCCAAAAAGGGGAGCCTTACCCCCTTGAGCGGAACAATACAGAGTATTGGCAAGAGTAGTGGTGTAGTGAACACCGAGAAAGGCAAGGTAAATGTGAAGTATGAATGCCTGTGTAATTACACCTGGAATGAAAAGGATTTTGTCAAAGGCATGCCATATACCGCACTTGGTCAACCCAAAGGCGATGACTACTATCTATGGGACCTGAAGATAGGTGAGCGCAACATCGTGTCTTATGAGAGCGCTGCTACTGAGATTCTGGAACGCCGGGATTGGGCGCTAGCCTATGTTGTTCCTGCAATGATTCTGTTCGCGCTACTGTCGATTCAGCTTGCGCTCCAGACACTAAGAAAGCACCGCCTGCAGAAAAGTAAAAAGCCGCTTTACCCACTATTGGATCAGCTCTACGACCAAGAGCAGAGCGATGAAGTACGGCTAACGATCTTACCGAAGATTTTGAAGTTCGATCCGGAAGATACACTCGGCCCACTTGAATTTATGGCTACACAAAATACTAACAGCGAGGCTTTCCTTACACGACTGGGAGCGGAACTCGGCAAGTTGTGGAGCAAGCTTGACATTGAAGAACTTGAAAGTATCACTCTGGTTCAGCCAGCCGCCAAACGTGCTGCCATTGAAGTCCTTAAAAAGCGGGCGCCTGAATTGAATGCCGAACTGAATACTCTCGGCGCACTCAAGCTGGGCCACTGATGGCTCCCGGAACATAGAGGGATTCCGGGTAAAAATAGTTGGGGACTGAGTAAAACTTTTGCATATGAAAATCTATAAGAGCATACAATAAAAATGACCCCACGAATGAAGCTAATACTTACCACCTTAATTTCTCTTTGCGTGCTCACATCAGGCTGCAACTCCGCACACATCAAAGAACAAAATACGGGAAGCCCTTTCGGTGGTGTTGTCACTATCAAGCCACATGGCAAAGTCTATGCAGAAATCACAGTCACTGACGGAGAGATCGCAGAGGTCACTCAGGTCGAGAGCATTCTGAACCCAGAAAAAACTGTCACTTTTGAGTTCAGCGAGAGCGAGTATGGAACCATGCTCTCGGTTCAAAACCCGTTCGAGCAACCCATTAAGTACCATATCAATATGGTTGATTACTCAGGGAATTTTCACCAGACCAGTAGCTGCCCCGTTATGGCCGGCGGCGGTGCATTCGAGAGCTGGCCGCACCCCATTCCGCAGCTTGTCGTATCAAATTTCCGCTTCCTGAATGACGGACAAGGCTTTACATGCACTTACTGAGCAGAAGTATTCCAATAGCGTCCGCGGCCTTGCGGGCTATCGCTGGCGTCCCCATCTGAGTTCTTGACGCGCGTCACAATACTTGACCGAAGTGTCCGACAGCTCCCGTGGGATTTACTCCACTCGGTGCAGATAGAAACAGCGAGATATAATCAAGCACTTTACGCAGAGAATAAATGGAGATATTTTGCCGTTGGCTTAATCGTTGATTAAATAAGGATAACAATGAAATTCTATAAATCGATTGTACTATCAGCATCCATCCTACTTATGCCCACGGCTGTTATGGCCAAGCCACAGGGGTGGTATGCGGGGGGCCATTATGGGGCAATAGATGCACAGCCAGCATCCGAGGGACCCGGCATTAACCTGGGTTATCAGGGTGATGGAGGCTGGGGGGTGCATGGAGAGTTCACCAGAGATACCGTAGGTACTTTTGGTGGGGTATTCGCTACATACCGGACTTCTGGTGATATCTACCTCCTATTCAAAGGTGGCGCAGCTGGCGGAAGAAGCGCGAGCGGCCTGGCTGGCGGGTTAGGCGTGGGCGGAAATCTTGGCTCAGCACTAAACCTTGAGCTGGATGCAAACTCCTATGGCGGAAGCGGCGTAGCGCACCTTCGCTTGAGTTACAGCTTCTAAAACCGCTACCGAATTCCCCCTGCGATCACGGCCATAGATATTGGCTCACATGATACAGGGGGAAAATCTGTGTTAATGCGGCAGCTTCCTATGTGTACTTAGCAGCCGCTCCAGGTCACCTCCTGACGCAATCGTATTAGGCTTATCTCTGTTGGCCCAATAGCGACTTCAAGGCTTACCGCATTTCAAGGCCAGCGGACCCGGCAGACGCTTTTTATCAGGCTTTCTCCATCAAAGCGTCGTCTTTTTCGGTAGCGCGCCGGTAGGCGTCACGCGCAGCAACGCGCTTGGCGTAGTCGATGAATTCCGGCCGTTTTTCCAGGGTGCCAAATTCCACGCCCCAGTTAATCTGCGCTCCCACATACACATCGGCGGCAGTAAAGCGCTCACCGGCAACATAGGCGTGCCCGGCAAACCAGTTTGAGAGGTTATCCAGTACGGCGGTGTAGCTGCCGTAGCCCACCATTCGCTGCTTCTCTGCATCTGCCTCCATACCAAACACCTTTAAATCCGTAACCGCGGCTTCCAGTGGTCCGGCGGCAAAGAACATCCAGCGGTAATAGCTGGCGCGCTCCTCCGCTGTTGGCGCCAGGCCGGCCTGCGGGAAGGTTTCTGCCAGGTAGGCACAGATGGCGGCGCATTCGGTGATGACCTCACCGCGGTGCACGATGGCCGGCACCTTGCCCATGGGGTTGATCTTCAGGTAAGCGGGGGCTTTCATGCTGCCATCGTATTCCAGTACCTCTGTCTGGTAGGGCGCGCTCACTTCTTCCAGCATCCACCGCGCAATACGGCCGCGGGATTGAGGGTTGGTGTAGAGGGTGACTTGATCGTTCATAGCTGCTCTCCGTTGCTGTTTGTTTGGGGATGATTGTGATCCGGATGCAAGCACTGTACTGGGCAATCAGGTTATATTCCGCCCTAATTAATTATGCAGGACGCAACTCATGTCGAATCCCACGACTCGGGTGCTGGCGCTGCTGGAGCTGTTGCAGCTGCACGGTAACGCCAGCGGCAGTGAACTGGCGCGGATGCTGGGCGTGGATGGCCGCACGTTGCGCCGCTATATCACCACGCTGGAGGAGATCGGCATTCCTTTGACGGCGGAGCGCGGGCGCCACGGCGGCTATCGGCTGGTTTCGGGCTACAAGCTGCCGCCGATGATGTTTACCAATGAAGAGACCCTGGCGATTTCCCTCGGTCTGCTGGCGGCGCGGAGCCTCAGTGTGGGTGAGGTGTCCACCGCCGTCGCCAGCGCGCAGGCAAAACTCGAGCGGGTGATGCCGCAGAAGTTGAAACAGCAGCTGCGCTCCCTCGATGAAAGCGTCACCCTGGACCTGTTGCCGAAGGCGGCGCCGGACAGCGCCACCTTGTCTACCCTGGCCGCCGCCACCCAGAACCGGAGCCGCGTTGTATTCGACTACACCAGTGGCAGCGATAATCCCGATGAGCGGCTGACGCAACGGGAGTTTGATCCCTACGGCCTGGTGTTCCGCTACGGCCGCTGGTACGCGGTGGGCCACTGCCACCTGCGTGTGGAGATACGCACCTTTCGCGTCGACCGTATGCAGCAGTTGCGCGGGCTGAACATTCCCTTCCGGCGACCACACGACTTCGATGCCGCCGGTTATCTCAGCGGCAGCTTTGCGACTTTGGAGCAGGGGTTTGAAGTGGAGTTGCTGCTGCACACAGACCTGGAGACCGCCACCCGAATGCTCGGTGATGAACTCGGCCTGCTGACCCCCACTGGGGATGGTGTGCTTTGGCGCGCACAGACCGGCTGCCTGGGCTGGTTTGCCTCCCAACTGGTGCGGCTGCCCTTTGCCTTTGAGATAGTTACACCGTCGGACCTGAGAGCCGAGTTGCACCGCCACGCCGAGCGGCTGTTGGCCATGACCACTGCTTGAATCGCGGGAATGCGGTAGAGTGTTGGAACGAAAAAAGAGAACTCTGCATGTCTGAACTCAGCTTCCGCCCCTGCCGCGCACAAGATGCAGACGCAGCTGTGCCACTGATCTACAGCTCGGGGCCGGGCGCGTTTGACTATGTGTTCTGCGACCGCAGCAAACAGCAGGCCCGCGACTTTCTTCACCATGCGTTTGTGCGCGGCGACTCGGAATTTGGCTACCGGCAGCACATCGCAGCTGTAATTGACGGCGAGGTGGTAGCGGTTGGTGCGGTGCGCAACAGCAACCAGAACCTGCGCTTCACCATCGCCGCCTTGCGCGATATTGTGCGCTTCTATTCACCGCTCGCGGCCGCCCGTGTCGTGGTGCGCGGGCTGCGCACCGAGATGGTGATCAGTCCTCCGAAGAAGGACGCCGGGGTGATCTATCACCTCGGGGTGGCGGAGGCGATTCGCGGCCGGGGGATCGGCGGCGCTCTGATGGCGGAGTTGCTGCGTCGCGTGCAGCAGCACGAATTTTCGGTAGCGGCGCTGGACGTTGCCGCGACCAACCCGCGCGCGAAGGCGCTGTACGAGCGGCTGGGTTTTACGGCACAGCGCACCACCCAATCTTCACTGCGGTCAGCCTTTGGGCAGGTTGTGGATCACACCTATATGGAATTGCCCTTGGCAACCCAGCTACCGGAATAAACGGCCCGCTTGGTCCGACCCTCGACTGCAGCTCGTACTGGTCCTCTCTCGCAAAATGGACGGCGACAACAGTTTCACGCCCGACCTGTGACCGGCACTTACGGCCGAATTTATCGAACCCGCATACGAACTGGATCTGACCACGGTTTAATTGGCAGTGACAGCTCTGGTACAGTTTGCGCAATGACACTCGGGATGCGGGGAGTACAGTTCGCAATGAAAACCATCGGACTGCTGGGGGGAATGAGCTGGGAATCGACACTCAGCTACTACAAAGCAATCAATGAACGTATAAGAGCCGAATTGGGCGGGTTACATTCGGCAAAGATCTGCCTGTACAGTGTCGACTTCGATGAAATCGAGAAACTGCAACATGCGGGGAAATGGGATGAGACCGCCAGAATCCTCGCACAGGCGGCGCAGTCGGTTGAAAAAGGCGGCGCTGATTTCCTCATGATTTGCACCAACACCATGCACAAGGTATTTGACCAGATCGAGTCCAGCATATCGATTCCGGTCCTGCATATTGCCGATGCGACCGCGCAGGCCCTGATAAAAGACAACATCACGTCTGTGGGATTACTTGGCACACGCTTCACAATGGAGCAGGATTTTTACAAGGGCCGCTTAACCGAGCACTTCGGCATTAACGTCATTACTCCAAATGCGGGTGAGCAGACTCTGGTGCATGACGTTATTTACAAGGAACTGTGCCTGGGCCTTGTCAAACCGGAATCGAAGGTGCGTTATCTGGAGATTATTGATAATCTTCATAAACGTGGAGCACAGGCGGTTATTCTCGGGTGTACAGAGATTGCGTTATTGGTGCAGCAAGTTGATACGAATATCCCGCTTTACGATACAGCAGAGATTCATGCGGCTCGGGGCGTGGAATTTTCCCTTTTGCGGGCGCCCTGATTAAATAGACCCCCATTTCACCGCACGATAAGGATATCGTGAACCGGTCGGTGAATAGTTCCGGAGCTCTTGGCCCAGCTCCGCCAAAAACCGAATAAAGATTCAAGGACGATACGATGGAGCAAGCGCGACAAGCTCAGTCTGACACTGGCAATTCAAACCAGACCGGCTCTGCATTCTCCCGCCAGCCAATATACCGAAAGTTTTCAGCGCTCTTGCTCGGCCTGATGGTTATCACCGTATTGCCACATTATGGAAAGATTCTCGAGCCGGAATCAACGGTATCCGTCGCATTGGTACTGCACGGTATCTTTTATCTAGGCTGGTTTGTCCTGTTCATGGTTCAGTCGCATCTGGTAGCGGGCGGCAATATTCCGCTACACCGCGGCCTCGGTTACACCAGCGTCTGGCTTTTTGGCATTCTCCTGTTCAGTGGTACCGGGCTGCTTGTGGAGGTAATGCAAAGCTACGACCCGGGCTGGGATAGCGGAGAGGTAGCCGCGCGAGCCAGCTTCGCGTGGGGGATATTACATACCCTGGTTTGCTTCTCGATATTTTATATGCTCGGCGTCACCTTTCGAAAACGCTCCCATCTGCACAAGCGATTTATGCTGTTGGCTTCGCTGAGCATGATTTCTGCATCGGTAACCCGCGTTGCCTACCTGCCTGAGATTCCCGCCGCTGCCACGAAGCTGAGTCTGCTGCTCACTTATGGATTCTTGCTGACACCAATCCTGATTGACCGCTGGCACTTCGGCAAAGTACACCCCGTCCTGAAGTGGGGCTTGCCCACCTACATCGGTACGCAAATTCTATGTGTCACCGTGTTGCCCACTACCAGAGTTGGGCAGATTTTGGCGTTTCCATTCTGAACTGGCGGCATCTGCGAGTCGAAAACCCCCGACCACTAACCGGGGGTTAGCTATGCCGCACTTCCTTCAAGCCGTGGGTATCGGCATACACTCCATCACTTCAACACAGTCACCAGGAAAGATCGTGAAGTGCGGGTGGTTTTCAAACAGTCTGGCGGCGGCCTCGTGGCTTTCGGCCTGTACGATGACATAGCCTGTCATTTCGTTGCGCACATCGCTGACACCGCTCGGATCAACACGCTTGGTTTTTCCCAGTGGACCGCCCTCTGCGACGAGGATGTCACGGTGTTTTTCCATCCAGCTGCCCCAGGCAGCCATGCCTTCCTCTATACGCTGCTGGCACTGCTCTTCTGTTAGCCCCTCCCATCCTTTCATGGTATCCGGAGTGCCGAGGTACATGGCGAGGTAGTTTTTCACGTTGGCTCCTTGTGTATCCCTATACCGTAAGCTTGAGAATAGTCATGGCTGGTCTATTTCCGATTCGACCAGGCGGGCCGGAAGACGCAATTCCTCTTGGTCACCGGCCTGTATCCGGATCTGCGAGCGCAGCACTGTAGGTGCGAATGAAATTTGCGCCCGGGCTGCCACTACACAGGCTATTTACTATATCGAAGATATGGCATTCTCTATTGATCGACCACACATTTTCATCAACAGACCACCGGTTACCCAATGATCGATTTTGAAAACAAAAGCCTGTTCAAGCTGAAACAGAACGCTGGATTTGCAGAAAAGGTGGCTCCGCTGCTACTCGACGGCGAGGAAGTACTGGATTCTTTTAAATCCATGCGCGACGGCGTGGTGTTTACCAGCAAGCGCATTATCGCCGTCAACGTGCAGGGCATTACCGGCAGCAAGAAGGATTTCACCTCCCTGCCTTACAAGAATATCGTCGCCTACTCGGTGGAAACCTCTGGCACATTTGATATCGACAGCGAGCTGGAACTGTATTTTTCTTCTCTGGGCAAAGTGCGGTTTGAGTTCAGCGGTAAATCCAGACTTGTGGATATTGCGCACTATATTGCGCGTTATGCTCTCTAGGTGGCATTGAGGTAACTCTCTAGAACGCGCCCTCGAAAGCAACCGCTTTTTCTAGTAGTGGCTTTCTGTTAATGGCATTCACCTCAGAGATCAGGTGATAAGCGGCCTTCAGAAAAGATGGCGTGTTCATCCGCTTGTTTTCATAGGGAACCACGCCATTATATGTATCAAGCTCTTGAAGCTTGATATGCGGATATTCTTGCCTTGATTCCCGAAGCTTCTTTTCAATCGGTGTGGCGGGCATATTGGCGAAACGGTTATAGGTAACGCGTTCTATATATTCTCTATGATCTCGAAGAAATTTCGCGGTCTTATGCACATCATCTGCAGTCTCGTTCGGGTAGCCGATCATGCAGGTAATCCTAACGCTAATGCCGGCCTTGTGCGCGTTCCTGATAAAATCTGACATACGGTCCAGCTTTACGCCCTTTGCCATATGCGACAGCACGCTTCTACTAGCCGACTCCAGCCCACAGGTCATTCGTACGAGCCCGGAATCAGCCGCTCTTTTCAGCTCGCGGTATGACAGACCATTTTCCTCTCTCGAATCAACATGGACGGAAGCGGTCCATTTTATCGGTTTCGACAGCCTCTGAAGCCCCCCCGGCAATCCCTTCCACAACTCCAGATTCGAATTCAGCTTCAGGTCTAGAAATACAAAAAGATCCGAGTCATAGCGCTGCTGCTGGAGCCCGATCTCAGACAGCACCTTTTCAAGCACCCTGGATCGATAAGTTCGTCCCGATGTGGTTTTCACATCCGAACAAAATGTACAGTGCCCCCACTCGCAGCCTCTCCCGGTCATGATAGGCACAATTCTGTTTGGGTAGTTTTTCCAGGGAAAATCGGAAAAATCAGGGAAGGGCACACGATCAAGCTCAATCAGGGGCTTGGCTGGTTCGAATGATCCACTGCGAGTGATAACACCGGGTATTTGCTCGATAGCATCACCAGATGCCAGCGCACATACCAAATCCGACAAGTGCATTTCTGGTTCGCCAGAATACAGGGCTGTAACACCCGGCAAACTCAACCATTCAGCACACATCTCAGAGGAATAAAATCCGCTACCGCCGACGACGAGCGGAATGTCCTTTTCCCTACAAATATCCGCGATCTGCCCGCAAACCTCCCTATACATTGTATAAGCAGAAATCAATAGTACATTCGGGCCTTTCTCGACTAAATTCTCGACCGCCTGTGTAATAATTTCCCGGTCTCGATTACCACCAGGCCTAAACCAGGATTTGAGCTTATTCCTTAGTGCGTTTATAAGCCCGCTATTTGAAACCGCCATGTAGTAATTCAAAAATTCCGAAAATCTTTGCCAATATGACTGCCTCACCGTCCTGGGGTAGCCGTGAACACCAAAATTCAGTGGCGAACAGACTTCAACATCTACGCCCTTTTCGCGAAGAATTGCTACAAAATAGCCAATAGATAATGTGGGATATCGGGAAAAATTATTTAGATCAACAAGCGCGACTTTCATCAAATACGTCCCTGTATTTATATTTCGTTCTTAATGCAAAGCGCCAGCCAAAATACCTCGCCCCACTTTACGCGAAATTCATTATAGCCAGCTCAATAAATTTCTCACAAGTATTAGTAATACGAATGGATGACATATAAACAGATATAAACAACGTTTCTGTTTGCGATTTGGATAGGGCCCCGGAAACAAGTAACAAACAATCGATTGGCAACGCGCTTTGACCGGAGCGTGTGTTCCCGGCAGTATTCAACAACAGGTTAATATCGAGTCGCAGTATGTCTGGACAAAAAACCCCCGTTTCTAAACGCGTAAAAGGCAAGATCAGCATCTGGAATGATGACAAGGGGTTCGGCTTTATTGAGCCGTTGATGGGCGGAAAGCGGGTTTTTATCCATATAAAATCGTTCCCCAACCGCCGACGCCGGCCCAAAGCTGGCGAGGTCGTGACTTACTCGCTCTCTTCAGACCGCCAGGGGCGGCCCTGTGCGACCGGGGTGACTATTGCCGGTGAACAAGCCAAAATACGGCAAAGATCAGGCGGCACACTCCCTGCATTTACCGGGCTGGTGTTTCTCGGACTCGTTGGGGTTTCGACATTGCTTGGAAATTTACCGCCAATAATGTTGATGGCTTATATTGGCATGAGCCTGCTGGCTTACCTGTTCTACTATCTGGACAAATCCGCAGCGCGCCGCGGTCGCTGGCGCACCAAGGAGAGCACGCTCCATCTATTAGCCCTTTTGGGTGGGTGGCCCGGTGCCTGGGCGGCGCAGCAAAGGCTGCGGCACAAGTCCCGCAAGCAACCCTTCCGGTTTATCTTCTGGCTCACGGTGCTTGCCAACCTCGGTGCGCTGGCATGGCTGCATACTGCGGAGGGCACTACCTACTTGCACACATTAGCGGGTAGCATGCCGTCCCTTAGCGAATACCCGTTCTTTCGACCGCATTAGGATAAGTCAGCAATGGCCCTGTTATTTGAAGAAATCGATAGCCAATCCTCGCCACTGGGCGAGATTTCCCTGCGGCGACGGAGGATTCCCGCGCTGGGCGATAGAGACATCTACGAGGTCAAGCTCGGTGAGGAATTCCTCATGTCGAGCATGTTCGTGGAGGCCGAAGAGGCGCTTTCCACCCTCGGCCTTGCGCAAGTTCAAGGCGACAAGCTCGATGTGGTGGTCGGCGGGCTTGGCCTGGGTTATACCGCGGTGGCGGCGCTACAAGACCCGCGTATTGAGGAGTTGCTTGTGGTCGAAGCGCTGGATACGGTTATTGGCTGGCACAAGGATGAGCTGGTTCCCCTGGGCAAGGTGCTCAATGCCGACGCTCGCAACCGCTATGTGCACGGCAGCTTCTTCGACCTGGCCACAGCCCCGGATACCGGCTTTGACCCTGAGAACGCCGGAAAAAAGTTTGACGCGATTCTTCTGGATATCGACCACTCCCCCACCGAATACCTGAATGCCGGTAATGCGCAGTTCTATACCGCCGACAACCTGGCCCTTATGGCGCAGCAGCTGAAGCCTAATGGTGTATTCGCTATGTGGTCACAAAACCTGCCCGAGGAAAAATTTGAGGCATTGCTCAATTCGGTCTTTGATACCGTTGAATCGCATGTGGTCTCTTTTTATAACCCCTTTCTCAACGGTGACTCGACCAATTCGGTCTATGTGTGTACCAAGAGTGGATTCTGAACAGGCAGGTTTTAGCAAGCGCAAGTTCGGTCCGGGTACGTCAATTCTCACCCGCACCGGGAACTCTCATGGCCTACGCCAGACTGGAACAGAAAACCTTTTGCGTCTTATCGTCTATGAAAAGCAGTAGCGGCGTTAGGCCCGATGTTAGCGGAAGCTTGTTTCGGGGTTCAGAGCTTGCGCGATAACTCCCGGATTTCACGATTCAGAATTCGGTCGTTATCGCGGTAGTCCATCTGGATGTCGATCAGGTGTACACCGCCCTCCTGCATGCATTGCCTGATCAGTGGCTGTAATTCCGCGGTGACCTCAATACGGTGTCCGCTGGCGCCATAAGACTGCGCATACACAACAAAGTCGGGATTGCCGAAGTCCAGCCCGAAATCATGGAAGTCCATCTGCGCCTGCTTCCACTTGATCATGCCGTAGCCATCATCCCGCAATACCAGTATCACCAGGTCCAGCTTGAGCCGTACCGCGGTTTCCAGCTCCTGGGAATTCATCATAAACCCGCCGTCACCGCAGATGGCGAGCACCGGGCGGTCCGGGTTCACCAGTTTTGCCGCCATCGCGGACGGCAGCCCTGCGCCCATCGTGGCGAGTGCGTTATCGAGCAGCACCGAGTTGGGGGAATGGGCCTGGTAGTTTCGCGCGAACCAGATCTTGTACATGCCGTTATCCAGCGCAATGATGCCGTCGTCGGGCACCGCCTCGCGCACCTCCTTCACCAGCCGTTGCGGCTTCATCGGGAAGCCATCGTCCTGAGCACCCTCGTGTATGTGCTTTTGCAGCGCGTTACGGATGCGGTGGGCGTCGGCAAAGCTCCAGTGCTCCTGAGGCTCCAAAAGCTCCTTCAACTGCCATAGGCTGTTGGCGATATCCCCGACTACTTCGATCTGGGGAAAGTACACCGGGTCCACCTGTGCAGAGTTGAAATTGATATGCACTACCGCGGGCCCACCGGGTCGCATAAAAAAGGGCGGCTTTTCCACAACATCGTGGCCGACGTTGATGATCAGGTCTGCCTGATCGATCGCCCGGTGGACAAAATCACCATCGGACAGTGCCGTGTTGCCGATAAAGTGGGTACTGGCCTCGTCGATCACGCCTTTACCCATCTGCGTGGTCACCGCCGGGATACCTAGTTTCTCCACCAGCTCCCGCAGCATTTTTGCAGTCAGCTTGCGGTTGGCACCGGCGCCGATCAGTAACAGCGGCTTGCGCGCCGCGGAAATTGCCTGCGCGGCCTGGCGTACAGCCTTTTCTTCCGCAATCGGGCGGCGGGTATAACTGGGCTCCAGCACGGGCATGGTGGAATGCTCACGCGCGATATCTTCCGGCAATTCCAGATGGGTGGCACCCGGCCGCTCTTCCTCGGCATGGCGGAATGCTTCGCGCACATGGGCGGGAACATTGTCGCCACTGACGATCACTTTGGTGAACTTGGTCAGCGGTTGCATCATGTCGACAATATCGATGATCTGGAACTGGCCCTGCTTGGAGCTTTTGATCGGCTTCTGGCCGGTGACCATCACCATCGGCATGGCGCCGAGTTGCGCATAAGCTGCTGCGGTCACGAGATTGGTGGCACCGGGGCCGAGCGTGGAGAGACAGACGCCGGCGTTACCGGTAAGGCGGCCGTAGGTTGCCGCCATAAAACCCGAGGCCTGTTCATGGCGACCGATGATGAGGTTGATTTTCGAGCCACGCAGGGATTCCAGCAGGTCGAGGTTTTCCTCCCCGGGTATACCGAAGACAAACTCAACGCCCTCTGCCTCGAGTGCACGAACGAACAGATCGGATGCTTTCACCAGAATCCCCACTAAATGAACAGACACTGCACCTGTTTGACGGGTCACTCAACACAAATCAATAGGCGCCTGATGATTAGCAGCGTAGCAGAACGCCCGGTTTCGGCTCCTGTGAAAGACACCTGCGGCTAGCGATTTAACAGAAGACATCCTGTGCTTAGCTGTTACCATGCGCGGCCGAAACCAGCCGGCGATCCATTCCCGATCAGAAGCCGACCAGAGAGTCCCGATGACATTCCACAAACTTGGCTTGAGCGACCCGATCCTGCAGGCCATTGAAGAGAAGGGCTATACCACCCCTACCGAGATCCAGCGCAAGGCAATTCCCGCCATACTGGAAGGGCGGGATATCATTGCGACAGCCCAGACCGGTACCGGCAAGACTGCAGCCTTTGTGTTACCCATGCTCGCGGCCCTGAGCGGAGATCGCAAGCGACGGGCGAAGCGCTTCCGCGCACTGATCCTTGTGCCGACCCGCGAGCTGGCCATGCAGGTGGAAGACAATATCCGGCAGTATGGAAAGCACCTGTCGGTTGCCTCTATGGCAATGGTGGGTGGGGTTGACCTTGAGCCACAAAAGCAACAGCTGATCGACGGCGTGGATATTGTGGTTGCCACGCCCGGCCGACTGCTCGATCTTGCTCACCAGCGCGCCCTCTACTTTGACGAGCTACAGATCCTGGTGATGGATGAGGCCGATCGTATGCTGGATATGGGCTTTATCGATGACCTCAACAAGATCATTGAGCGGCTGCCGGCACAACGCCAGAACCTTCTGTTTTCGGCCACCCTATCGAGCCAGGTCGCCGCGCTGGCGAAAACTGTGGTGGAAAACCCGTTTGAGGTTTCGGTGGCGGGCAACCAGAAGACGGCACCGAAGATTACCCAGTGGCTCATCGCCGTCGACAAGCACAACAAGTCCGCCCTGCTCAGCCATCTGGTGAAAGAGCACAACTGGACTCAGGCACTGATCTTCATCCGTACGCAACACGGTGCGGCCAAGCTGGTGAGCCAGTTGGAAAAGCGTGGGATCAAGGCGGAATCCATTCACGGCGGCAAAAGCCAGGCGTCGCGCTCCAAGATACTTGCAGACTTCAAATCCGGTGCAATCAGCCTGCTTGTGGCTACCGGTGTAGCAGCGCGCGGCATTGATATCGACGAGCTGCCGCGGGTGGTCAACTATGACATGCCGGACGACGCCGACGAGTATATTCATCGCATTGGCCGCACCGGCCGCGCCGGATCATCCGGCGAGGCGGTTTCACTGGTCTCCAAGGACGATTTCAAACGCCTGTGTGCAGTCGAGCGCCGCCTGGGTAAGATAATCGACCGAGTCCAGATTGAAGCGTTTCCAGTGGTCAAGGATTTGCCGCCATCCAACTTGAACTTTTCCACCAAGGGCGAAAAAAACAGTCGAGGTCGTAACAGGACAGGAAAGGACGATAACACTGCGAAAAACGCACAGCCTAAGCCAGCGGCCCCCAAACTCACGCCCTGGGGCAAGCTCAAGTAGCCTGCTGGTGATCAGGCACTAAAACTAGAGCCGATACTCCCGGCCAAGTGAAATTCGCTGTAAAAAAGGGGCTGCCGAATATACGGCAGCCCCTTAAATTCCCTACTAACACTATCGATCAGGGACCCGCCGGCACCGGCGTTGATACATTCTGGGCATTTGCCTGTGCTACGGCGGCCACATCCGTAACAGTGACCCTCGCTCCGGGAACCACAGGCCCTGAAAAATCCGTTTGCGCCTGTAGCGCATCTTTGGCGTTATTGATCTGGTAGTCCTGCAGATCTTTCAGACCCTTGATACGTGCACCGTTGGCATCTTCCGGCAAGGTTTCATCGAACTCGTCACGGAACCAGCGCCGCCCGTGCCTGACAACTTTCCCCGTGGACGCCTTTGCGCTGGGAAGACCGGGAACCATATAGTCCATGGTAAAGCTATCGTAGTAGTCCTGAATTTCTGCCGGGTCATGAAAGTCGGTGAAATCAATTTCGAAGATGTTCGAGATACTGAAATACGTGAAGCCCGTAACCTGGGTTTTGGATCCACAGATTTTCTCAACCATCTGACAAGTGTCGATCGGATCCTGCATGATCTGACATCCCTCAAACACGATCTTCGATTGCACCACTACGCCGGTTTTGGCCAATGCGGCACTTACCCTGGCCGTGGTCGGTGCGTTGCCGCCGATTAACAGATATCCCGGCCCTGAATGCACGTCAATCACCAGAGTGCCAATTCGGCTGTACTTGCTCAGGGCCGCAGCGAGCTCGCCGACGGACCCCACGCCCACGAGCCTGGCCTTGGGGTAGTAGGCGCGAGCCAGGATCGGTGCAAAATCGCTGATCCCGGTGTCACCGCTATCGTACAGCATCAGCGTATCAATCGACGGCCCCTTTGCGGCAGAAGAGCCGCCACCGGTGGCCACGCTGGTGTCTTTTACCGGAGCCTGGGTCAGCTCCATGGCATTGAGAAACTGAACCACATCAGTGACTGGATGTCTTGGAGGCATGGTAACGTCCTCCTTATTCCACAGGTTCTGTAGCGCACAGTCGATTGAGGTCGACGATGGTTTCCAGACGGTCCTCAAGCTTCGCTTCGGCGATGGCGGTCTGAACAATCCGCTCGCGCTCGTTGGCCAGCGTTTCCTTGTTCGCGGCAGCGCGCTGAATACTCATGGCATATTCATCCAGTGCATCCGCTTGCCCAAGCAACGCTTCCACAATGACACTATCGGTGCGCATGGTGATACGCGAATCATTCAACAATACCCCGTCAACCGGGTTGCTGGCCTCCTCCTGACGAAGCGGGCCGGACTTGAATCGGTAGTAACTTGTCGATGTTGGAACAGGGAACTCACCATCCTCATCGAGCGTAGCCGGGGTAATCTCGATTCGTGTGCCGTGATCGACAAGGTTCACCCGCTCAAGTGTTGGCACCATCACGTCTTCGCTGTCGGCAATAAAACCGGCAATCTTGAGAATGGCGCGCGCTGTCTGCGGAATTTTGCTATTGACAACAAACTCGTCAAGGAAACCGAGGAGCCCCGAGATCGGCACTTCCCGCCACGAATCGCGGCGGCCATTGGTAAAGGCTACGCGTACGTCTTTCAGGTGCAGCTTGGTGATGTATTCCTGATTGAGCTCGCGAAAAACGAAATTGAGTACTCGCCGCATGTTCGCATTACTGATGGTCCGCTCGATAATGGTCTCCGAGCCGGACTCCTCTTCACGTTCGGAACTGCTGGTAACAGACATTTCACGCTTGCTTGACGACTCTGCCGCATGCTCCTTCACGGATTCTGCAGCCTGTTTGGCAAATTGCTCACGGCCACTGGAGTATTCGCCACTGCCTCCACCGGACACACTGGCACTGCCAAAGCCCCAGCTGGCAGAGACCTCCGCTTCCACATGCCACTCTTCAGTCTTGGATTTCGTCTGCTTGTCGGTGGTCTCATTCTGGATCTTGTCCGCAAAGCGCTCGCGAGCGGACTGTTCATGGGAGTCGATGATACTGGAGGACTCCTGCCGGCTCTCCTTCGTACTCTGCCAGGTACGCATTGAAATTCGCGTGGTTTCTCCCGGGAGCAGGGTAAACGTCTTCACCGTCTTGCCCATGCCGTAGTCACCGAGGAAGGAGCTGATGCCATACCGCTCCACCAGGAATATTTTTGGCCTCTCACTCGATTCCACGGGGTGGGGCGTATACGTCAGGTTTCCTGCCCAGCCAACGGTTGGCACCATTACCACACCAGAAAGAATACTCTCCTTGAAGATGTTTGGATCGATCGCCTCATTTAACGCGGCGATGGTCTTCATCTGCGGACTGGCGGTGGTGCGTGATTTGTTGTCTTCGATAACCGCCCGCTCTGGCTTTATGTTCTCAGGAAGCCGGGTCACCCGCGTGCTGATACGGTGGATACTGTCGCTGAGAAAATTCTTTACTTTAGCGTCGTTCGGCAGCAGCTTGTCCTTCACTTTCGGGTCAACGCCAAGAGAATCCTTATAAGACGTGCCAGCCGATTTTGCCAGCGATGTGAAGTCGTTGGCGTTGAGCCCTAAATCCAACTCCATAATCCGCCGGCCAGTATGCGCGCCAGGCAGGGGTACCTGGTAGTTTATTTTTGCGGGCTGCCCCGCCTCACTGAATTGAATTGCCTTGGGCTCATCTACATGGTCAGTCATCACTAAATTCCTTTTATATGCGGGCATTCATCACAAAAACTGGCAAAAAATCCACAGGCACTGCCAGATTTATTTTTTATTTTCAGAAATTGAAATAGAAACCCCACAAAGAAAACCCGAAGTATTGTGGATTTCGCTTTGCAAGCTCGGCGAGAATATCAGCGTAGAATTTTAATTAATAGCGGAAATAAAATGCTAAATACGACAGAAACCAAATGCCCAGAGAAATCTACCGAACGGCATTTCGCAACTTATTGAAATAAAAAAGGAAAGCTATAACACCACATTGATGACATGGCGATTACGGACCATTACGCCCAATTACAAACTTCTGCGCGTGCAATTTATTCTCTAATTAGCTCTAACCAACAAGTTATTGATTTTATTTTAGGCACAGGAAAACCTGTGCGACTAACCGATGAAGTTTATCAATACATATATGCGAATTCCGTCATGGAAATAGCGGAACACGTTAAGCCGCCCAAGCGGTTTAAACAGAAAGGCGTTTAACTGTCGAAATGCGACCCCACCCGCATTTGACGCCAAAGAAGGGAGCGGCGATATACCTACTTGAACATCAGTTCGGGGTTCACCATTGACTTCATCTCCAGGACGTTACCGTTCGGATCCTTGATGAAGAATGTCTCCTGCTCGTACTCATCGCCCACAAAGCGGCGGTAGGGTTTGTCCAGGTATTCCAGGCCCGCGGCATCGATACGCGCCTTGAGCGCCTGAAATTCATCATCAGGTAAATGTGCGCCAAAATGTGGTACGGCCACTGCGCCCATATCCACATCGTGACGTACATTGGGCAATTGCTCTTCACTCTGGTGGAGCGTGAGCTCATTCCCCCAGAAGTCGATGTCCACCCAGCGCCCGGCTTCGCTGTTGCCGGTCTTGCACCCGAGGACGTCGCAATAGAAGGTTTTGGCGGTTTCCAGGTCTCCAGCGGGAACCGCGAGGTGCATACAGTTGGATTTCATCTGATCTCCCAGAAGCCGTTTTCAGGAAGCGCGACGAGCGCTGGTATAGCGGTGCACGATACCGCCGCACGCACCCGAAAGTTTAGCTGGATTAGCCCGTCATGATTTTTTGTTGGATTCATCAAGAAACGCTGTCACAAATTTAATTGCGGCGATAATCGCAAACACGTAGATGAATGAGCCTTTGCCGGTGTGTACCAGTGCCGCGAACCCCAACAAGACAAATACCGCCACAACGCCAAAAATAGAAAACTTCAGCAAGGCGAACCAAAAACCCGGCTCCGGCGCCGGGGTGTATGCGTGGCCCCGCCCACCAACTAATTTTCCGCCTTTTAACCCGTCATTTACTACTGGCTGCCCTGCGCCCAGTCGGTTTGGCATTCTCAGGGCATTCCACTCCTGCTCGGTAAGCTGGTGGTAATCCTCAACGCTAGCCCTACTGAAATCCAGATATTGATCCAGGCAGTACATCGCGGTCACCCCGACCGGCGCTTGCGATGCGGCATTCCTTGAGAGGTTATACTGGGCAATCTTACGCAGCACATCCCCTGTCAGTTGATAGCGAAACTGGCTGTCCAGAAGGTAAGAGCAATTTGCGAGAAAATCCCAATGCCTGGCGTTAGCGACATCAGACGAGTTTAAGATGTCATCCAGTGTGGCAAGTGCCTGGTCCAGCGCGCGCCTGTGCTCGTCACTGAGACCCGCCCGGTAGGCATCTGTGTCTGGTGAATATAACTTCTCAATGCGAAAACCCTGGTCAGGCGTCTCTCCACGGGTGATCCTGAAGTCGTCAACTTCAACGATCATCTCGCTTTCTTTCATATTTTCGATTGCATCGTTTATGCGTTCGAATGTCTCACGCGTCATGCCTGGCGGCAATAGCTCTTCTGGAACCTCTTCAAGGGAGCCAGAATTTCCCCCTTTGGAAGGGGCTTCGGCTTGAGATATTCCAGGTTCATCACCGGATTGTATATTCCCAACTCGCGGGTGCAGCAGTCTTGCCAACGCTTCCTGATAGGCGTCGTGAATCGCTTGAAATTGCTGGGGATTTTCGTCCGGGCGAAACTTCTTGATCAGGCGGGCGTATGCCTTGCGGATTTCCGGGCGATCGCTGTTTTCGGGAATTTCCAGAGTGCTCCAGCAGGTCGTCACAGCCACTCCTCCATATCAAATTGCTCTAGCTTTTCCTGGAACGCCTTGCGCGCTTTAGCGATTTCAATATCGTTCTGGCGGTCGAGCACCGCCTCAAATTGCGTCATCAACTGACTGATCATATCCCTTTCTTCGCCAAGCGATGATTCATAAAGGCGCTCACCTTTCGCAAGAAGTGAACGATTTATTTCGGCGTCGCGCGGGTGAAACTTGAGCTTGCACAGACGATCCAGAGATTTTTTTATATCCTCTTCTGTCAGGCAGGCAGGTGAATTTTTTATCACCTTGTTGTACTTTTTGCCGTTGCTAATCACAGTAACATCCACATCCAGAATGCCATTCATGTCATAGCTGAAGCGGACATCGATAGCCTCTTTCATCGCTTTATTACGGGGCACCGGAATATTCAGACTGCCTAGAAATACGTTTTTTGACGTTTGTCGATTTTCACCCTGGAAAACTCTCACCCGGATTTCAGCCTGGCCATCTTCAACCGTTGAAAACCTCTCAACCCGACTTACCGGCACCGTCGCATTGCGCTCGATAATCGGTGAATAAACCGGGAAGAACTGCCCGTCGGCCATTCCAACAGAGTCAATTCCGAGTGTAAACGGACATACGTCTGTAAGTACGAGATCGTCCAACGCGGCATCTTTGTCAGCCAGACCAGCCTGTACTGCGCCGCCACGTACCACGGCGAAATCCGGATCAATGGAGCACGCCGGCAGGCGTCGGAAAAGTTTGCCTACGGACGAGCGCACGGCAGCGAGCTTGGTGGAACCACCCACCAGAACTACTTCATCAATTTCCCGGGCAGGAATTCCGGCATCACGGAGCGCGTTTTCAATCGGGCGCTGAAGCCGCACCAGAAGCGGAGTGACTACTTTCGTAAACCATTCTGTATCTACGGTAATTTCCTGCGGCTTGCCCGCAGCAAGGTAACTCACTTTCTGCGCCGGCCCAGAAATTCGGCGTTTCACCGTTTCCATTTTCATTTGTAACTGGTGAAGTTCTACTGCAGAAAGCTCTGATTTTCGGCATTCTGCTCGGCTTAAGGCAGCCTCGACCATTGCATCGACAAAGTCCTCTCCGCCAAGAAAATTATCGCCTGATGAAGAATGCACTTGCATTACCCCTTCGAAGAACTCCAGCACCGTAACATCCAGCGTGCCGCCGCCGAGGTCGACAATAATAAAGGTCCCCTCTTTCTTTTCATGCAGTCCGTAGGCCATCGCTGCGGCGGTAGGCTCATTGACCAAACGATCGACTTTGAGACCCGCAAGTTCACCCGCCTTTTTGGTGGCGAAGCGCTGGTTATCATTAAAGTACGCCGGCACGCTGACAATCGCCTGCTCGACCGGATATCCGAGAAAGGCCTCTGCGTCTTCTTTTAGTGATTTGATTACCAGCGACGACAGCTCAACCGCCGTGAACTCTTGTCGAGCTACCTGTACGCGGTGGCTGGTTCCCATCAATCGCTTGAATACAGCAACCGTCTGGCTGGGGTGGGTAATCAGGCGCTCCTTGGCCGCGCGACCAACAAGTATCTCTCCCCGCTCGTCTACGCCAACCACGGAAGGGGTAAGCAGGTCTCCAAGTCGATTGGGAATTGAAACGGCTTCGCCGTCTCGCCAGATGGCGCAGGCGCTGTTGGTGGTACCAAGGTCAATGGCAAGAATGGTCATAGTGCCTCCGAATTTTTATGCTTATGCAGGAGTATCGGCACCGCAAACTTCCTACAGTAGGAACTCTACAAACTAGTATCTATTTCTCAGCGGTGAAGGCGAGTACGTAAAAATCTGACGCTGATTACTTCAACTTCTAACCTTTCGCTGATTTTTTCGCCGCAAGGCGCCAATTCTGGCCTTCATCAACCTCGGGCACATTCACGCTCACGGCCTGCGCCAAGACGGGCCGCAATAGCTAGCAAGTTCCGGTGCCGCAGCCATAGCTACAGGTACCGCGCACAACAGAGGCCGGGGACGGTATTTTTTCCCGCTCTTTCCCCTTATTATTCTTTCTGCGAACATTGACGCCAAAGTACTGGCGAAACCATTTCCGCTGCTTGCTCCGATATGTACAACGAAGTGACGGAAGGTATTTTCTGATCAGGCTGTGCCGCTTAATCCCGAGTAAGTCATGAGTGATACTGAAACCCTTCCTCAACAGGAATTAGCAACCCCCGGGCCACTGGCAGCCGGCGATGAAACGTCAGGCTCTGTGAATATTGACGTTCCAAGTGCCGCTGCGTGCGGCAATTGTGGAGCGCCACTGCTGGGCCCACACTGCTATGCCTGCGGCCAGCCCGAGAAAAGCCTTGTGCGCCAGTTTCCCGAGCTGATAGGGGATTTTTTCAGTACGGTGTTCGGGCTGGATTCGCGCATTGCGCGAACCTTCGGCCCGCTGCTACTGAACCCGGGGTTCCTCTCCAATGAGTACCTTGCCGGACGGCGCGTGCGCTATGTGAGCCCGGTACGCCTGTTTGTGTTCCTGTGTCTGACCGCTTTTTTCGCCGCCAACCTTAGCAGCGACTGGGAGGGCGGCCTGTCCATCAACAGCTCCACCGCCGCTGAGGCAATGGCCGGCCTTGACCTGGACCAGATGGAAAACACCATCGAAACGGCTGCCAGTGTGGAAGAGGTTTTGCGCTTGCGTGACTTAGCGCTGGAAGAAATTGCCGATGTCCGGCGAGAAAGCGACGATGTTTCCGGCCTTCCCGAATTAACGGATGGCCTGGAGAATGTCATACGCGGGCACGCAAGCCGGCGTATAGCACAGCTGAACCCTGCAGCCGCAGAGCGCCTGACCGAAGAGGATCCCGTGAACATCCAGCTGCCTCAGCTTGAGGCGGCGCCGTCTGCGCTGAACGCCTGGCTTGAACGCCAGGGCACGCGACTGACAATGAATATCGCCCGTATCCAGCAAGACCCGAACCTGCTCAAGGATGCGCTGTTTGGGGCCATTCCCACCGCCCTGTTCATCATGCTGCCCATCTTCGCGCTGTGCCTGAGCCTGCTGTATGCGTTCAGCCGCCGCCTGTATATGGAGCACCTGATCGTCGCACTCCATAGCCACGCTTTTCTGTCACTCACGCTGCTGCTGTCGGTTTTGCTGATTGATCTGCGCGCCTGGCTCACCGGGCCGGATACCTTGCCGCACACGCTGTTCAATCTGGCACTGCTGGTACTGGCGTTCTGGGTGCCCGCCTACCTCCTGTTGATGCAAAAGCGTGTGTACCGGCAGAGCTGGCCCGTGACCACACTGAAGTATTCGGTTCTCGGCGTGGCCTACATGATCATGCTCGGTATCGCCACCACCATCGCGGGACTGGTGAGCGTGGCCAGCTTCTGAGCGTGGCAAGCTTCCAAAGGGGAAGCCCGGGACCGCAGGCCGCAGCGGCCCGAAACTGGTCACTTATCACACAGTTTTCTCGACACTACGGCGCCACCACCGTATAGTGCGCAGCCCCGCCGCACGTCACCCTGCGGCGGACCTCATCGATGATTCTCATCCATCCGCCCACTGCAAGTCTCCGGGAATACGCTCTTGATCACCACCGCAAACATCACCATGCAGTTTGGTGCCCAGCCGCTGTTTGAAAACATCTCTGCCAAGTTCGGCAACGGCAACCGCTATGGCCTGATTGGCGCCAATGGCTGCGGCAAGTCCACCTTCATGAAGATCCTGAGTGGCGCACTGGCCCCGTCTGCAGGCAATGTCTCGATCGAGCCCGGGTGCACCGTGGGTGTGCTCAGCCAGGATCAGTTTGCGTTCGAAGAGTACTCGGTAGTCGATACAGTCATCATGGGCGATACCCGCCTGTGGAAAATCAAGCAGGAACGTGACCGCATCTACTCGCTCCCCGAAATGAGCGAGGAAGAAGGCATGCGTGTGGCAGACCTCGAGGTGCAGTTTGCCGAACTGGACGGTTACAGCGCGGAGAGCCGTGCGGGCGAGATCCTGCTGGAGGCAGGCATCGAGGAGTCCCTGCATTTCGGTTCCATGAAGCAGGTCGCGCCTGGCTGGAAAGTACGGGTGCTACTGGCGCAGGCGCTGTTTGCGGATCCCGATATCCTGTTGCTGGACGAACCCACCAACAACCTGGATATCCACACCATCCACTGGCTGGCAGAGGTGCTGAACCAGCGCCGCTCCACCATGATCATCATTTCTCACGACCGCCACTTCCTCAATTCCGTTTGTACCCACATGGCGGATATCGATTACGGTGAGCTGCGCATCTTCCCGGGTAACTATGAGGACTTTGTCGCGGCTTCCACCCTGATCCAGGATCAGCTGCACGCAGAGAACGCAAAGAAGTCCGCAGAGCTGGAAGAGCTACAGTCGTTCGTAAACCGCTTCTCGGCCAACGCCTCCAAGGCGAAGCAGGCCAGCTCGCGGGCGAAGAAGATGGAGAAGATCAAGCTGGACGAAGTGAAACCCTCCAGCCGGGTAAAACCCTACATCACCTTCCAGCAGAGCAAGAAGCTGCACCGACAGGCGCTGATCCTGGAGCAGCTGGCCCACGGCTTTGATGAGCCGCTGTTTGCCGGTGGTGAAATGATTCTGGAAGCTGGCGCGCGCCTCGCGGTAATCGGCGAGAACGGGGTAGGGAAGACCACCTTGCTGCGCTGCCTGGTGGACGAGCTGCAGGCTAATAATGGCGTGGTGAAATGGTCCGAGAACGCGGCTATCGGCTACTGCCCCCAGGACAGCAGCGCCGACTTCGACAACGACCTGACCATTTTTGAGTGGATGTCACAGTGGCGCACGCCCAAACACGACGACCTGGCGGTCCGCGGCATGCTCGGCCGCCTGCTGTTTACCGCGGACGACGCCAACAAGAAGGCCCGCGTGTGCTCTGGTGGCGAGAAGAACCGCCTGCTGTTCGGCAAACTGATGATGATGGACACCAATGTGCTGGTCATGGACGAGCCCACCAACCACCTGGATATGGAGTCCATCGAGGCGCTGAACAAGGCGCTGTCCCAGTATGAGGGCACACTGATCTTCGTCAGCCATGACCGTCAGTTCGTGTCCTCTCTGGCCACGCGCGTGCTCGAGATCAAAGACAACCAGCTGGTCGACTTCCAGGGCACCTACGATGAGTACCTGACCGACCGGGCACGCGAGGAAGCCCGCGCAGCCTGAGTCCGCGGACCTGGCACAGATCGCCTCTAACTGGCGCGATTTGTGCCCAGGCAAATTTTATTGAACAATTACTGAACAAATAGTAGACACCGCCCTCACTTATCTATAGAGTGGATACCTGCTAGAAAGAAAGCCCACGTTTACAATCTACATTTCGCTGTATTATTCGTAACACCTCGTCCTGCAGTTTTTAAGTCACGGCTTGTTTTCAAGGCAATACATCGCCCTCCGAAGGCACAACTCCGTAACAATCTCAGGATTTTATTATGTCCAATACAGTAACTGGCACCGTAAAGTGGTTCGACGAATCTAAAGGCTTTGGTTTTATTGAGCAGCAGTCCGGCCCGGACGTATTTGCACACTTCAGTGCAATCGCCAGCACCGGCTTCCGCACTCTGACCGAAGGCCAGGCCGTTGAGTTCACCGTAACTCAGGGCGCTAAAGGCCCTCAGGCTGAAAACATCGTAGTGGTTTAATCCCCTGCTGATGTAAAAACGGGCCCTTCGGGGCCCGTTTTTGTTTGTGCTGTATTTGTCTGCTCGCCCCTCTACTCCCCATCTGGCATCCGCCTTTCTGAATCCTGAAACTGTAGCTCCGCAAGCCGCTTGTACAGCGGTGAGATATCGACAAGCTCCCGGTGGCTGCCCTGCGCTACCAGAGCCCCCCGCTCCAACACCGCAATACTGTCTGCGTGCAGGATGGTCGCCAGCCGATGCGCGATGATAATGGTGGTGCGGTTCTTCATTAGTGTCTGCAGCGCCTGCTGGACGTGATACTCGCTCTCCGCATCCAGCGCACTGGTGGCCTCATCCAGCAGGAGGATTTTCGGGTCTTTCAGGATCGCACGGGCAATCGCGATGCGCTGCTTCTGCCCCCCGGAGAGTCGCGTGCCCTGCTCGCCCAGGTGACTGTTGTACCCCTCCGGCAATTGCTCGATAAATTCGTCGGCATGGGCAGCCCTGGCGGCGGCAATCACTTCTTCATCACTTGCGTCCGGTTTGCCGTAGCGGATGTTGTACCAGACATCGGCAGTGAACAGGGCTGGCTGCTGCGGAACCACCGCGATGTATTTGCGGAGGGCGCCGGTGTCCATTTCCCGAATATCCACGCCGTCCAGGGTAATGCGTCCGCCGAGCGGATCGTAAAACCGCTGCAGTAATTCCAGCAGGGTGGACTTGCCCGCGCCCGAAGGGCCCACCAGCGCCAGGCTCTTGCCTGCTGGTACGTCCAGGTCCAGGTGATGAATCGCGGGGTGATCGGGCCGGGTTGGGTAACTGAAATCCACCCCGTCGAACACCACATGTCCGCCAGCGTCGCTGAACGGCCGATCCGCTTCGCCCATACCGGTACTGGCGGGAATCTGTGACTCCACGTGCAGGAGGTCCATCAGGCGTTCGGTGGCGCCGGTGGCCCGCTGCAGCTCGCCGTATACTTCGGAGATGGTTGCCACCGCGGAGCCCATCATCACCGCATAGAACACAAAGGCCGCCAGGTCCCCGCTACTCATACGCCCGGCGATCATATCGTTGCCACCCACCCACAACAGGCCGCTCACGGCACCAAACATCAGCAGTATCACCACTGCGATCAGCAGGGAGCGCTGGCGTATGCGCCGCTTGGCGACATCAAAAGCAATTTCCACTTCTGCGGCAAACGCCCGCATCTCATCCCTTTCACGGGTGTAACTCTGTACGGTTTTGATGTGCTGGATGATTTCTCCCGCATAACTGCCCACGTCCGCAATGGAATCCTGGCTGGCCTTCGAGAGTTTTCTGACCCGGCGGCCGTACAGCACGATCGGCAGCAGCACCAGCGGTACGCCAATCAAAACAATCAGGCTCAGCTTCAGGTTGGTGAACAGTAACAAAATCAATGCACCCACAAACATCAGCGAACTGCGCAGGGCCATGGAAAAGGAAGTGCCGATGATATGTTGCAGCAGTGTGGTGTCGGTGGTGAGGCGGGACATGATCTCGCCGCTGCGGTTGGTCTCGAAATAGCTCGGGTGGAGGGTAACGATATGATCGAACACCGCCTTGCGCAGATCTGCGACCACGCGCTCGCCGAGCCAGGAAACCAGATAGTGGCGCGCATAGGTACCGAGCGCCATCAGCCCGGCCAGTACCAGCAGGACGAGGACGGCATGGGCAAGGGCCTCACTGGAATCCCCGGTAAGCCCCTGATCCACGAGCAGGCGCACGCCCTGGCCAATGGCAAGGGTGATGCCCGCAGTGAACACAAGTGCCACGCCCGCGCCGAAAAGCACCTTCTTGTAAGGCCGCATAAATTGCCAGAGGGAGATCATCATCTCCCGCGCACTCATGTTCGCGGCGTTATTTTCCGAAGGCGTGCCGTTATGCGGGCTACCGAGTGGGGGAGTGTTTTTCGACATAAACTTCTACTTGTATACAGGGCCAGCAAGTATACGGGGTAGCAGGGTCGGTCTCGCAACCGGCATCCACACGAACCAGCTACGGCCGCCCTACGCCAATTTATTAGAATGGGTACGTAGTTTCTGCAAAGCGAGAAGTAATAGGCGCCACTCTATGCTTGAGACAGGAAATTACCTCACGAACTTCCCTCATTGGCAGCAATCGGACAGCCCCAGATGCATTTGAGACACAGGTTCCTACCGTTAAGCCTAACAATGAAAACAGTTTTGACCGGAATAAACCCTGCCGATAGCACCCCACATATTCGGCTGCCTGGATTGAAAGTATTGGCCGCCATGTTGATGCTTCCGGTGCTCGCGGCTTGCAGTAGCCAGCCCGCGCAGCGCTGCCGGCCGGGGGAAACCCTGCAATTCCACGACCTGCTGTATTTCGGTACTGCGACGATCGACAGCGCGCGCCCGGCGGTAACCGAAGCGGAGTGGACCCGGTTTCTCGACGAGGTACTTACACAACACTTTCCAGAAGGGCTAACCGTGCTGCAGGCGACCGGACAATGGAGATCCGGGTCCGGCACTATTATGCGCGAGGGAAGCTACGTCCTGTCTCTGGTTCACCCCGGCAACTCAAATGCTGAGGAGTCCATCACTGCGGTGATCCAAGCGTATAAAGCTGCGTTCGACCAGAAGGCCGTTTTACGGGTGAGGAACCCGGCCTGCGTAGCCTTCCGCTGATCCCCTGCTCCGCCAATAGCCCGGCCTCGCCCGGGAAGGCCCCTCCTCCTGTCCAGCCAGCGATTCCTCTCACCGCAGACACTTCTTCAGGCCGCAGCACGTGATTTCCTTTGCGGCTCAACTCACCCGAGTTTTCAGCACATTCATCGACAACCTGAATCTATAGCAAAATTTATATGCGTCCATATCCCCACAAACAGGAGGATAATCCGATGCGGTGGATGGTGATATGGATAACGGTACTTCAGCTCGGCTGTGCAGGCAGCCAGTTGCCGGAGACACCCGAGAGGCTGGACAGAGAAACTCAGGCGCTGCTGAACAAGGTGTTCGCCCAGGACCTTACCGATACCACTCAGGCGGTGACGGCAAGTCCCGAGCCCTCAAGCGGGGATGGTCCACGCGCGCAGCAGTTACTGGCACTGAGCCCGGAAATGAAGGAGTTTGTCGAATCCATCGATCCATCACTCGCTCCCGCCCAGCGCTTTCGACGGATACTGCGCACATTGCGACAAGAGCGCTTTGAACTGGAATACGACCTGGACAGAACCACGACCGCTGCGGAAGCATTTGCCTTGAGACGCGGGAACTGTATTTCTTTCGCCGCTCTGGTTGTCGCACTGGCGCGAGAGGTAGGCATGGAAGCGCACTTCAATCAGGTACATGCACCGATGGAACGCCGCGCCACATCCGGCGGCGATGGCCGGCAACTGGTGCAGGATATCCTGCATATCAATGCGGAAGTGACGTTTGGCTGGACCACGCGCGTGATTGAATTCAACTTCGAGCCGCGCTTCAACTATCGCCATCAGCAACTTACCGATGCAACCGTGCAGGCACTCTACCTGAATAATCGCGCACTGGAAGTAGCCAGGGAAAAACGGCATGAAGAGGCCCTGTCCATGCTCAAGGAGGCTCTGCTGCTAACGCCGAATGCCAGTCTACTTTGGAACAGCCTCGGCTATATCCACCGACAAGGCGGTAACCTGGAACTGGCGCAGCTGAGTTACGACCAGGCACTGGAACTCGACAGCAATAACTCGGCCGCACGGCGCAATTTACGCAATGTATACCGGCTACAGAGCCTGCGTGCACTTTCCCAGTCGGAGTTGCCGACGGATAGCAATCGCGGCTCATGAGGCAGCGATACCGTGGTCAATATGAACACCCTAATTGAGCGACTGATCAGTAAACACGGGCACGATGATCACCTCCTGTGACTCCGCTCGAATGGTCACCTTTAAACGGCTCCAAGCGCTCCCGCAAAAGGGCACTACAGGCAGATACAGCCCGTATTAATCACCTTCATAGAATCATCTCAGTTACTATAAAATCGTGTCAGAGTGGGTTTTAGATGACTTTCAGAGGTTGCCCGATTACCAGCGAGCAGCCCCTGAAAAGGCTTCGGTCGGACCGCTATGTGAATGGCCCAGCCTGTGGCATTATCCCGCGCCCAATATTCCGAGATTCCACGTTCCGGCCGAGCTCGGCCAGGAAGTTCCTGTGGCATCTCGTTCTCAAGGAGACACTTTGTGAGCAGAAAACTGATTTCCAGCGGATCGGAATTTGAAAGCAAGATCGGCTATTCACGTGCAGTAGTTGATGGAGACCATGTATTCGTTTCCGGCACCACTGGCTTCAACTATGCGACCAACAGCATCAGTGACGATGTGGCCGAGCAGGCAGAGCAGTGCTTTGTAAACATCGAACAGGCGCTGCAGGAGGCCGGTAGTGGCATCGACAAGATCGCGCGGGTGACTTACATACTGCCCAATCGCGATGACTTCAAACCCTGCTGGCCGGTATTTCAGAAGTGGCTGGGAGAGATCCGCCCGGCGGCGACAGTGTTTGAAGCACGCCTGCTGGACGATGCCATGAAGATTGAGATTCAGGTAACGGCCCGAGTCTGAGTCAGGTCACGGGCACGATCGGCAGCCAATGCGCGCCGGCCGCGCCCATAATCGGGCCTTCACTGCTGCTCTGACATTTGTTCATTACGGGCCACGGAGAGGTATCCAAAATAGCGATCGCGAATCTCCCGCACATAGTTCACCGGCTCCCGCCCCCGCACGTAACCAAACCGTGCTTTTTTGTAATACTGTGGCTTGGCCAGTAACAACATCGCGTCTTCGACGTTGTTAAACCAGCGATTCGGATCCTTGCCCATTTGCTCTGCCAGCACCCGTGCGTCCCGCACATGGCCGTGACCCGCATTGTAAGCGGCGAGGGTGAAATATATCTTCTGGTCGAAGGGAAGGGTCTTGGGAAAACGCTCTTCCAGCCAGCCCATGTATTCGACACCCGCACGAATACCGTTTTCCGGCTGATACAGCCCTGATATGCCCATCTGGCGCGCGGTGCGCGGCATCACCTGCATCAGGCCGCGGGCCCCGGCAAACGACTTCGCCTTGGGGTTAAAGCGACTTTCCTGATACATCTGCGACACCACCATCCTCCAGTCCCTGCCGGCAGGCACAGCGTGTTTACGTACAATGGGATCATAGGGAGAAAGGGCGCTGGTATCGCGTAAGCGTTCGCGCTGCTTTTTCTTGAGGCGCTTTTCTTCGCGGAAATATTTGTTGTAGGTGACGTTAAAAAACAGCCCGCGGTAATACTTGTTCAGGAAGTCATTCAGCTCCTTCAGCAATACCGGCTGATCCCCGCGCACGGCCCAGGCAATATCACGCTCGCCGGAAATATCCCCGACCACCGCAAAGTCATCCCGGTAGGTCTGCTCAATCTCCACCAGGTGGGAGTCTGCAACGGTGTAGTCATAGCGCCCTGCGGCCACGGCATCGATCAATTGCTCGGTGGTGGCACCGCCAACCGGCAACACATCGACGGAGGATTCAGCGGCATCAGCCAGTGCCACCAGGCTGGTGTAATAACTGCTAAGGGGATTGACCGCGACTGACTGCCCCTGCAGCCGCTGCGCTACAGGTACCGCCGAAACCGTCTCCGGCATATTGTCCGCCGCCGTAACAAGCTGTTCGGTCACCTGCATATACGGGCGGGTAAATACCAGCCCCTGCGCCTTCCGGGATTCGGTGACAGTAAGGGAGGCAGCAATCAGGTCGCCGTGGCCAGCCGCGAGGGCATCGGCCAGGTCTACATCCGGGCCGGGCACCACCATGCTCAAGCGCAGGCCATGGTCACGAGCAAAACGTTGCAGCAGATCGTAATCAAACCCCATCAACTCGCCGCGCCACATAAAGTACGAGGCCGGGTGATTGCGGGTAAGTACGCGCAGGGTGCGCGTTTCCTGGATCTGCTCCCAGTCACGCAGTGCACTCGCTCGGCGTCGAGCGGCAATCAGGTGCTCTTCGGTAAAATACTCGTTCAGCGCCCGCTCAAGTTTTTTGCTGTCCCTTCGCACCGCCCACGCGATAGCCCGGCGACTGTCTCGCAGGTCCTCGGCCCGCAGCTTCGGGTAGTCTGGGAGCAGGACCTCGGCGAGATTGCTGTCGATGACCGTTGCATCAAACTCGCCCTTGGTGACACCGTCGAGCAGTTCATCCTGGGTAACCGGGCCCTCGAGATAGCGGGGATGAAAGCTGCGCGATTCTGTGGATTGTTGCTTCAGGGTTTGGGCAAACGCACTGCCTTTTCTTAGCACCACGTCAAGCGAGCCATCGCTTGCATCCAGGTCGCGGCGGGTAATCAGTTGTTCCTGAACATATTCCAGAGGACGCGTAAACGCCACCTGCATCGCCCGCTCCTGCGTACGCGAGAAGTTGACCGCAATAAGGTCACCCCGGCCCTCAATCAAAGCCGGAATCAGCTGGGCAAAATTATCGACATACACCCACTGTGGCTCGAGCCCCCGTTTATGGGCAAACTTCTCCGCAAGTGCACGCCATTCTCCGGTAGGTAGTCCATCGCGAGGCAGTGCCTCTTCTTCCAACCCGCGTGGGGCCAGCAGTCGCAGGGTCCCGCGCTCGCCAATCGCGTCCAGGTCGCCGCACTCGATATAGTTTTCAAATTCAGGCGGGGCGTCCTCAGCCACCACGTCTTCAGAGCCGGTTTCCGTGACCGTCTCGAGCGTATCCGCGGGTTCCTGTGCCGCACGCTCACCGCCACAGGCGACGAGCAGCGTGAATATCAGTGCGCTGCAGGCCCGCAATACCACCATACCAATCAGTTGCTTCCTTTCCGTGCCCGGCAAACCAGCCATAGCGTTTACACCTCAATTTGTCAGTGTTCGTGTGATTAATGTCTCACAAACTGTGATGCATTTCGACTTTGTATGTTTATTGATCACCCGGCATCCAGATCAACGCTCTGGACCTATTCCCTATCGGGAGCTGGCGCTATTCATGTACATGGCTTTCGGCGAACCTGATTTTACGTTTCCGGGATTACCCTTCCGGCTGCGAGCGAACGGGCTGCCTGCGATTGCTGTACATGCCATGCCCAACCTATAACCGACCCCAAATGTGCAACAACCATGAAAAATATTCGACGCCTTTCAATGGTGGCTTTCCTCAGTGCGTGCGCAGTACCTACCCTGCAGGCAGCCCCACTTCTCGACGAAAATTTTCAGGACGGGAACATCGCCGGCTGGAGTACAACTGGCAACGTGTATACCAACTCATACTATGGCAACTATTCCATCGGTTTAGGTGGCGCCTATGCGCGAGCAACGTATACGTTGTCTACAGCAGGCTATATCAACGTAAATATTGCGTTGGATATTTCCGCCTATTCACTCGAGTATGGGGAGCGCTGTATCGCCGAAGTATCCAACGACGGTGGTAGCTCCTGGGTGAACGCTATTACCCTGTACAACGGGCAGGATAACAGCGCGCTTTATTCCGTCAGCAGTGTTGCAATCGATGCAGACAATAAAAGTCAGCTGATGATCCGGTATCGTAATGCCGTGAATAATTACAATGACTACTGTTACGGTGACAACATATTGGTTACCGGAGATGCGGATTCCAGTGGTGGTGGTAGCAGCGGTGGTAGCAGCGGTGGAAACGATGATTACTACGATGAGCTGAACGGTTCCGGCAATGTCTCTCGCAGCCTTTTAAGCTACGCTACCCTGATGAGCGGCAGTGATCCCGGTAGCAGGGTAAACCTTTCCGCTTATGCTGTACCGGAAAATGCTGCCCATCCCGACCATGCCCTGGCGGGAAAAATCAGACTCTCAGGAGAGGCTACCGGCGGCAGCTTTTCGGAAGTGAAAGATACGTATAATTACACGGGCAGCGCCGACGACACTCGCAAACATCTCCCTGAATTTGATTTTGGCTTCATCCAG
Organism: Microbulbifer hydrolyticus; assembly: GCF_009931115.1. Lineage (NCBI taxonomy): Bacteria > Pseudomonadati > Pseudomonadota > Gammaproteobacteria > Cellvibrionales > Microbulbiferaceae > Microbulbifer > Microbulbifer hydrolyticus. The sequence goes on along the minus strand of NZ_CP047491.1, from coordinate 622,526 downwards.
ACTGGTAGCCATATTTTCCCCCTACAACGCGGCTCCATCGCCAGTGCACACCCCGATTGGGAGTATGTCCTTACGCCGGGCCGTGTATGGCAGGAGAACAGTGACAATGGCTATAGTCGAGCGGCAATCCCGTTCGCCCTGCAACAGCGAAACGCCAACTGTATGCACAATGGTGTGATGACATTCCTGTTCAAAGAAGATGGTTCGGTTTCAAAGGTGGCGTACCAGATTAGTAGTGAAACCTGTCTGTATTTCAAGGCAGACTGGTGGGGCCTCCTCAGCGCGACCTATACGCCGGAATCCATTCCAAACCAGAGCCAGTTGATTCAGGGTTACCAGGCGGAAATTGCTGCGCGCATACCGACAAAGCCCCTGTCTGACCTCAGCACCGATTACCCTGGCACCGACCCCTCCGTGTTTGAAGCCCCAAACAGTACTGACCCCAGTCACGTTTCCACTGCCGGCTTTGTTTATGCTGGTGTGCACTACCGCGGTGAATGCGTAACCCGCTACGGAAACTACCCGTATTGCAGCTCCATGGTGGTACCGTCCTACTCTACCGCCAAGTCCTTGTTTGCCGGCGTAGCGATGATGCGGCTGGAAAAGTTATATCCGGGAGTGCGCAACACCTATGTTTCGAATCATGTTCCCGCATGTAACAGCAACGGCAACTGGTTCGACGTTACCCTGAATAATCTGCTGGATATGGCCACTGGCAATTACGGCAGTGCGGTGTATATGGAGGACGAGGGCGCTACCCACACAGACGGCCTGTTTTTGTCAGACAATCACAACAACAAGATAAATTACAGCTGCTCCCAGTACACACGCAAAGCCACGCCCGGCGGTCAGTGGGTATATCACACTTCGGACACCTATATCGCCGGCACCCACATGAATGACTACCTGAAAACCCAGCAAGGGAGCAGTGCGGATATCTTCGCAGAGACCATTGTTTCCGACCTGTGGCAACCGATTGGCGTGAGCCCTACCGGGCAGTATACGCGCCGCACGTATGATGCCATGGAGCAGCCTTTTGCGGGATGGGGGTTAATGTGGTTACCGGATGATGTGGCAAAGATTACGCGCTTTATCAACATCGAGGATGGTGAAATCAACGGCCAGGAAATGCTCGACAACTTGCAACTTGATGCCGCTCTCCAGCGTAATACTTCCGACACGGGTACCGTGCCGCTCACTGACTATCGCTATAACAACGGCTTCTGGGCGCACAACGTGGCCGGAAACCTGAGTGGGTGCAGTGGAGACCAGTGGATCCCGTTCCTCTCCGGCTTTGGCGGTATCACCATAGTGCTTCTGCCAAATGACAGTATTTATTACTACTTCAGTGATAACGACACCTACTTCTGGTTGGAAGCAGTGCAAGAGGCACACCAGATCCAGAGCGCCTGCCAGTAAGACCCGACCTCTCTGGCAGAACTGCCTGGTGCGGGCCACACGGATGGCCCGCTTTTTTTGCGCCAGTATGACTCTGGCCCTACGCGCCTGCTACAGGTGGCTCTACAGAATGCTTCCCCCGCAGTTCATGTTATCCCGACGCAACTTTTCGATCCCAAGTTGCACAGCGGTGCCCCCACAAGAATAGTCAAGGTGCGAATATGAAATCGAGATACCAACTTCCTCGAGCTAGGCTCGCGGCTTTGTTTTTACTCATGTTTACGGCAGGTTCCACCAGTGCCCAAGCGACAACGATCTACTCCGACAGTTTTGCTAGTGGCGACATCAGCGATTGGAATACAACAGGTACGGTAGATGCCCACAACAATAGCGCGATTCGCCTGCGAGCCAATTCCAGTGCGAGCCATATCCTGTCTACTGCGGGCTATTCCGCGGTTTCCGTATCTCTGATCATGTCAGCGAGCTCCCTGGAGAACGGCGAGTTCTGTTATGGTGAAATATCCACGGACGGCGGCAGTAACTGGACCACCGCCATCACAATAGCCAATGGTGATGACAACGGCACCCAGTTCAGTGCCAGCAGTGCTCCGGCTGGTATCGACAACAACACATCAGTGCAGTTGCGCTTTCGCGGCACCGGCGCCACTACTGGAGATTACTGCTACGGGCATCAGGCACTCGCAACAGGTACCGGTGGTGCCCCCACCAATCCAGATATTGACGCCCCCGGTAGCGTAAGTTTTGCCTCGGTCACTCCCGGTACCAGTACGACGCAGGATATCTGGATTTCCAACAGCGGTTCGGCGGCTTTGATAATCAGTGGCACAAGCGCACCTACCGGACCATTCAGCATCACCAGCAATAATTGTTCGACGGTTGCGGCCGGCGGAAGTTGCTCAATCTCGCTACAATTTAACCCCTCTACCGAGGGCAGCTTCAGTAGCGGGATCACCATCACGTCAAATGATCCCGACGAGCCCGTTGTTTCAATCGTCCTCACCGGCAACGCCAGCCAGGGCGGTGGCACCGTGCAGGATTTCGACCCACTTACCGGCAGCGGTAACGTCAGCCGCTCCGCCTTGACCATGAACACCCTGATCAATGGCAGCGCCCCCGGGAGCCTGGTGGACTTTTCGAACTATGCACTCCCCGCTCAGGCGGCCATGCCCACCAACCAGTTTGAGGGATCGCTGGAACTATTTGGGGAGGCAACCGAAGGTGCCTTTAATGAACAAAAAGACACCTTCCGCTATACCGGAACCCAGGATGCCACCCGCAAACATCTGCCGGAGTTCAACTTTGATTTTGTACAGACCGGGAGTCACATCGTGCCAACGGAGCGCGGCTCCATTCCGAGCTCTCACCCCGAATGGGAATATGTACTGACACCGGGACGTGTGTGGAATGAGAACGGTGATGCCGGGTATAGCCGTGTCGCATTACCATTTGCGCTTCAGCAGAAAAATGCAAACTGCATACACAACGGAGTCATGACCTTCCTGTTCAAGGATGATGGTTCCGTCTCCGACGCCGCCTACCAAATTGCGAGTGAGACCTGCCTCTATTACCAGTTTGATATGTGGGGACAGCTTACCGCCAATTACACACCGCAAACGGTCAGCAACAGTGCACTGACAGTAAGCGAGTATCAGGCTGAAGTGGCAGCGCGTATGCCGACCAAGCCACTCAGCGCACTGCCTCAGGATTATCCGGGGACCGATTACACCCGCTTTGCCACACCCAACAGCAAGGATCCCGCTGCCATCTCCCTGGTCGGATTCGTGATTGATGGTACGCACTATGTGGGAGGTTGTAGCACCCGAAGTGGCACCTACCCATTCTGCGAATCACTGGTGGTGCCGTCCTACTCCAGCGCCAAGACAGTATTCGCTGGTGGTACGCTGATGCGACTGGAGCAGAAGTACCCCGGGACATTCAATCAGTCCATCGGCAGCTATATCAGTGAATGCAATACCAACGGCAACTGGAATGACGTGACTTTCGGCAATGCGCTGGATATGGGAACCGGCAACTATAAGCTCGCCGGCTATATGAGCGACGAAGGCGCTAGCCACACCAATGACCTGTTCCTTCCGGAAGATCACGCCAGCAAAATATCCTATAGCTGCACGGAGTACCCTCGCAAGGCAACGCCTGGCACCAAATGGGTTTACCACACTTCCGATACCTATGTTCTGGGTACTGCGATGAACGCATACCTTCAGGGTATCGAGGGCAGCAGCAGTGATATATTCCGGGATATCCTGTTCGATGAGGTGTTGGCGCCGCTTGGTGTAAGTGCCACGGCAGAGTTTACCCGCCGCACCTACGACAGTGTGCAACAGCCTTTCACCGGCTGGGGCCTGATGTGGTTACGCGACGATGTAGCAAAAATTGGTAACTTCTTTGCTGATACCAGCCAATCCACCCTGCACCAGGCGCAGCTTGACGCAGCGCTCCAACGTGATGCAAACGACCGCGGCCTGGAGCCCCTCACTGACTACAAGTACAACAATGGCTTCTGGGCGCATGAGATCAGCAGTGATATCAGCGGCTGTGGCAACCCCCTGTGGCTGCCATTCATGTCGGGCTACGGTGGTATTTCAGTCCTGATCCTGCCCAACAATAGCGTGTATTACTACTTCGGTGATGACGACGAATACTTGTGGATGGATGCGGCACAGGAATCACACAGTATCCGCAGCTTGTGCCAATAGCTCTTCAGGCACAAAAAAGGGGGCGATTAAATCGCCCCCTTTTTTATTTACAGCGCTTGTTACTCTTCCCTTATAGGCTTGTGCAGCTTTACCGCCCTGGCTTTTTTACTGCGCATACGGATATTCAACATTTCCACCGCTACCGAGAAGGCCATGGAGAAGTAAATGTAGCCTTTCGGTACATGCACATCGAAGCCTTCGGCGATCAGGGTTACCCCGACCAGAATCAAAAACGAAAGCGCCAGCATTTTTATGGTGGGGTGGCGATCAACAAAGTCACCAATAGGTTTGGCGGCAACCAGCATGACACCCACCGCCAGGACAATCGCAATCGCCATAATGGAGATATGATCCACCAGGCCGACGGCGGTAATGACGGAGTCCAGGGAGAATACGATATCCAGCACGGCAATTTGCGCCAGCACCATGCCGTAGGTGGCTGTTGCGACACTACCGGTCTCGCCGTCCACACCCTCGAGGCTGCCGTGAATTTCATGCGTAGCCTTGAACAACAGGAACAGGCCACCGCCGATCAGGATCACATCCCGCCCGGAAATTTCCTCACCAAATACGGTAAACCAGGGTTCGGTCAGTCCCATGATCCACGCGATGGAGAACAGCAACATCAGGCGTGTGACCATGGCCAGCGCCAGCCCGATAAAGCGTGCAGATTCACGCTGCTTTTCCGGCAGGCGGCCAACCAGGATGGAAATGAAGATGATATTGTCGATACCCAGAACGATTTCCAGGGCCGCCAGCGTGGCGAGTGCGATCCAGGCCTCTGGGCTCGCAATCCATTCGAACATGTTGTTTCCCCCGATTTGCGCAATTGCGCCAGGTCATATATGTAGCAAACGGCCCCTGCCGCGGGGCAGGGGCCGTTTTAGAAATTATTCCAGGGGGAGTTTATGCGTTTTGCTCTAGCCAGGCCACGGCCTGTGCTCTGTCGTCGAAGATTTTGGCTTCACCGCCAATAAACCAGCTGCCGACTTTGGCGGCGACTTCCTGCCACTGCTTGTCACCGACCATGGCCACCCGGTTGAACTGCCGCCCGTGTTTTAATCCCAGCTTGAGATCGTCCCATGCGGCGCGGATTTCCCAGCCGGTCAGATCGCGCATATCGAACAGCACATCCACTTTCGGGTGGTCCATGCCGGCGATGGCGGATTCCAGCATGGGCACCAGGGTTTCGTAATCTTCATGCTCCAGTTTGCCCCGCGCATACAGCGACAACAGCACACGTTCATCTCCGGTGCGCTCAATGCTGACGGAAAAGCCGTGATGATATTCGCTCATGGATCGTCTCCCCTGCCCTCAGACCAGGCTCTGGATACTTGTTTACCCGTAGGTATAACGTATTTCCGCGCTAACGCCCAGTGTCGAGGCAGGGCCACAGGGCATCCGGCGACATCAATCTGCCATGCTGAAATTCACACGCATTTTTCGCCCCGGGGTGTCAACCGCGACACCGTCCTCGAAGCGCGGAGCAAAGCGCAGGTCTTCAAGGTAATCCTGAGTAGAACGCCCGAAACTCCGGGAGCCTTTGGTCTCCAAAATTTCGATATCTTCCGCAATGCCGGCGTCGCTGATCGTAAACTGTGCAATCGCGTAGCCCTCTGTCCCGATCTCCAGCGCACTCCGCGGATATTTCGGGTTACGCCTGAACAACGGCTTTGGCTCCTGATTCATGTTGAATGGCGTGGCCTTCCCAATAGCCCGACATTGCTCGATCGATTTCTCACTCTCTCCCAGTGAGTCGTATACCTCAACCAGGAACGCGCGAGCGGTGAGTTCTAACTGTGTATCCTTTTCGGAAGATGCGTCGGCGAGCGCCAGCGCTTCAGCAAGGAACACTTCGGCCTGCCGGTAGTTTTTCCGCACCAAAAAGTACTTGCCGAGGTAGAAGCCCGCCAGAAACCGCTCGACCTGGTACTCTCCGAGCGGCCCGGTAAAGACGGCATAGGCGCGCTCCAGATATTCAAGGGCATGGCGATCGCCGGCGTTATCAATCCCGATTCTGCCAGCTTCCTGAAGAAGCTTGGCATAGAGGTAGGAGTCTTTGCCGCGGCTGGCTTCGGCGATATCCAGTGCATCGTCGACGAATCGACGGTAGCGTTGACGCGAGGAGTGGCCGACATTCGCCGCTCTCGCCTTCGCATGCATCATCAAGGGATCAATAAGCGCTTCCGCATTTTCCCCATAGCTGCTGCGGTAGACCGTCATGGCTTCGGACAACACTTTCTCCGCATCGTCGTACCGTTTGAGAGCAATCAGGGCACTGCCGTAATTGAGCGCGGAAGCAGCGCGATTTTTATTATTCTCGGGCAAATTCTCCTTCGTATAGTCGAAAACCGATTTCGCTGTCTCGGCAATTCGGCCTTTACTACCTGACTCAAGTGCCAGTTTGTACTCTGCAAACCGGTCCCCGAGTTCACCCGCATTTGCTGCACTACTCAGTGCGACGGAAATGGCCAGTGCGTTGACCCAGCGTAACGGTTTTACCTTCATTGTCGCTCCCTTGCCGCCTCTTTATTGTTCGATTTTTACATCCTCAGGATACGCCGCCCATGGCGCATCATTAATTGTCGCACATTGCGTGTGCGCAACAACAGATTCCGGGGCCCGATACGAAAAAGGGCCGCGAATGCGGCCCAGGGGGAACAGGTTCAGATCTTTGCTGCGGCATCCGTGGATACCTTTCGGGAATGGGGCTCAGGCCGGGAGTGGGGCTCAGCGCTTCACTTCACCGGCGCCCTGATTCATCGGGAAAGAATATCCACAATCTCGTGGGTGGCGTGAACCAGTCGAACCAGCTCACCCTCAATCCGCACGGTCACCAGTCCGCGATCATCAACGGGGTGCACCACCACCGCATGGCGATAGATTTCGTCCTCGAGGACATAGCCCCGCTGGAGCTTTTTCTTCCAGCCTGGAGGCAGCTCGCCGCCGCGGTTGACCTTTTTCTGTAGCCCGGGGGGCAGGTCACCGTGTTTATCGGGCTTTGCCAGTGCCGTGGTAGCTGGCACTGCCAGCGCGATCGCAACAAGTGCGGTAGTCAGGCTCTTCAGCATGGGGTCACCTCTATCAAAGTTGATTCAAAACGAATACGCGCCATCGTAAACCGACAACAGGTCGACACACCCGCACGACATCACATTTTTATTATCCAGCGCCGCAGATGACTACAGCCTGAATGACATAAAAAAGGGCCGCGAATGCGGCCCAAAGGAGTCAAATCCAGCTCTTTACAGGGTTGCGGGATCAGCTGATATCGATCCAGGTGGATTTCAGCTCACAGTATTTGTCCAGCGCATGCAGAGACTTGTCGCGACCGTTACCGGACTGCTTGAAGCCACCAAATGGCACAGTGATATCGCCGCCGAAGTAGTTGTTGATCCACACCGAGCCGGCACGGATATCCCGGGCCAGGCGGTGCGCGCGACTGATGTCTTGGGTCCAGACACCGGAGGCGAGGCCGTAGATGGAGTCGTTGGCGATTTTCAGCGCCTCTTCTTCGGTTTCAAACTCGATGACCGACAGCACCGGGCCAAAGATTTCCTCACGGGCAATTTTCATGTCGCCATTAACGCCCTTGAAGATGGTCGGCTCGTAGTAGTGTCCGCCCTCAACCGCCTCCGCAGGCTTGCCGCCACATACCAGCTGTGCACCCTGCTCCAGGCCCTTGGCCACGTAAAACTCGACAGTATCAAACTGGCTCTGATCAATCAGTGCGCCCATGACGCTGTTCGGGTCCTGCGGGTGGCCCGGCTTGAAGCGCTCGGAGGCCTTCTTCACCTTTTCGATAAAGCTGTCGGCGATGCCCTTTTCCACCAGCAGGCGGGTACCCGCGGTGCAGGTTTCACCCTGGTTGTAGAACACCGCCAGCGCCGCGGCTTCCGCGGCTTTGTCCAGGTCCGCATCGGCGAACACAATGTTCGGGCTTTTGCCGCCCAGCTCAAGGAAGGTGCGCTTCAGGTTGGACTGGCCGGAGTATTCGGTGAGGGTCTTGCCCACTTCGGTTGAGCCGGTAAACGTGAGCCCGTCGATATCCATATGCAGGCCCAGGGCTTTACCCAGGGTGCTGCCAGGCCCTGGCAGTACGTTCAGCACGCCGTCCGGCAACCCAGCTTGCTTGGCAAGGCCCGCCAGCTTGATGGCGGTGAGCGGCGTGTTGGAAGCGGGCTTCAGGATCACGCTGTTGCCGGTGGCGAGTGCCGGGCCCAGTTTCCAGGCAGTGGTGGAGAGCGGGAAGTTCCACGGCACGATGGCCGCGATCACCCCCAGGGGCATGCGGGTAATCAGGCCAATTTCGGTGGGCCCGGTAGGCGCAATCTCATCGTAAATCTTGTCGATGGCCTCAGCGGTCCAGCGAATAGTGGTCACAGCGCCGGGCACGTCCACATTCATGGTGTCGCTGATGGGCTTGCCGGCGTCGAGACTTTCCAGCAGCGCGATTTCTTCGCGGTTTTCCTCGATCAGCTCGGCAAAGCGCACCAGGATTTTCTTGCGCTCCATCGGCGGCATATGGGACCAGACGCCGGACTCGAAGGTATCCCGGGCAACTTTCACCGCGCGCTCGGCATCTTCCGGGCCACAGCTGGCAATCTGCGCCAGTTCCCGCCCGTCAGCGGGGCTGGTGGTAGGGCGGGTCTTGCCGGAGAGGGCGTCGACATATTCACCATTGATAAATGCCCGGCCCTCGATGGTGAGGGCGTCGGCCATGGCAAGCCACTCCTGGAGGGTCTGCGGGGTCGGCTTTTTTTCGGCCTTGTTGGTCATGGCACACCTCGTGTGGGGTCGAATGTTGATAAAACTGAAGGATTGTTCAGTTTATACCTAAAATGTGATCACAAATCAAAGCCTGTGTGCGGCTGCCCGGGTCAGATGGCTTCGAAGGTGCCGGTCTCGAGGTTTTTACGCGCGCCGGGAATCGGAAAGACGCGATTGTGGAAGGCGATGTAGAAGCCGGGCTCCACCAGGCGTGCGGTGAGCAGGGCCTCGGTGACATTCTGGCGGGCATCGGAGTCAATAAAGCCCATGGGCTTCATGGCGCCAGTGAACACCACCGGCACCTTGGGGGTTCCCATCTGCCGGTAACAGTATTCGGCGGTAACGGACATGGTGTCGGTACCGTGGAGGATGACGATAGGGTCGCCCCGCTCTGCAGTGGCCGCAATGGCGCTGCAGATCTGCATGCGGTCGTTGTCGTCCATTTCCAGCGAGTCCTTGTTGAGCACGCTCTCCAGTTCCAGATGGGTATAGGGCAGGCGCAGGCTGGAGATCAGGCCCTCACGGATGATTGAGGCCCGGTTTTTGAGCGTGCCCTCGGATTCGCAGTAGCTTTTCTCGATGGTGCCACCGGTTGTCAGGATGCGGACAGTGGCCTTCTGGTTGAGATCTGTCATCTTTTTTCCCGCTGAGTGAGTACAAAAATGCGCATCTTAGAGGGGGTTTTGGAATGGGACAATCTTAGTTTGCCGGGTGTGCCGCTCCACCCCCGAGCGCTGGGCGCCAATTCAGGCGACCGAAGTCTCCACCCGCAACCAGTCGTCCTCTAACCCCATTGCCACCCGGTCACCCACTGACAGTTCACCAACGCCGGCGGGCGTACCGGTCAACACCACGTCTCCCGGCAGCAGGGTGAAATGACTACTGATGTACGCCACCAGATCGAGAATCGGCGTCAGCATATGGTTGGACTTGCCGCGCTGGCGGATTTCGCCGTTCAACCACAGGGTGTACGTCAGGTTGTCCCAGTCCGGCAGCCAGTCCAGCTTCACAAAGGGCGACAACGGACAGGCACCATCAAAACCCTTGGCTTTTTCCCAAGGCTGCCCCTGCTTTTTCAGCGCCGACTGCAGCTCGCGCAGGGTCAGGTCCAGCGCCAGGCCGAGGCCGGCAATGGCCTCCGGAACATCCGCCGCATTGGCGTCGGTCAGCTTGTCGCCGACCAACAACGCCAGCTCGCCCTCAAAATGGCAGCTGCCCCGGCCACGTGGCAGGTGCACGGGCTCTGCCATGGGTACCGCCGCCGTTGCCGGCTTGATGAACAGCAATGGCTCGTCCGGTACCGGGTTGTCCAGCTCCGCCGCATGGGCCGCGTAGTTGCGCCCGACACACACGATCTTGCCTAAAGGGAGATCAACGGGAGATTTGCAGGTAAAAGTATGCTGATACATAACCAAATTCGATACCTAGGATAGATATTGCGTATAAAGCTTTGCAGGCCGCATGTGTTATGATGCCGCCCTCGCCGGGTTCCCGGCGGCCTCCAATTGATTTTCGCCCTTTTTCGCTAATTAGTCGCGATGCCTTTGTCCAATTGTCATCGCGCACGGCCAAGAGATCCGATATGGCTCCACAGACTTCTCTTCAGAAAGACAAAATCCGTATTCTGCTACTGGAAGGCGTTCACCAGTCCGCGGTGGATCTGCTGTCTTCCCGCGGCTACACCAATGTGGAATACATTAAAACCGCACTGCCGGAAGACCAACTGATCGAGAAGATAGCCGACGCGCACTTTGTCGGGATCCGTTCCCGCACCCAGTTGACCCGCAAAGTACTGGAGAGCGCCAACCGGCTGATTGCCGTAGGCTGCTTCTGTATCGGCACCAACCAGGTAGACCTGCAGGCGGCGACCGACCTGGGTATTGCGGTATTCAATGCGCCTTATTCCAATACCCGCAGCGTAGCTGAACTGGTGATTGCCGAGGCGATCATGCTGTTGCGCGGAATCCCCGAGAAGAACATGGTCTGCCACCGCGGCGGCTGGCAGAAATCCGCCGTGGGCTCCTACGAGGCCCGCGGCAAGACCCTCGGCATCATCGGCTACGGTGCCATCGGATCGCAGACTTCGGTGCTGGCCGAAGGCATCGGCATGCGTGTGATCTTCTTTGATGTGGTCACCAAGCTGCCGCTGGGTAACGCCTCCCAGGTGAACAGCCTGGACGAGCTACTGGCGCAATCCGACGTGGTGTCCCTGCACGTACCCGAACTGCCCTCCACCAAGTGGATGATCGGCGCCGAGCAGATCGCGAAGATGAAAAAGGGCGCAGTCCTGCTGAACGCGTCCCGCGGCACCGTGGTTGAAATCGAGCCGCTGGCGGAAGCGCTGAAGAGCGGCCACCTGTCGGCCACCGCCATCGACGTGTTCCCGGTGGAGCCGCGCGGCAATGACGACGAGTTTGTCTCCCCTCTGCGCGGCCTCGACAATGCCCTGCTGACACCACACGTCGGCGGTTCTACGGTCGAAGCCCAGGAGAATATCGGTGTGGAAGTGTCCGACAAGCTGGCGCTCTATTCCGACAACGGCACCACCACTAGCTCGGTAAACTTCCCGGAAGTTGCGCTGCCCAGCCACGTCGGCGCGCACCGCCTGCTGCACATCCACAAGAACGTGCCCGGTGTACTCGGCGCGATCAACCAGGTGTTCTCCGACAACGGTATCAACATCTCCGCCCAGTTCCTGCAGACCAATGAGACGGTAGGCTATGTGGTGATTGACGTGGACGCGGAGTACTCTGACCTGGCGCTGGAAAAGCTGAAGAACATTCCCGGTACCCTGCGCTGCCGCGTCCTGTTCTGATTCGCCCCGTCGACCATTCCTGACAGGCCCGCGCACGGTCTGTTAGACTCCCGGAAACCCGGTTGCTGTGTATTCAAAGCACAACAACCGGGTTTCTTGCTTTCTGTCTTCCCGAATCAAATGCGCAGGCCAGTGTGATGGCCTGTGGGCCAGGACTATTCCTCGTGCAAAACCAGAATTCCGATACTGCCGCCGCGGGCTTGCTGGCGGGTTGCGGCGCCTACCTCATCTGGGGGGTTGCGCCACTCTATTTCAAGCTACTGGGCGACCTCTCCGCACCGGAGATTCTCGCCCACCGCAGTATCTGGTCGCTGTTGCTGGCACTGATTTTACTGGCACTGCTTGGCAAGTTGCGCGGGCTGCGCGCGGTGTTCGCGTCCCGAAAAACCATGTTGGCGCTACTTGTCTCCACCGCCCTGATCAGCACCAACTGGCTGATCTTTATCTGGTCGGTGACCAATGATCACCTGCTCGACGCGAGCCTCGGGTATTACATCAACCCCCTGATCAGCGTTTTGCTCGGCGTAGTGGTTCTCGGGGAACGCTTGCGGCCGCTGCAGTGGATTGCGGTAGCGCTGGCGGCAGTGGGTATTGCTTACGAGCTGTGGCAGTTTGGCAGCCTGCCACTGGTGGCGCTCGGGGTCGCTACAACGTTTGGGTTCTACGGTCTGGTGCGCAAGCAGACGCCGGTCGACAGCCTCACTGGACTCACCGTGGAAACCCTGTACCTGCTACCACTGGCGGTGGGTTTCCTGTTCTGGACCACCAGCCCCACCAGCAACCTGCTGGATAATTCGTGGCAATTGAACGGCCTGCTGCTCCTGGCTGGTCCCATTACGCTGACACCACTGCTGCTATTTAATATCGCCGCACGCAGGCTGAACCTGTCCACCCTCGGGTTTCTGCAATACCTGGGTCCGACGCTGATGTTTTTCCTCGCAGTACTGCTTTTCAACGAGCCCTTTGACAAGACCAAGCTGGTGACATTTATTTTCGTGTGGGTTGCCCTGGGGTTTTACTCGGCGGACGCACTGATACTTCGGCGCAAGCGCCGGGCGCTCAGAAAAAAACCGCTATGAATCGCAGCCCGAGGCTTATGGTTCGGCGAGCCAGTCATCCAGTGCGGCGATAATCTGCTGCCGGTAGGGCTGGGTTTCGTTGATCATCTGGTGGCGCGCACCGCGTACGATTACCCGCTTGCTATTGGGAAAGCGCCCGTGGATTGCACGCATGTTGTAGCGCCAGTCTACGGTTTTGTCGTCGGTCCCCTGTATCACCAGGATCGGCTTGGGATTGCGGCTGGTTTTGGGGAAGACCTTGAGCCAATCCACCATTGCTCCGAGCCAGCGGATTGACATCACCGGCGACTGCAGCGGATCCCGGTGCGCCTGTCGGCGTGCAAATTCAGCATCGTGGGTATTGATATTGAAACCGCGGCTCGGGTGCGGCATCAGGTAGCGCCCCAGATAAAACATCCACTTGCGCAGATGCCAGTTGGCCGGTCGCACCAGCGGCGCCAGCAGCATGATCTTGTCGAACGGTTGCCACAGGCTGAACTGCAGGTAGCTCAGCAGCGTGGCGCCGCCGGTACTCTGCCCCATACCGTGCCATGGACCCGGCATTTTCCCCTCCGCCCTGTGCAACAGCGCTTCCAGCACTTCCCGATATTGCAAAAAGGTATCAATGGCTACCGGCTCTCCACTGGAGAGTCCGTGGCCGGGAAAGTCGACGGTAACCACATTGAAATTGCGCTCGAGGCCAAAGCGTATAGCCGCGCCGTAAATACCGGTGTGGTCAAAATAGCCGTGGCAGATAAACAGGGTGCCCCTGGGGTTGGGCACCAGCCAGTACTGGGCGACGAGTTCAAAGCCGGTGGCCGTGAATGTTCCGATACCGGTACCAGCAGCTTCGTCAAAATTGAGGCGATAGTAATTGCGGTAAGAAACGACCGAGTTGGGGAGGGGCTGATCGCAGGCGAAGTCCAGTGCCGGTAGCTCTTTGCGCAGCGCGGAGTAATCCGGCCGGCGGATAACCGGGCTTGCGTCGACAGCGTTAAAGTCTTTCAGCAGATCCATGACTTAATGGTACTGCATTTTTATACCAAAAAGGGCGAACCGAAGTTCGCCCTTTTTGAAGACCGGCAAAGATCAGTTGATCTTCGGTACCAGTTCGCCTTGCTCGTAACGCTGGAACATGGTTTCCAGGCTTACGGGCTTGATCTTGCTCGCGTAACCGGCGGTGCCAAAGGCTTCGTAACGGGCCACACAGATATCCTTCATGGCCTGGGTAGTGACCTTGAGGAATTTGCGCGGATCAAATTCGGACGGGTTCTGGGCCAGGAAGCGACGCACCGCGCCGGTGGACGCGAGGCGCAGGTCGGTATCGATATTGACCTTGCGCACGCCGTGCTTGATACCTTCGCAGATCTGCTCAACCGGCACGCCGTAGGTTTCCGGAATCTCGCCACCAAACTCGTTGATCACCTTCAGCCATTCCTGCGGTACCGAGGAAGAACCGTGCATAACCAGGTGGGTATCCGGGATACGTGCATGGATTTCCTTGATGCGATCGATGGCGAGGATGTCGCCGGTGGGGGGGCGGGTAAACTTGTAGGCACCGTGGCTGGTGCCACAGGCGATCGCCAGCGCGTCGACCTGGGTTTTCTTGACGAAATCCGCCGCTTCTTCCGGGTCGGTCAGCAGCTGGTCGTGGGACAGTTTGCCCTCGGCACCAACACCATCCTCCTCGCCGGCCATACCGGTTTCCAGGGAACCCAGGCAGCCGAGCTCACCCTCTACGGAGACGCCACAGGCGTGCGCCATTTCCACCGCACGTTTGGTGACGTCCACATTGTACTCGTAGGAAGCCGGCGTCTTGCCGTCATCCATCAGCGAGCCATCCATCATCACTGAGCTGAAACCCAGCTGGATGGAGCGCTGGCACACGGCCGGGCTGGTACCGTGGTCCTGATGCATAACCACCGGGATATGCGGAAACTCTTCCACAGCGGCCAGAATCAGGTGGCGCAGGAAGGGAGCGCCGGCGTATTTGCGGGCACCGGCGGACGCCTGGACGATCACCGGAGAGTCGGTCTGGTCCGCCGCCTCCATGATTGCACGCATCTGCTCCAGGTTGTTGACGTTGAACGCCGGTACGCCGTAGCCGTATTCGGCGGCGTGATCCAGCAGCTGACGCAAGCTGATTAAAGCCATGAAAAAACCCTTTCTCGTCGAAATAAAGTTGGAATTTGGTACTTCTGGTGTGCGATTCCTGAGCCGGAGCCCGGTCGCATCTCTTTTTAAGTTTGGGTACTTCTGTATCTACATCGGAAACTGTATGGACAAGCAGGCCGCTAGCGCCATCAGGCGCTGTGGAGCTGGCGCGGCGCCGAGGACTTCGTCCAGGGCACCGCCTTCAGAGTTTATTCGCTGGCGCGGCTCTCCAGCATGGCAACCGCCGGCAGCACCTTGCCCTCCACGTACTCGAGGAAAGCACCACCCCCAGTAGAAATATAGGAGACTTGCTCGGCAATTCCGTATTTGTCCACTGCGGCCAGGGTGTCTCCACCGCCAGCAATGGAGAAGGCGTCGCTGTCGGCAATCGCCTTGGACAGGCGCTCGGTACCGCCGCCAAACTGATCGAATTCGAACACACCGACCGGGCCGTTCCAGATAATGGTCTTGGCGCCCTTAAGGATTTCCGCCAGTACCGCGGAGGAGTCCGGGCCGATATCGAAGATCATGTCGTCGTCTGCAACCGCGTCGGCCGGCTTGGTTTCCGCCGCCGCAGATTCACTGAACTCCTTGCCGGTCACCACGTCGCTGGGCAGCGGGATATCACACTTCTGCATCAGGGCCTTGGCGGTACCGATCAGGTCGTGCTCACACAGGGACTTGCCTACTGGCTTGCCGTCTGCCGCCAGGAAGGTGTTGGCAATACCACCGCCGACAATTAGCTGGTCCACCTTGTCGGACAGGCTCTCAAGCACGGTCAGCTTGGTGGAGACCTTGGAGCCACCAACGATGGCCACCATTGGGCGCGCCGGTTTGGCCAGGGCCTTTTCCAGTGCGTCCAGTTCCGCTGCCAGCAGTGGGCCGGCGCAGGCAACCGGGGCAAATTTTGCTACACCGTGGGTGGAGGCCTGGGCGCGGTGCGCGGTACCGAACGCATCCATCACGAACACATCGCACAGATTCGCGTACTGCTTCGACAGAGCCTCATCGTCTTTTTTCTCGCCCTTGTTGAAGCGCACATTTTCCAGCAGCGCCACTTCACCATCTGCAAGTTCCACACCGTTCTGCCAGTCCTTAATGACCGGCACCTCTTTGCCCAGCAGTTTGCCAAGGTGCGCAGCGACGGGAGCCAGCGAGAACTCTTCCGCAAACTCGCCCTCGGTAGGACGGCCCAGGTGGGACATCAGCAGGACTTTGGCACCAGCATCGGAGGCGGCCTTGATGGTGGGGAGTGCCGCGCGAATGCGCGCGTCGGAGGTGACCGCACCGTTTTTCACCGGTACGTTCAGATCTTCGCGGATCAGAACGCGTTTGCCCGCCAGATCCTGGTCCTTCATCAATTTAACCGCCATAGCCAATCCTCATTTGCTGGTTGCTGAATACTTACTAACCCCGGAGTGGTGCGGGGAAAGCGGGCGCGGATTATACGCTCTGACCACCTGTATGGTCACCGCTCTGGCAGTAAATGCGGGCCGGTGCGTTACGCTGCGGAGTATATCAACCGGTTTTGTAAGTGAATTACCGCACAGCATGAATAACGAGGTGACATCGCTGTCATTTTTACAAGAACGCAAAAAAATCCTTTCGAACGCGTTGCCCGGTCAATTTTCGCTCCCTAACATTGCCAACAGGAGCAGGTTTGACCTGCCTTCAATCCCAGTCGACAGGAGTCCACATGGCCACAAACAGCACTGGCAGAGAGCGCCGCAGACACAAGGTGACTTTCCCCAATACCAGTGGCCAGATGCTCGCCGGAATCCTCGAAACCCCGGCCAGTTCCCCTCGCGGCTACGCGCTTTTCTCACCCTGCTTCACCTGTGGCAAAGACGTGCTGGCAGCCGCCCGAATCGCGCGCCGCCTGAGTGAGCTGGGTATCGCCACCCTGCGCCTCGACTTCACCGGGCTCGGTGACAGCGAGGGGGAATTCAGCGAGACCAACTTTTCCACCAATGTCGAAGACCTGAGGTGCGCGGCGAGCTTTCTGCGCGATGAGTTTCAGCCCGCCGATTTGCTTGTGGGCCACAGCCTGGGGGGCGCGGCAGTACTGGCGGCGGCACAAGACATCCCCGAAGCGAAAGCCATCGTCACCATCGCTGCCCCCGCGGACCCGGAGCATGTGCTCAAGCAGTTTTCCTGTGCACTGGACGCCATCGAGGAACACGGACAGGCCGAAGTCGAGCTCTCCGGCCGGCCGTTCGTGATTCAGAAACATTTTGTGGAGGATGTGGCGTCCATCGAAGAGGACTATATCCACCGCCTGGGGCGCCCGCTGCTGATCTACCACTCCCCCGTGGACCAGGTTGTTTCTATCGATGAGGCCGCGGATATTTATAACCGCGCCCTGCATCCCAAGAGTTTTATCAGCCTCGACGACGCCGATCACCTGCTGACGCGGCGAGAAGATGCTATTTATGTAGCGGATACCCTGGCCGCATGGGCGGAGCCATACCTCAGCCAGCAGACCAACAGGAGCGAGTGACTATGCATACCGTGGAAGAATTCAAAGCTCAGTGCCCCTACTGCGGCGAGAGTGTTTTGCTGCTGATTGACACCTCGGGCGGTAGCCGCCACTACATCGAAGACTGCACCGTGTGCTGCCGACCGATTCAGGTGCTGGTGAGTGTGGATATGGAAGGACAGTGGACCGTGCAACTGAAGCACGAGAACGACGTTTAACGGGCATCCACAAAGTACAAAGCGCGAACAACAAAAAAGGCCGCGAGCATGCGCCCGCGGCCTTTTTCGCATCCTGTGAGATGAAATCGTTACGCCGTCTGGTGAATTTCCCTCGCCGCGCGCTCGCCGGTAGAAACCGCAGCGTCGATATAACCGAAATATTCCAGCTCGGTGTGCTCGCCACAGAAGTGGATATTCCCTTCCGCCAGCGGTTGCGCGCCCCACCAGGAGGTGTAGCTGCCAAAGGTCGGGGTTGAATAGGAGCCTTTGGACCACGGGTTGGCAGACCACTTGGACTGCATCGCGGTACCGGTGTAGGCGGCGGAGGTTCCCGGGAAGACGTTATCCACAATGTTCAGGAAATGGTTTACGTCTGCAGATTTCGGCGCGGCGAACGGGGTGCTGCCGCCAAGGTTGGCACCATAATCGCCGCCAAAGAAATTCACCAGAATGCCTTCCTGGCTACCGGTCACGGAAGTGGAGTCCCAGGTATCGAACAGCTCGGGGCGCCCCACGTAGCACACACCGTTGGCGGTCACCGCCTGGCCATTGATGTACTGCGGCTGCGCCCACGGGCGGCTGCTGCCCTGGATTGCCATTTTGCCGTTGGAGCCAAACGCCATCTGTTCGATCGCCATGCGCTTTTCCGGACGGAAGCTTTCATACAATGCCGGTTCGATATCCACATCGCGCAGCATGGAGAACGGCAGCGCCAGCACCAGCTTGTCACAGTTGTGCACGTAACCGTCTTCGAAGGTCAGGGCATAAGGGCCATTGATGTGGCCTCTGATGGCCACCAGCTTGCGGCCGGTTTCAACGGTGCCTTCCGGCAGCTGTTCGACCATTTTGCTCCAGATCTGGTCGTTACCACCGGCAATGCGGAAGCGCTCGTCGGTACCCGCCAGCGGCGTGGCGCTGTTGATCGGGTTCCATGCCAGCAGGTAGATCAGGTTCAGAGCGGTCTGGTCTTCCGGCTGAATGCCGTATTCGGCAACCAGGTCGGCCTGGAATACCTGGCCCATATTAGAGTTGGCACCGATACCCACCTGGTCCATCCAGGTATTGGAATCGATGTAGTCCAGTGCCTTGTGGGTGTCATTGTGCCAATCGTAGGTAGGCAGCCACGGCGCCTCCTGCTGAATTTTCTTGAAAATCTTGTACACGTCGCGCCACTCTTCATTCAGCTGGTGCTCGGTGTAATGCTGGCCATTTACGTAATACAACTCGTTGCCGCCGGGCACCGCATTGCCGTTCACGTCTTCCACGTCCAGGCCAAGCTCATTGGCCAGGTTGCGCACTGCATTGTGTTCGGTGGAGATCAGCTCACCACCGCGCTCAACCGGACGGCCGAAAATGCTGCGGTTGGTATTTACCCGGCCGCCCAGGCGGGAGTTGCCTTCAAAGACGGTGCTGGCAATGCCGTACTGTTGCAGGCGGTGGGCACAGCGGATGCCCGCAACACCACCACCGATAATCGCTACCCGGCCGGGGCGACCATCGCCGTTACCGCCACCCGGATCGGCCTGGGCCGGCTTGGATACACCGCTGAGAGAAGCGCCCACACCCACCGCGGCTGCACCCAGCCCCAGCTGCTTCAGGAACTGGCGGCGCTGATCGTCGGACGCAGCCTTGCCACCGAGGCGCGCGCCTTCGGTAACGATGTCGAGACTTTCGTCTGCGGAAATTCCGGTTTTGTCAGATAGCGCCTGTGCAACACGCATGCGGCGCAGCAACCCCGCCATCGGGGAGAGGGACTTGCGGCTTCTCATGATTATTTTCCTGTGAGTCGTGATAATTGGGAACTACGTCCCAAAAGTTATTTTTCACGCCATTCTACAGAGAAGCACACAAAATGGAATATTTGTTCGGTTTTTGGTTCAACAAAGAAACTAAGTACTCACAAACCTGCTAAATCTTTGTTTTCTATACGTTTTCCTGATTTTCCGCACGCTCAACCACGGAGGGAGAATATTTTTTAAACAGATTTTTCTTCGTTTTTTTGTTCGATCGGAAAATATCGAACTCGCCCGCCACTATCCTCGCATCCGGTAACGCGCCGCACCCTGGCCCGCCGATTCTCCAGGCCGCCAACAACGAACCAGCACGGAACTCCCTCAATCAAGCTGTCACCGTTTCCCTCCCGAATACATCTTTTTGCAGTGGAGTGCACATTGTTGTCAGCGGGTAATTCCGGCCGCGAAAATACCTGCTAAATTTTCTGCACCGGTTGTACGCCAGTACCCGTTTGCAGGGGTATCAGGCAGCAGTCAGCCAACATCACACCATTAACAATAAGAAGTACCAGCCCAAACTGGAGCAATCAAAAGATGACCAGAACCCTTCCAGCCCTGTGCGCGAGCATTCTTGCACTGGCCATTTCAACCCAGGCCAGTGCCGACGACGACCGCTACATTGTCAAATTCAAAGAGGGAAAAGGCCCGGCTGTCACAGCGATGATGGAGAAGAACGGTGGCCGCTCGGCACTGGCGCTGAACAAGCGCAACGCAATGGCAGCCAACCTGCCATCCAAGGCCCTCACCGCCATGCGCAACAACCCCAATGTGGAATACGTGGAGCAGGACGTTAAACGCTACCCGATGGCGGAAACCGTACCCTTCGGCATTCCCATGGTTCAGGCGGACCAGGTCAGCGACGCCATGGCCGGCAACCAGACCGTGTGCATCATCGACTCCGGCTACGACATCGCCCACGAAGACCTGTCCGGCAATAACGTCACCGGCAACTTCGATTCCGGCACCGGCAACTGGTACACCGATGAAAACCATCACGGCACCCATGTGGCCGGTACCATCGCCGCGATCAGTAATGGTGTGGGCGTGGTCGGGGTGAACCCCAACGGCAACCTCAACCTGCATATCGTCAAGGTATTCGGCGCAGACGGCTGGGCCTACTCCTCTTCACTGGTAGCCGCGGCCGACGAGTGCGCCAGTAACGGCGCCAGCGTGATCAATATGAGCCTCGGCGGTACCTTCAAGTCCCGCACCGAGGAACAGGCTTTTGCCGACCTCTACGCCAACCAGAACATCCTCTCCATCGCAGCGGCCGGTAACGACGGCAACACCCGTCACTCCTACCCGGCCTCTTACGATGCCGTGGTGTCGGTAGCGGCCATCGACAGCAACAAAGTCGTTGCCGACTTCTCCCAGCAGACCGATCAGGTTGAACTCTCCGGCCCCGGTGTCGATGTGCTGTCTTCCGTGCCGGTAGGCGCGGGCCTGTCCACCAGCCTCACCGTCGGTGGCAATGCCATTGAAGCGGCCGGAATGGATGAGAGCCCGCAAGGCGATGTCACCGGCAACCTGGTGGATTGTGGCCTGGGCGAATCCGCCTGTACTGGCGCTACCGGCCAGGTCTGTCTGATCTCCCGCGGCAACATCAGCTTTGCCGAAAAAGTGCAGTCCTGTGAGGCCGGCGGTGGTATCGCCGCAGTGATCTACAACAATGAACCCGGCATGCTGTTTGGGACCATGGGCGGTGTCGCGACCGGTATTCCGTCTGCGGGCATTTCCGATACCGACGGCGCGGCGCTTCTCGGCCAGCTGGGCAGCAGTGCCAACCTGGTCATCGAACCCAGTGACTACGCCTACTACAACGGCACTTCCATGGCGACGCCCCACGTTGCCGGCGTAACCGCACTGGTGTGGAGTCACTTCCCCAGCTGTAGCGCCAGCGAAATTCGCGCGGCGATGACCAGCACCGCGGAAGACCTGGGTGCTGCGGGACGTGACAACGCCTATGGCTATGGCCTGGTTCAGGCCAAAGATGCGGTGGACTACCTCACCGCCAATGGTTGTGGCGGCGGCAGCAGCTCCGGTGGCAGCAGCGGCGGCGGCAGCGGCGGCGGCAAGCCCTGCAAAGGCAAAAACTGCACGCAGTAACCCTGCGCACGCAGATTCCAAAGGGGGCCTTCCGGCCCCCTTTTTTATTCCCGGCTCACACCCTCACTCCGTCGACTTGATTTACATCAATCTTCAACCCAGCACCCGCATTAGAATCCGCGGTCACCTGTTTTCCACAATCCTCAGGGATAACAAACGTCAGGGGAGCCACGGCCATGGGAAATGCCGACAGCGATATCGTGTTTCAGAGTTACGGCCGCTGCTGCAACCGCGAGAGTTTTTTCATCGATTTTTACGACCGTTTTATGGGTAGCTCCGAGGAGATTCGGGCCCTGTTCAAAGACACCGACATGCCCGCCCAGCGGCACCTTCTGCGCAATGGCATCATGCAACTGGTACTGCACGCCCGCGGTATGCCGGACACCAAATTGCAGGCGCTTGGATGCAGCCACTCACGCAAGGGCTACGGGATACGCCCTGAGTGGTATGGACTTTGGCTGGACGCACTTCTGGCAACGCTGCGCGCACATGACCCGCAATTTGATGACGCCATAGCACAGGCCTGGCGGCGCGCCATTGAGCCCGGCATCGAGCTGATTCGTGGAGCCTATTAATCAGGGTCAGAAGCAAAGGGTACGAGAGAAAAAAATACGGACATAAAAAAAGGATTACCGGGATACCGGTAATCCTTTTCCACCTTCGAGTCTAAAAGTCACTGGTTACTGAAGGTCGCGAATACAGCTGTTGTATTCGTTAATGTACACCTCACTGCCTCGGTTAGGCACCGCATTGGATTTATCCGCCGCGGCATTACGACAGCCTTCAATCTGGTCAGCTGTCACACCCGGGCCAGGCTGGGCTACCACAGACTGGTGCGCCTGAGATGCACGATCCTTATGCGCCTGCACTGTGGGCTGAGGAACTTCATAGAACATACCGGTGTTCTCATTGAACTGATAGAAGTTATCGCCACTGTGCCAGTAAGTCTTACCCATGATCTGCACTTCCGAAGCGCCAGCCGGGAGCTGAGCCATCGGTTGCTGTGCCATGGCGACACCAGAGAGCGAACAAAACAGTACTACAGGTATTAAATAACGCATGGAAAACACCTCCTCTTCCAACGTGTTCGGAAGTCTACTCAGGGCAGAACCCGTTCCCAACAAAAATACCTGCTAAAATCTCATTCACCTGAAACCCGCTACGTTTTATGAGTCAGGCGTTTCTTCGCCTGTAACTTCAGCCTGCTGCTCGTCTCTTAATGACTCCAGATGCGCACTGGTTTCCTCTGCCTTGCGCATTTTTGGAGCAAAGTTTTCCACCGCCCCGGATTCCACCTGCAGTGCCCTCTCTCTGGCCTTCTGCTCTGCAGAACAATCCGGCTGCAATACCAGCTTCGGGGCATTGGAATTGAAGCCGACCAGTACCCAGATAAAAAGCAGCAGGGCGAGAAAACGGATGACGAGGGTTCGGTCCAGCAGCCAGTTGGCCACCTGTGTGTTCATTATCTCCCGGCTGGAGACAATTTCATTAATGGAGTACCTGGCGATTACCCGTCGAACCCCATCCCTAATCACCGGCTGGGCATAAGTGTTGTACACCTGACTTACCGAAATATTGTCAGTGTTTAGCGGCACGCAGCGGAAAATCATTGTGTGTTGTGATCTAATTGCGCGCGAATGATCTACATGGATGAAAAACGTGCAATCTGAATTCCTTACCGCAACACTGTTCAACCTCGGCCTGAACCTTCTGTACACCCTGCTGGCACTGCTGATTGGCATGCTGGCATTGCTGATTATCGATAAGAAATTACTCAAGCATGTGGATATCGAGGCGGAGCTGAAGAACGGCAATATCGCCGTGGCCATCTTTGCCTCCACGATCCTTGTGTTCGTGGCCCTGATCATTTCCTTTGGCCTCAAGGGCTGAGGCTTTTTACCGTGCGTATGCTACTGGCAGGCGTATTGCTTGGCATGGCGTTGATGCTGCCGGAATTGATTGTGCAGCAGCAACCGTCACAACAGGAAAAAAGCATCCTGAAGCCGTTAAAAAGGGCGTCGAATCGCAATCCTGACACGTCCCAGGATACAAAGGACGATCAGCGCGGCTCTGTATTGGTGACAGGAAGTAGCTCTCCACTCACCGAATCCATGGTGCAGCAGGCGGTCGGCAAGCGTTCCGAACAGGAGAGCAGCTATATCTCCGTCTGGAACTGGCAGGGGCTGGAGTCGGTGACGGCCTCGGCACGCGGCCTGGACAAACTCCATCACTTTGCCAACAGCTACCTGGTGGGATTCCAGCCGTTTGAAACCAAAGATCTCTGGGTACCGCTATATACACTGGCGATCCGCAAAGAGTATCAGTACGACCACCTGCAGTATGCGGGCCTTGCGGATATCTGGCAGACCTCCCGTCAGGCGTACTACCAGAAACGCGGCGATTGCGAGGACCACGCAATTTTACTCGCCGACTGGCTGATCAACCTGGGGGTTGATGCGCGGGTTGCCCTGGGCACCCACAAGGGCGAAGGGCATGCCTGGGTGGTAGCCATTGTGAACAACACCGAATACCTGCTGGAAGCAACCAGCAAACGCCGCCAGTCCAACTGGCAGGCGATGCCCCTGGCCGCTCTGGCCGAGGGTTACGAGGTGGAATTCCAGTTCAACCGGGATTTCTTCTGGGCCAAAACCACCTCCGCACCAACACGCAGTTACCGTGGCAAGCACTGGATCAGAAAGTCTCAGTTTATTCGCGGATGATACCGATCACCGGAGAGCGAGCTATTGAAATGGTTCGGAAAGGAATAGCTCCCAGAGAATAGGCCATGGCGGCGACAGACTATATTTTCATTTCCATGCTGTTCACCAGTGCGATGCTGGGCAGTATATTCCTGATTGCCTGGTGCACCATCATATCTTTCAGGCGATCAATTAGGCGGATGGTCTGCTGTATCGCGCCAAAGCTGCCGGCCGCAACTGTGTGATCAGCGATCTGACCCACCTTTCCCATAACCCGCAACCACTACCTGCCTGACGATCGATTGCCCGCTCCCCAGGATCTCCAAAGCTAACCTGCTAGTCTTAAAAAAAGGTTGCGCCAGGAAGGCGCTGAGACCCAACCGGTGCGCAGGCCTTTCGCGCAAGGTTTTCGCGCCGACCATGCAAGGACGCAGTTGTGATTGCCTCTGGATTGACTCGCTCTTTTTCCTCGTTAGCCGGCATTGGTTGCTGGCTTGCTCTTCTTGTCACGGCCAACAGTTCCGCACAACCCTGGCCAGCTGAACCGGAAATCACTCCCGGCCAACTGCCACAGCAGCTGATACTGCGAATGACCTCCGCCAGCTCCGGTCGCGACCACCGCGATACCGCGGCAGCCCTTTCCCGTATTGCCGGCGCAGATTTACGCTATCGCCGCAGCCTTTTCGGTGGCGAGTTTGACGTATTGCGCTTGCAACAACGCTTGCCGGAAAACGCACTACAACAGCTGATCCGCACGCTGGAGAAACAACCTGGGGTGCTGTCCGTGGAAGTCGACCGCATGATGCAACATACGGCCGTGCCGAACGACAGTCGCTACAGCGAACAGTGGCATTACTTCGAAGCCACCGGTGGCATCAACCTGGAAACCGCCTGGGATACGCACGACGGTAGCGGTGTCGTGGTCGCGGTCATCGATACGGGCATTACCGATCACTCGGACCTGAATGCCAATGTGATTCGCGGCTATGACTTTATCGGTGACACAGCGGTCGCCAATGACGGCAATGGCCGTGATAACGACCCCAGCGACCCCGGTGACTGGCTCGATGCCTGGGAGTGCGGGTTCTTCAACCCGTCCCAGCCGCGCAACAGCAGCTGGCACGGCACCCACGTCGCGGGCACCATCGCCGCAGTTACCGGCAATGGCCAGGGTGTGGCCGGCATTGCCCCGGGGGCCAAAGTCCTGGTCGCGCGGGTACTGGGAAAATGCGGCGGCTACACCTCGGATATCATTGATGCCATCGTGTGGAGCTCAGGCGGCACAGTTTCCGGCGTGCCGGCCAATGCAAATCCGGCCCAGGTCATCAATCTGAGTCTCGGCGGACAGGGAAGTTGCGGCGCGGCCATGCAGAGCGCGATTGATACCGCGCGCGCCAATGGCACAACGGTGGTTATTGCCGCCGGCAACAGCAATGCCGACGCCGCGAATTACGCCCCGGCAAACTGTAATGGCGTGGTCACCGTAGCCGCCACAGACCGCCAGGGGAACCGCGCCAGCTATTCCAATTACGGCGATTCCGTGGAGATCAGTGCACCCGGCGGAGAGACCAATACGACCGCCAACGGAATTCTCTCCACGCTCAACAGTGGCTCACAGGGTCCTGTCGGAGAAACCTACCGGCACTACCAGGGCACCAGCATGGCCGCCCCCCATGTCGCTGGCGTAGCGGCCCTGCTGTACCAGGCGAATCCCGCGCTGTCGCCAAATCAGGTCATCCAGGCAATACAGGACACCGCGCGTGCGGTTCCCGGCAGTTGCAGTGGCGGCTGCGGAGCGGGAATCATTGATGCGCGCGCCGCGCTGGATGCGGTCAGTGGCGGCAATCGACCGCCCACCGCCCAGTTTGGCTGTACCTCCGACGCGTTGACTCTCAGCTGCACGGACCAGAGCGGGGATAGCGACGGTAACATCACCCGGTGGGCGTGGGACTTTGGCGATGGCAATACATCCGCCCAACAGAGTCCAGAGCATACGTATGCCAGCGGTGGGACCTACGAGGTAACGCTGACGGTCACTGACGACGAGGATGCCAGCGACAGCAGCAGGCAGTCGTTCGACATTTCAGGCCCGGTACAGAACCAGGCCCCGGATGCGGGATTTGATTTCACCACCAGTGGCCTGGGTGTGGACTTTACCGACACCAGCAGCGACAGCGATGGCACCGTCAATTCATGGCGCTGGGAGTTTGGTGATGGCACCAGTTCCAGCGCACAGAACCCTTCACACAACTTCGCTTCCCCAGACACCTATACCGTGACGCTGACAGTCACTGACAATGAAAATGCCACCGACTCCATCAGCCGGCAGGTCACGGTTTCTGATCCAGCGGAAAACGCGCCACCGGAGGCCGACTTTACTGTGTCGATAAGCCGTTCCACTGCCAGCTTTACCGATAACAGTTCGGATAGTGATGGAACCATTCAGAGCTGGTCGTGGGATTTTGGGGATGGCGGCAGCTCTAATGCACAAAACCCGAGCCACGAGTACACCCAGAACGGTACTTACCGTGTCACCCTGACCGTCACCGACAACGATGGTGCCAGTCACTCGGTAACCCGCGAGGTAACCGCAACCTGCCAGTTCCGTTGGGGCGGGCGTTGCTTTTTCTGAATTTTTCCCCGCCTGGAATGAAGAAAGGCCGTGCTATTTGCACGGCCTTTTTGCTTCTTCAGGCCCAATTGACACGGATCATATGGGTGACCCAGGCGGCATCCCCTTGATATCTCCCGGCTCCACCTTCAGGTCTCCAGCCATGTACGCAGCAATACGGTTGGCCTCGTAAAAGTAGTGCGCGTTGTAGCCGTGAGCGTCTTCACCGAAGAGCTTCATCTCACCAATGGCATGCTGGAACCTGGCCAGCTCGAAACTTGCGCGGGCACGGGCGGATTCCGGCGCTTTCTTATTGCCAGCCAGCAGCATCAACTGGTGGATGTAAACATGATTTACTCGCTGGTGAATGGCAGCCTCCAGCCCCTCGTACTTGTTACTGGCCAGTGCCTGCTCTGTCAGCTGGGCAAGCAGAGTATTGAACCCCGGCCCCTCGCCGCGACGCGCCTGCTGTTGCTGCAAACGTGCAGCGCGTTCTGGATCGAGCAGAATGGAAAAGGTATGGCCGGCGGCCGCCTCCGCCATGGCGATCCCGTCAAAGGCGACGCCAGTGTATGCGGGGAAGCTCTCATTGGTACGGCGATAGCCGTAGGACTTCGGTGGCAGCAGCTGTAACACCTTTTCCGGCATGGCCAGAAACTCCGGATTCAGCGTATGCGCCAGCGCATCAATCGCCTGCTGCTGCCTGTCCGGGGGTACCATGGAGTAACTCTCACCCTTCGCATCGTTATACAGGTAGTTGTAATCCAGCCCGCCGATCAGCTTGCCCACGGCTTCCGCCTGGTAGCGATGACCGTAGTAGACCGGCACCAGCGTTTCATCCAGCGAGGAGCGGGCCGCGTCCGGTCGGTTTGCGGCCGCGGTGAAGTTTTCCAGCGCGTGACGACGCAGTTCCGCCATACGCTGAAATTCCTGCAACACGTCTTCTCCGTTGTCCCACAGGTGTGACTCCGCATGCGCGTTGTTGATGACACGGGAATCCGGATCGGAAATGAAGCGCAATTGCTGTTTTTGCGCTTCATCGATCACACTCGCGAGGTAATCCGACTCATCTCCCTCGGCAATGCCATACCCGTAGCGAATCGCGAGTTTGTCCCAGCCTCCGATACCGGTGGCATAGGCTTCACCAAGCTTCAGGTCGCTTCCCTTCAGGGTAACCAATGGTGCTGGGTAGTCCATTACCGACGCCCGATCTTCGGTGCTGGCAATAAAGTTATGTGCGAGCCCCAGAGTATGCCCCACCTCATGTGCCGACAGCTGGCGAATACGCGCGAGCGCCATCGCTTTGAGCCTTTCCGTATCTGCGTCCTTGTTGCCGTATGGCTGCAGCAAGCCCTGCGCGATCAGGAAATCCTGTCGAACACGCAGAGACCCGAGCGTTACATTACCCTTCAGGATTTCACCCGTGCGCGGGTCATAGATCGAATAACCATAGGACCAACCGCGTGTTGAGCGGTGTACCCAGTTGATCACGTTGTAGCGTACATCCAATGGATCGGCATCTTCAGGAAGAACCTTGACCTGAAACGCATTCTCGAACCCGGCTGCCTCAAATGCCTGATTCCACCAGCTGGCCCCTTCGATCAATGCACTACGCACGGGCTCCGGTACGCCGGAATCGACGTAATACACGATGGGTTCAACCGCTTCATTACTGTTCGGTTTCTTCTGCAGGCGATGGCGAAAAATCAGCCGCTGATCCAGTGGCTGGTCAATCGCTGTTGCGTAGTCGCGGTATTTGAGCGGGAAATAACCACTGCGGCTATGAAATTTTCTCGGCTGGTAGTCGTCATCTGGCAACGCCACCAGAGAGATATGTTGACGCAGGGTAACCAGCTCCGGCGTCGGTACCACTTCCTTCATATAGTTGCCGGGCTCGTTACCGGCAAAGGTCAACTGCGCCTCAAATTCGGTATTCTCGGGAAAGCTCTTGGTGCGAGGAAGATAAATTGCGGATTTACTCGCATCAACGCTGTAGCTCCCCTGTTTGGCGCTTTTGAGGCTTCGGGCAATACCATGCTGATCGCTCAACAGGAATGGGGTGAAATCAATCAGCACCCCCCGCCCCTCTTCCGCAATGACATCAAAGCCCCACAGCACAGAGGTCGCAAAGGCTTCTTCGACCGCGCGCCGCTCCGCCGGGTTCTCCGACTGGGCCCGATAAGCCAGATTCAGCTGGTGTATCAGAACCTTGTTACCCACTCGCTCGAACTTGACCACGCGGCTTTCGCCCGCCTGATTGCGATCCAGGCCTACAGGATTCGAGCCCAGCCCCTGGGCCAGTCCAGTGAGGAGCAGTAGTTCGCGATCAAATTGATCAACCTGCAGCAATACGCGGCCCTTGGTTTCATCCCAATAGAAGTCGAACAACCCCTGCTGCTTGTTCATCGTTGCAGTCAGCTTGCTGATGGTCTCGGCATGCGTGCCGATACTGACGAGCAGCGCCGTCACCAGGATTATCTTTTTGAGCATGTCTCCCCCGCCGGGCTTTATTCGAGTTCGTTAAAATCGTTATGGATCAATACCGGGACGAAGATAACCAGCGATGGCACATCCGTAAACCTCCAGGTTCGGATTGTCGATAGCCGCCACGTGTTACCGCCGCATCAATCTCCTTTCCACCCCGGGTTTGAGGGGCTTGTTCGGCTTAACGACATCAGACCTCAACTCACCTCAGCTTTCTATAGCAGGCGCCCATTGGCACGGTTAATGCTTTTGTATCCATGGTCACTAAAGAGCATTTGGAGAGCCCATGAGCTTTGAGGAAGTTTCTCTTTTTATCCTGCTGCTCTGCGCCGCGGGCCTGATAGCCGGAATTACCGCAGGCCTTTTCGGTAACGGGGGGGGGTTTGTCGTGGTACCTGCGTTGCTGGCGGTATTCCCGTTCCTGCATAGCGCGTCAGATGAAATGATGCGCGTTGCGGTGGGCACATCGCTCGCCTCTATTGTGGTTTCGTCAGCACGCTCGGTGCAGGCGCACCACAGACGAGGTGCAGTGGATTTTAAAGTATTGCGTGACTGGTCGATATGGATCGTACTGGGCGTGGGAGCCGGCCTGTACATAGCGTCATTTACCGACAGTAAAAGCCTGGTGCATGTATTCGCTGCAGGTGTTCTGCTGTATTCAGTCTATTTCCTCTTCCCCCACCTGTTTGATGGCCTGAAAGGGAAGCTGGAGATGCCTACCGGTTTTGCACGCGCAGGACTCGCCAGTTTTCTCGGCGGATTTTCTTCCCTGCTCGGCATTGGTGGCGGCACCATTACAGTGATGACGATGGTGCTGTGCAACCGGCCGGCACACCAGGCGGTAGCAACAGCATCGGGCATTGGCTTCCTTATCGGGCTTCCTGGCGCCATCGGATTCCTCATTATGGGGCTTGGTGCACCAGATCTGCCCATGGGATCCATCGGATACATAAATATCCCCGCACTGGTCGCGATTTCCGTCTTTTCCATCATTTCCGCACCGATAGGCGCCCGCTGGGCGCACAGCATGAATGAGCTACACCTTAAACGACTGTTTGGGGTGTACCTGATAGTGGTATCTCTGGCGATGTTCGCCAAGGCTTAATCAGTTCGGTTACCGAACTGAAAAACGACACACCAACGGGGAGAGTAAAATAATGAACAAATCACTGAGCAGGCGGATGTTTTTACAGGGCACCACTGCGGCCTTCTCGGCAGCCAGCATAAGCGGGCTTGCCAGCAGCGCGTCGGCAAAGGAGATATCCCGTCCTACTCCGCTCTATGGCCCGCCGCCAGGTGTGGCAAAGCTAAACGCCAATGAAAACCCCTATGGCCCTAGCCCCGCAGCGCTGAAAGCCATGATGGAAGCCAGCCAGAAGGGTGCTTACTACGTTTACGACAGCGTCATGCGCCTCAAGACCATGATTGCAGAGCGCCACGGACTGACCCCGGATCACATCGCCCTCGGTAGCGGCAGTAGCGCCGGCCTGGTCGCAGCAGCCATTGTCGCAGGGCGAAAAGGCAGCATCCTCGGACCGGACCTTTTCTGGGACACTACAGCACGGGTAGTGGAAATTCAGGATATCGGCGAGATCAAAAGGCTTCCCAAGCTGGAATCACTCGCTATCGACCTCGACGCCATGTACGCGGCGATCGACGACTCAATCTCCATGGTCCAGGTCACCAACCCGAATAACCCGACAGGGATGCTGATAGATCCTGTGGCGATGCGAAACTTCTGCATCAAGGCTTCTAAAAAGTGCACGGTACTCGCCGACGAAGCGTACAACGAGCTGACCGATAACAGCGATGCCAACACCGTTATCCCACTGATCAAACAGGGACACGACGTCATCGTCGCGCGCACCTTTTCCAAGATTTACGGCCTCGCCGGCATGCGTGTGGGCTACCTGATTGCCCAGCCAGAAAAAATCGCGGAAATGGAGCGCTTTGGTATCGGCTGGTATGGACTGAATCAGGCAGGCCTGGCTGCCGCCATCGCGAGCTATGAAGATCACACGTTTATGGACTACTCTCGCGCCAAAGTGAAAGAGGCTAGAGAAATGGTCAGCGCCGCAGTGAAGGAAAACGGCCTGACGGCGTTGCCCTCCGTCACCAACTTCATGTTCGTGAATCTGGGAGACCTGAACGCAGAGACCTTCCGTGAGGAGATGGCAAAAGAAAATGTACTTATCCGCGGCATTTACCGGGACTACACCAACTGGTCTCGTGTCAGTATGGGGTATATCGAAGACGTACAGCAGTATACCTCGGCACTACCCAAGGTACTGCACCGTATGAGCTGATTCACAACGCCAAATTTGCAGTCGCTCCACTGGCCAGCATTCGCTGGCCTTTTTTGTGACTGCCGTTCCGGCTCGCACTGGTTCACGTTTCATCAGGGCATAAAAAATCCCCGCCGAAGCGGGGATCCAAACTTGCAGAAGACACTGCTATTTAGAAATTGTGATTCAGGCTCATGTAGTAGAAGCTACCCTGCCAGTCGACTACCGTGTCCGACGCGTATATCGCACCACAACAGTAGTCACCTAGCTGGTCTTTTTCCGGGTACTTGTCGAAGACATTGCGTCCACCGACACTCACATTGGTCATCTCGGTAATGTTGTAACGCCCTTCCAGATCGACCTGAACCAACGGGTCGTATTCCTGAACGTTACCCGCCTGGAAGTTCTCATAGCTGCCATACCAATTGGCCCGCGCCATCAGGGACAGCGGTCCAACATCGTGCATTGCAGTCACTGCGCCACGCAGTTTCGGCTGGAAGTTTTCAAAGTCAAACTCATCTTCTTCGTTGAGATACTCGCTGGGGTCAGAGGCAAATTCCGACTTGTTGTAGTTAAACGAGGCGGTAAGGTTGGTCACACTGGTATCGGACCAGCTGAGTGGATAGGTGGCAACTACATCCACGCCCTGGGTGCGGGTATCGAACGCATTGGTAAAGTAGAAAACCCCACCGATGGATTCCGCACCGACAACGCCGGCGTCAACCAGAGCGAGGTAGTTGCCATAGGCGCTACCAGTCGAGCTATCCGCAGATACGTCCAGGGTTGAGATTGCATAGGTGCGATCGTCAACATCAATACGATAGAAGTCCACCGTCATCGAAAGGGCATCGAAATCGGCGGTAAAGCCAAAGGTAAAGTTGGTAGAGGTTTCCGGTTTCAGTGCATCGGCACCCAGTGCCTGTGCAACAGAACTGCTGGCGGGGAACAAGCCGGTGGCAACCGGGAAGCCATTAGGTAGCCGCGTGGATACGTTTGTGGTGCCCTGCTGGCCCGGAGTTGGTGCACGGAAACCGGTACCAATCGACGAGCGAAGACCGATATTTTCTGTCAGATCGTATTGCATGGCGAGCTTGCCCACCAGTTCGGCATCAAAATCGGAATAATCTTCGTAGCGGATCGCCGCCTGTAGAAATAGCCGGTCAGTTACATCGCTACTCAGGTCACCGTATACCGCGTAGGAGTCGCGAGAATAGCTGCCAGAATATTCCGGCGAGTACCCAGGGAATCCGTTAGAGCCAACGCCAACAACGGTATAGATTGGATCATTTTCATCGGCACAATTCAGGGTAGAACCACCCGCGATCACCGCCAGACCTGCAGCGGTGGGGATGTCGCCGTCACAGAACGCCCAGGGATCCTGCGTCGCGTAGGGACCGGCCGCATAGGAAGCTTCATCGCCACCGGCCAGGTCATAGGATTCGTCCATATAACTCAGGCCGAAAGCGGCAACCACTGGAGCGGCCATACCCCAATCGAGTTCTTTGGAGAAATCGGCCTGCAACTGAATCTCTTCGTTGGCCAGTGTGCCAGGCTTGAACGAGGTTGGGCTATCGGGCCCCATTGACGGATTGACAGTATTTTTCAGGGTATAGGCGACTTCGCTGTATCCATAGCGTGCACTAAAGTCGTACAGCATGCCCGAAAGCAGCTCGCCTTTCAGGCCACTCACCAGCGAGTAGTCGGTCACCTCACCGAAAAAGCGCGGTGTAAAGCCGCCCGGGAATTTTTCCAGCGGGCTGTAAATGGAGCCATCTTCCTCTCGCAGGTCCTCAATGGTGCCATTACCCGGGTAGCGATAGTAGAAACTACCATCCGCTTCACTTTCTGAATAATTACCAAATGCGTAGAGCTCTTTTCCATCGCCGAGATCATAGCCTGCATTAAAGAAGAGTCGCGCACCTTCCGAATTGGGTCGCCCCCAGGGCTGTACAACATCGCCCTCCAGGGAAGCATTTTTCGCGGCCTCGATGAACTCAGGATCCTGATCAGCCAGGCAGAACCAGTCTTCACAGTACTGCTCTGAGCGCGAGGTAAAGTCTGATTGGGACATCTCACCGGAGAGGCTGAAGAAACCGTCTTCGCCGATGGGCATACCCACATTACCGGTGGCCGTCGTCTGGAAGCCGTCACCTTCCGAGTACTCACCGGCTTGCACACTGAAGGAACCGCCGTCTGGATTATCTTTCAGGATAAAGTTGATTACCCCGGCAATGGCGTCAGAACCATATTGCGCCGCTGCGCCATCGCGCAGAACCTCCACAGACTTCAGCGCAGAGCTCGGGATGGTGGCAATGTCCGGTCCCTGGGTACCGGAGCCGCCAATTTGCACCAGCGCCGCGCGATGGCGGCGCTTGGAGTTAACCAGTACCAGGGTTTTATCCGTAGGCATGCCCCGCAATTGGGCCGGACGAATAAATGTGCCGCCGTCGCTGATCGGTTGGCGCGTCACGTTATAGGAAGGCACCAGCGTCTTCATTATGTCGTTGGTATCGGTAAAGGACACCGATTGCAGGGCCTCGCTACCAAATACATCCACCGGTACCGGAGAATCCGATACCGAACGCGGCTTCCCCCGAACCCCCGTGACAGCCACTTCCTCAAGTTCTTCCGCAAACACCGGCTGTACCGGTGCCACCGCACCGCTGGTGATGATTGCCACTACCGCACTACTCAGATACTTCCGCTTCATTAGCCAGCCCTCTCATTGAACAATTGTCAGAATCGTGATTTTCTTTAGGCAAAAGCTTCCCGTAGCCCGCACATTGGTAGTGCGCAGGGTTTGAAAACATCGGTGTTAACGGGTTCTTTCAGATACTGCTTGGCCGTATTTGCTGTGGCCTATTACATCTTTATGCTGAGCGGGACGCGGGACCTGCGACCGCAAGAGTCTGTAATGTTCTGTGTGTTACTTTTCTGTGGAGCAATATACATGCCAAACTTTTTTTCAAGCCCGATGCATCCATTCGGTGCAGTGCCATCGTCGTAACTACAAACCAGTGAAAACGGAACACTCGATGAAATCCTTAATCCCCATCGCTCTCGCAGTAATGACGACCTCGGCGGCACACGGCGAATCCCTCAACCTCGAGTCGGGGAACGGTACCCACTGCTCTCTCGACCTTCATCACCAGGTCACCGTGGGCCCCGGCTTTATTGAAAGCCGCGACAGCGAGAGCAGCGCGCCGCTTTTTGCCTACCATGCCCCCGACCAGCTTGCCGTTGGGGATGAGGGGCTGATCCTCGACGAACAACAGCAGGCACTGATGCTGTCCTATCAACAGGGGCTGCACAGTGCTGGCCGGGACGTAACGCTGATCTCCGCCGAAGCAATGGATATCGCACTGGATGGAGTGGGTATCGCTCTGGCAACCCTGGCTGGTGCCGAAGACCCGGATACCCAGGAGTTTCTCGCATCTTCAGAGGCACTACGCACGAAGTTGCTGGCCGAAATCCAGCAGCCGGGTGATGTATACACCTTTGGCGGATCATGGATGGAACATGCCATGGGCGATACGTTTGAAAGAGAGCTTGAACCACAGATAGAGGCGCTCGCCAAAAAGTCAGCTGGCGCGATCGCGTGGCACGCGATGAAAGCGGTATTTACCGGTGGAGCGAGTATCGAGCGGGATGCCGAAATTGCTGCAGAAGCCGCCGAAAAGGCCGTGGAAGAAAAAGCGGAACGGCTGGAAGCCAGGGCAAGCGCCCTGTGCAACCAGCTGTCAGAACTGGATACTCTCGAAAAAGACGTTCACAAGGCCATCCCGGAATTGCAGGGGCTTGACCTTGTAGAAGTAAATAGTAGAAGTAAATAACTGACGCGAAACGCGATTGCGTTGACCAGAATTACCCCCAGAAAGTTCGGCCGCAATTGCGGCCTTTTTTTTGGAAAGTACTCGACTCAACCCTTTCTCGTTTTTCTTGCTACCCCTTTTTGGCAACCCCCAGTTCCCCCAGGGTGCTCGCCATATCCTGGGCACTGGTCGCGGGCTTGATATCCCGGTCGATCTTCAGCACTGTCCCGTCTTTACCAATATAGATGGTCACACGTTTGGCCATATTCAGCACCGGCATTTTCACATCGTAAGCCTCTGCAACCTCACCACTGGGATCACTTAGCAGAGGGAAGTCGGCCTTCTGCTCTTCGGCAAATTTGGTGTTGTCCTCCACCTCGTCGGTACTCGCCATAAAGTAGGTAACGTCATACTCGCGGATGAGGTGACCGTTTTCCGCAAGTGACTTGCACTCGATGGTACACCCTTTGGTAAAGGCCTTGGGATACCAGGCGATAACCACGGCCTGCTTGCCATTGAAGTCAGACAGGGTGTAGGTTTTGCCATCGGTTCCCTGAAGGGAGAAATCCGGGGCCTTATCCCCTACCTCCAGCGCATAGGCCGGTACAACAATCGCCACCATGGCGAGCAGCAAGAATAATTTTCTCATCACTTTTCTCCTGATTTTTCCGGCGGTCGCCGGGTCAATAACTGACTCCACATTCACTTCCAGCGCTGCGGCGCAATCGCTGGAAACGCTCATTTTTTAGCCGTAAAATCGCCTACTTTTGCGCCTTGACGGGCGCGCCGGAAGGACGACAGGGGCTCCGGCAACAGGCGCACAATGGATTGAGCTCGTACACCAATAACCGCGGACTATGGCCAAGAGTCCAAGCTTAAGCGATCTCAATCCCAATAACATGCGACACCATACTCTCTGGCTGCCAGGCCTGTGTATTTTTTTCGCGCTTGCGACCGGCTGTGGCGGTGGCAATGGCAGTGAACCCGAGGCCGAGGAAATCGGCCAGGCCCCATCGGCACCCTCAGCCCCAGGCGGATCTGGAGGCAATTCCGATGGCTCTTCTGATACGTCTGGCGATTCTTCTGGATCACCGCAGGCGCTTCAACCCGGCGAATATGCAAGGGTCACAGCGACCCCTGACTGCCCACTGGTGGCAGGGAGCGAGACCGCAGAGTTCAAATTGCTGTTTGCTGACCTCGACAATGCTCCCTATTTCGATGAGATCGTCGAGGATGCGATCCTCAACCAGTTCCAGGCGCTGGCACCGTTTCGGGACTATGTCTCCAATTTTGCGTTTTACCGGTTGGCACTGTCCGATGCGGGAGCGCTGGGATGCAAGGCGACCGGCAACAGCAACGGCGCCTCGTTCAGTTGTGACGACGACAGAATACACCAGGCCATTCTGCAGCAGTGCGATGTGGACGACCTCTATGGCACCATCAAGGTCGTTATCGCGGACACCGGCTACGGCGCTTCCGGCGGTGAAATCATTTACCTGGGCAGCGACAGCGGCTGGCCGGATGCAGAGACCGCACTGTACAAACTGAATAATCTCGTGGTGCACGAAGTAGGGCACAATTTCGGCCTCGCCGATTTATACGACGGCGGCACCAATGCCGATGGCTCTGCCGTGAGCGGCTGGCCCAGTAGCCTGTCGCGCCAATGGCGCAACCTGGACGGACCCGGCTGCGACAAATGGTGCAGCAGCTTCAAACCGGCCTCGGAATATACCCAGTCTGCCAGTGCGGCCTGTCATACCTTTGACAGTAAGGACGCCTGTACCGGCTACAACCGAGACACGCAGGGCGAGTGCACCACCGATGAAGGTGGCACGGTCGAGTGTTGTGCCTGGTCAGAAGACACCGTGGACGATTACTTCGGGGCCCAGTGCACCCCGGCGTGGGGTACCGAAGACATCGGCCTCGATTGCCTGGAAGGTGCCGGCTGCTATTACGGCGGTGCCTACGGCAACAATTCCTGGCGCCCGGCAAAGACCTGGTCCGACAGCATCATGTACGGTGCCGGCCAGTCTGCTGCGTTCGACAGTGTGTCCGAGCGGGAGCTGTCGGAAGCCATCCGCTGTTGCGGCACCTCGGATGATGCCACCGCATCCTGCGCGAGCTTTCGCGAGGAATATACGGCGTTTATCAAAGACTCCCAGCCTTACAAAGACCGCGTTGGCTCCTGCGGTTTTCACGGCACATAAAAAAGGCCTGCCTCCGGCATCGCCGGAGGCAGGCCCCTGTTCACAGATCCACGGGGCGCGGAGCGACTAGCGTCGCCCGCGCACACCGGTTTACTGACACAGTCCGGTGCTGGTGCCGGTATCGTGGCTCAGGCCACCACTCAGGTTGGTAACACAGAAGCTCACCGACACGTTACCGCCAGCGGAAGCCGAGCTGGTCACGGTGGCGATACCGTTGCTGTCGGTAAGCCCGCTGACACCACTCTCGGCAATACTGCCGCTGAAGTCACCGGTCACGGATACCCCCGGCATACCGCGGCCGAGGTCATCCAGTACCGTCACGGTGGCGGTTGCGTACTTCTGCCCCCTGCCCGCGGACGCGGTACCGGTCACCACACTGGATACAAACATGGTGGTCGCCATGGCACCGTCGTTCACACTGACATCGAAGCTGCTCTGGCCGCTTGCCCCCTGATCGTCGGTAACGGTGAGTGTCACGCTATAGCTACCGGTCGCAGCATAGGAATGGGCGGCGGTTGCCGTGGATGCGGTGGCACCATCCCCAAAGTCCCAGTGATAGCTCGCAATCGAACCATCACTGTCGGCGCTGGCGCTGCCATCAAAACTGCAGTCAAGGCCGGTGCAGCTGTGGCTGGCACTGGCTGTCGGCGCCTGATTGACACCCGTGTCGAGGCCGTAGATATCAAAGTTATCCCAGTAATAGGTGTCGCCATTGAGGGTATTGGGGTCGAACAGGATCACCAGGCTGTCCACCGCACTCGCCGGGGTAGCCCCATCGATGCGATCGTCCAGCTCAAACTTCAGTCGCTGCCATCCGCTGCCCTCGCCCACATAGGCGGCGTACTTGGAGTGTCGACCCGACGGATAGTTCGATGCCGTGGCCGTCGAACTGTCTTCCAGCTGCACCAGGATCTGGGTACCCGCGGCGGCGGTGGTGAAGACATCCATATAGAAGGCCTTCTCACCGGACAGGAACGGATCCGCATCCACAATTGCGCCGGTATCTGCGGCGATCACATCGTACTGAGCCCCGGCGGACCGGGTATACATTGCCACGGTCGAGGAACCATTGGTGGCGTCCGCTTGCGGGTTGGCTGCATCCTGCACAAAAGTGCCATCGAACACCGTATACGCCAGGGTGCGATTGGACTCGAAGTCATCCAGTACGTTTTCCTGCACTAGTTTGGGTCCGACATGCACCGGCAGGCTCAAATCGCGACTACCACAGCTATCGCTGACGCTGACGCTCACATCACCGCCGGCGCTGCCCCACTGCACCGTGATGGTGTCGCTGTTGCCGCCGGACACCAGGGTCGCGCCGGCGGGAAGGGTCCAGCTGTAACCGGGGTTTCCGCCAATGGCACCGGCAACGGAATAACTGGTTGTTTCGCCGTTATCCACAATACGCTCACCAGTAATACTGGGCTGGCCGTAATCGTAGACCCGCACATAATCCACCTGCATGGTCTGCGGCAGCATACTGTCATCCACGGCACCGCCAAGGTTACCGCCCACAGCCAGGTTCAACAGGAAGTGGTACTGGTAATTTTCAAAGGTCCAATAGGATGCACTGGTCAGGTCGTTGGGCGTCAGCGTTGCGTACAGCTGGTCGTCCACATACCAGCGCATCTCGTTCGGCTCCCACTCCAGCGCGTAAACATGGAAATCCGCCGACCAGGGTTCTGGCTGGATGAGCAGGCGGTTGCCGGTGAAGGCGTTGTTCGGATACAGCTCGCCGTAATGCAGGGTGCCAAATACGTACTCATCCGATTGCCCGATGGACTCCAGAATGTCGATCTCGCCGCTGATCGGCCAACTTTCGGCGGGGTCGGTGGGCAGCATCCAGAAGGCCGACCACGTGCCGGTGCCATCCGGCACCTTGATCCGCGCCTCGAAGCGACCGTTGGTCCACTCACCGCCATCGGGCATATTGGCGGTGCGCAGGCGCGCGGATGTGTAGGCTTTGCTCTGTACCCGTTCCTTGCGGGCGGTGATGGTCAGTAACCCGTTGGCCACTGTGGCGTTCTCGGCCTTGTAATACTGGAGCTCGCTATTGCCCCAGCCACAGATACCGTAACTACAACCATCGCCAATCATGGGTTCCCACTTTGAAGTGTCCAAAGTGGTACCGTCGAAGTTGTCTTCCCATACCGGAGCCGGAGACTGACACTGCTGGCCGAAAGCCGGCAACACCGCCGTCAGACCCACGGTAAGAAGCAAACCTTTATAACTATTTTTATTTTGCATCGTTATTTTCTCTCATTGGTTGCTGCACGCTTTACAGCGTGCCACTCCAATCTACCAACTCGAGTGAATGGCGCTTCTCCCACTGTTCACTGGCAGCCAACGTGGGACGCATGACATGCCGGGAGAGATAAAAAGTATCGAATAAACTGAAGGAACCAGTCATGGATGAACGAACGTTCAACATTTGGTATCCCGATCAGCACTCTGGAAGTCGGCAAGCAGGATGACATCATCGTCATCAACGGTGCGCCTCGAAAAAAATTGATGAATTGCAGTAACTCGCGTTCGCTGCGAAAGGCAACAACGTATTTACTGCCAAGCCAGATATGGGGACTGACCTACCTAGAGAACACATAATGTAGAGAACCGAGTCCTTGGTGTTCTGCCCTTATTCGAGGCCAGCATTGCACACGCCAAGTGTGTATTCGATCACCGCGGGCGGCGATGTAATTCACACGCGAGCTCAGAATCAGCTGGCCAAAAGAGCACAGTCTATCACTGTGCTCCCTGCGCACAGAACCAGGCAAAAAATCAAATGCAGACTAATTTACCCAAACAACTCCCAATACTCAGAAAATATCTGGAAAATCAATTTAATCTTTCACTGAATATTTTCACGAATAAAATCCAGGGACTTTGCTAGAAAAACTTCACGAGAACTCCCCTTTGACAACCAGTGATCTTCTCCATCAAGCTGTATAAACTCGCTGTTTTTTACTCGTAGCGCCTTGAGCCGCTTAGCCATTTTTTCTGACTGGTATAAAGGAACCACCGTATCCATGTCACCGTGAAACAGGAGAGTAGGCGCGGCATCCTTATTCACCAGATCCAGAGGCGAATACTTTGACAACTCGTCTGTTTCAAAACGATCACCTATAGACTTTTTCCAATAACTTAGCCCCCTCATTTGCTCTTCTGCGTGAAGGTGCATCTCACTCAAAACACTGATCCCTGCAAAAGAAACACTGCATTGATAAATCTCCGGGTACTGCACAGCACTGAAAAGAGCGACATAGCCTCCATAACTAGATCCTACGACACAAATTTTTTCCGGATCAACAAGCCTTTCTTTAACCAGAAATTCTACGCCATCATTGACATCACTTTGCATTTTCTGACCCCACTCACCGTAGCCTTTTTCAGCGAATTCAGTACCAAATCCGGATGAGCCGCGAAAATTCGGTTGAAATACCGCATATCCAGCCGAGGCATAGGCCTGCCGCTTCCAATCGAAACTCTTGCTATCCCGACTTTCCGGACCACCGTGTGGCATTACGATTAGCGGAGGCAACTCACCTTCTACATGTAAAGGAACTGTTAAGTAGGCAGAAATCTCAAGGCCATCTCTCGCTTGATAAGAGAAGCTGGTGACGCGCCCCAGCTTATTTTTATCCTTTATTTGATATCCACTTCCCAGAAATTGAATCTTACCTGCCTTTTGGTCATACAGATAATACTCTTCAGCATACTTAGAACCGGAAATACGTGCGACGAACCTGGATCGATCTTGGGTATACGAAGTCAACTCAACTTCCGCGCCCTCAAAAGTAGTGCGCAAATCTGCATATACTTGTGAAAGCTCAGGCGCAAGAAAACGAAACTCTTCAACATCAAGAATAACGCCATACCCAGAAAGGATGGAGGAGTGATAATCGTAAACCAATGAATTAATGTCGTAACCGCGGTCACCCAAAGGCCCCAAAACTACACCATTTCCAACAACGCCATTCTTGACAGGAGCAGCAAGGAACCAGTCAACACCCTGCTCGCCCTCTGCCACGTAATAAACCCGATCCAATTCCTCGCTAACCCCTACCGTTATTTCAGGGAAGATCTGAAGCTCGCCATCTGCCATCTTCATTAGCGGCGAAAAATCGTCCTCGTGGGCACCTCGAACCATTGAGACGGCCTGCTCCATCTTCTTATCGTACTTACGATAGAAGATAAGATCCCCGTCTTCATTGGCCATCCAGTGATTAATATTTTTTCCTTGAAAAACTTCCTCTCTCTTACCGGTTTCAAGATTTATCCGAAAAAGAGCATCTACCTCTCTATAGTAATAGGAAAGCAACACGTACTTATCTTCATTCAGGATTTTACTAACGAGCTTAGGTGCACTAATATTGTGTTTATACCTTGGCCCATTAAATGCCCACGTTATATCATTGTCATCAACATCCCAGATTCCGAGACGGTATATCGTAAATCTTTCTGAGTCAGCTTTTGAATAATACGCCTCGGACACCCGCAGTAAAATCTTACTGTCACTCACCCATTCCAGCGACCTAATCTCACTTTCTTCAAACCCAAATATTACCGGGCTTTTATTTTCATCCATACGCTGCGCAACAGCGTAGTATCGACCCTCATTTTCTCGCAAATAGGCCATCGTTTTTCCGTTAGGAGAAATCTGAAAATCTTTCATTGCCGGGAGACCACCAAAAGTATCCACGACATCGAAAGCTCGCACACTGGAACAAAGACATAAAAGCAGAAGAACGATGAGCACTCGCATGCTTACCCCTTAAGTTTTTTGATTATTAGAAATTTAGGAAACTGGGAAGCTCTAGCAGAACATGAAACCAGGTAATTTGCCTCACGACTCAAACACATTAAGTAACGAAAGAATAAAATTCCAGCATAAGATAATTTTATTCACCATGAAGGTCGAACTAAACCACAAAAGTCACGATTGGCAGGAATGCATGGAATCGCTTTGGTCGACCACGAATACAGAGATCAAAACTTTCTTTTTATAAGGTATAAATTTCGGCGAGCATTTCTTGACTGAAGCAACAGGAGACAGAAGCTAGATAATGCACCAATACCAAAATAGAGGTGCGCCATCTATTTTGGTTAAGTAGCACAACCCAGATAATGAGACGCGGTAGTGTTTCGGAGATAGACGCTAATTGACGCTCGCGATGCCGCTTGCACTCCAAATGCCTTTACCGCGATGTAAATCAGAAGGATTAGCGCAAGGATACGCACCGCTTACAGAAGGGCCAGCCATCCATCAGTGACATCCGGCCTATCAAATAGGAATTATTTAATTGCGCTCTATAGAGCATCCCGATGCAATGCTCCGCCTTGACTGCGCTGACGGGCAGCACCTGCAGATACCCCGAGTAACCGGCGAATAAAGAGCCACGATCATACCGGATATGATCACGGACTCTTTATGCCGAAGCCAGGCCCAGCATGCCGAAAGCGACCCGTGTTTTTTCCAGCAAAAATACTAGCTCCGTACCAATATTATCGCGCGATACGTTCTGGATGCTGCCCAAAAGGTGAGGACCGAAACTCTCGACCTGTCGGGCAGCCCACCCTGATCAAACCACGCTATTTTTTATCATCGGGTCGATCGTGACTGACTTGCCATCGTTGAAGATTTCCAGAGTGTAGCGCCAGTCACCGCCATCGTCATTCTTATCGGTCACCACCAGGGTACGCGAATCATCCTTAACGTTTGAGGGAGACAACTCAGGATCACCAGCATCGTCAAGCGCAAAACTGAAATTACCCGCTTCACCACTGGGCACCTTGGTCGCGCTAAACGATTTAGTCAGATCAAAGGTATAGCCATCATAGACCCCGTCCTGAAGACGAAAGGCTATCTTTACTTTTTTTCCTTTTTCCTTGCAGATGGAAATAGTGCCATCCTCCTTGATCGTCGCGATCCCCTTTTTTTCATGGGGATCTTCCATAAAAAAAACGGGGCATCCGTCATCGCTATCGGATGAATTGCAGATATTGATACGGAATTTGTAATCGTCACTCATAAATCTTTCCTTGATATTTCTTGTGGTTTTTTGGGATAAAACTACTAGGCTTGCTTCAGGCCGATACAACGCCTGATCACCGACATCAAAGCATCCGTATCGACCAGCGCACTGCTGACTAACGGATCCAGATTCGATTCATCACAATGGACGGAATATTTCAGTCCGCTATCGCTGAGACGAAGAACTTCCTGACCAAGACGGATGCGCGCATGACGCTCTGACGAGGCCAAATGCGGATCCAGCGCGCTAACGAGGTTAGCCAGCACACGTAGCTTCTGCAGCCTGCGC
The DNA here is from genome assembly GCF_009931115.1 of Microbulbifer hydrolyticus. Classification (NCBI taxonomy): domain Bacteria; kingdom Pseudomonadati; phylum Pseudomonadota; class Gammaproteobacteria; order Cellvibrionales; family Microbulbiferaceae; genus Microbulbifer; species Microbulbifer hydrolyticus. The sequence goes on along the minus strand of NZ_CP047491.1, from coordinate 578,579 downwards.
TGCTGCTCCGGCGCGTCCAATTTCGATGCCCATTGCTCAAATGCCCGCACGGAAGCAAACAATGCTCCATTATCCTCTGCTTCCCGGTTTTTCAGACCCAGGCTGATATCAGCCTCCCAACGCAGCATTTGCGCATCCAGGTTTTCCGGAATCTCGGCGGCCAGTGCACGAATATCGTCCAGCAGCGTTGGCGACAGGGAAGTGCCATCCGGCTCATTCAGCTCTGCGCCAAGATAAAACTTATACGCCCGCAAGCGATAATCAAGATTGGTGGGGTCCTGCTTGAGTAATTTTTCCGCGGCTACCATGCCGGAATTCACAACCTCGGAAAGACGCGCTTGATCCCTGGTGATCTGAAACAAGCGAAGCAATTCTGTTTTCGCCGTCACCGTGTAGTCGGTGAGATTTGCCCGATCCGGCTCTTCCTGCAACCACTGGTCGATCATGGCCAGTTGCCGCAGCCGGGCATCAATTGCCCGCTCAAAATCACCCAGCAATGAATTTGCCGAGGCGATCCAGGCCGTATTATTGATCAGCGCCTCGCGGTTATCTGCCGAATTGGGAAGCTCTGTCAGTATTTTTTCAGCCTCTTCGAATAACGTGAGACTTTCCTGGAATTGGGCATTGTGAATCTTGAGTACGGCTTGGGTATTGAGCGCATAAAAAAGTTCGGTTTGCGAACGGCTGCTTCCGGGATCCAACACCAGCAGCTTGCGCGATAACTCGAGATATTGATCAAACCAACGCTGGGCCCGCATATATTCCCCGCGCTGAAAATCCGGGAACCCCACCCAGAACATACTTTGCGCGTGCTCAAAGACCCGTTGTGGATTATTCGGCTCCCGCGCCAACAGCTCTCCAGTTGTCTGTGCTGCGTGCGAAAACAGCGCAATGGCTGCATCCGTATCCCCGGCTAAATCGCGAATTTCACCCAGCAAGTGCATGGCGGAAGCCTGCCTTCCCAGTGCATCCGTATTCAAAGTGCTTGCCTGCTGACTGGAGTAGAAGTCGAGCACCTTCTCCCCGACCAGATCCAGCGCATCCAGCCGGCCAATCGGTTCGAGTCGCTGCCGCAGATCTGTGAGCATGAAGTTAACCAGGTCTTCCGCCGCCAGCCTACGCTCCTCCGCAACATTGCGCGCAGACACGGCAAGGTAGCTCAATCCGGCGAAGATACTGACCAGAACCAATGCGGCAGCGGAGATCAGTTGCTGAACCCGCATACGCCGCTGGTGGTCCCGGCGCACCAGCTCATCCAAGCCGAGATCCAGGATCGCGGCCAGAATTTTCAGCAACGCCATGCGCGGACCATCGCCCTTGGCGCGCATATCCGAAGCCAGGGGTTCTGCAATACGCTCCGAAACAGAGCCATCGGGGTTTAACTGGAAGCGCAACGCGGGAGGCAAGCACTCCCGTTCGGGGTTACCCGCCACAGAAGCAAAGGGTTCACCATCCGCAATCAGCGCAAGCACCCTTTTGTGAGAGCGCAGGCGACTAAATTGCAGGATTTCCTCATTTACCCACCGGGAGGCGGCAGCAGCCGGAGAGCAGATAACAATCAGGTAATCACTCGCGGCGAGGCGCGCCTGCAACTCAACGGTAAGGTCCGGTGCCAGAGAAAGATCGGTCCGATCCCGAAAGACTTTGCCGACCCTGGACGCAAGAACTCCCGCAGACGTTTCCCGCCCAACCAGGTGTTTGGGCAGGCGATAGGATTCAAGAGCGCGCTGCAGCCATTTGGCTGCCCGCTCATTGGCATGACTGTAACTAATGAAAGCCCGGTAACGCTGGGAGTTATTATTATCGCTCATGACAGAGCCTTTAACCCGGCGAATAGTAGGGGCCTGAGACTAGGTGAAAACTCTCACGGAAACCACACATTTGTACCAACACGTTGAATTCTGGCGGGAATCTAGCCTTAAATCCACGCTTTTGGCGCCTGTTTCATGTATTCCACTCGGAATAGTCGCTGTGTCGATACTCGCGAGGTGCATTCGAGCTTGCGGAGATGTATCAGGACCTGCGCCATCACCACACCAGACATGCTTCGATGCAGTGCCCGCGTGAAGACGCTTACATCTCACTGAGCGCGGGAATTGAACCCATCGAATGCTGTCTCAACTTCAGCAGCCAACGCCGCCTTCCCTTTCGCCTGCAGAATTTGGATTACGCATTCCGCAGTGCAAAGGCCATCACTTTTTTGATTCCGCCGCAGTCGATATCTGGACTCCTGCTCCGGCCGCAGATTTACGCGGGGGACGGTTTTCAAATAAGGACTGCGGTTGTATATTTTGCGCGCTTCCTGCCAGGTAGCATCCAGCAAAATAAAGTGTTCACACTCATCCACCCCGATTTCTGTGCCGTCCGCCTCCGACAACGGATACAGCAACCCCACCGCTCCCTGCGCCAATAGTTGCAGCAAGTTCTGATTCGGACTGGTGCGGCTCCAGACAATACGCTGTACCACACCCTCCGGGCCACTCGCAACCGACAAAGCGATGGCGCCTGTATTCGTGTTTCTGTCGAGCTCGCGCTCATGGGTAAGCAGGTAAATCCTCAAGTAATCAGACTCTCTTTTCCTTTGCTTTAAGGGTAACGTCTAGGACCGCCACGGCAAATTACACCACCTCCATAAATAAAAAAAGCCGGCTCTAATGAGCCGGCCAAAGGAAAGACGACAAGGAGAAAGAAATCAGAACTTGGCGGAGACACCCGCGAAAATTCTTCGCCCATACTGATGAACGTCACCGACAAAGCCCTGCTCTCCCCATTCGCTGGATTGCTCCGCATCGGTAAGGTTCAACAGGTTGACTACAAGATCAATGTTATCAGTAAGGCGATACGACACATTTGCATCCAGTTGCCCATAGCCTTGACGGTACAAATCCAGACCATTGCGGCTCGTCCCGGTGTAATACTTTGAACGGTAGTTGTATGCCAGACGTGCAGACAGTCCGTGGTCTTCATAATAGGCGGTAAGGTTGTAGGTATCGCGCGAGTTCGCCGGCAGCTGCTTCTCGATTCCCGCGGCGATATCCTCTTCACTCTCTTTCATGTCGGCATCGGAATAGGTGTAGTTCGCCAGTACCCCGAAGCCATTGTTAAAGTCATGCTGGAGATTGACTTCCAGCCCCTGGTTGACGCCACCGAGACCATTCACCGGAATAGTGATCCGGTAGTACCCGGGGCCGTCTTCGCCGATCAGGTCTTCACCCACATCCGCGGTCTCAATATATGTATCAATGTCTTTATAGAAGTAGGCGACAGAAAGGATGGACGAGTCGGTAAAGTAATACTCGGTCGCCAAATCATATTGCGTGGCACGATACGGTTTCAGGTTTGGGTTGCCGCCACTACCGAAACCGTCGTAACCGGGCACCCAGATACTGTTGGCAAAGCCACGGGTCATTTTGAGATTGTCGTAGTCGGGGCGCGACAACACCTTGGCCGCAGCAAATCGCAGCACGGTATCTTCCCGGAGGTCGTAGGCAAGGTTCAGGCTTGGCAGTACATTTTTGTAATCGTTGTCGATACTCGCCGGCGTCATGGTCCAGGTATCCGGATTCCAGGAGACCGGCTTGAACAGCTGGAATCCCTCGCTGGTACTATCGGTTTTTGCGTAGCGCAAACCGACATTGCCGTGCAGCCTGTCGTATTCGATATTGCCCTGTACATAGAAGCTGGCAATCTGCTCCTTTAACTCAAAGCTGTAGTCCGGCCGGTAGTTGGAGCGGTAAGTGGGCGTCGCATTGGTCCAGTCGACCCAGTTTGCATATTCGAATTCATACAGCCCCTGTTGCGAACTGCTGCCGCCCTTGAAGTCACCGGCAACCGAGCCATCTGCATAGTTGTCCAGGGTCGTAATATAGGGGTCGAGGAACACCACCCAGACATCTTTGTGCAGGTTGGAATCCTTCAGGTGGTCGCGATATTTGGCCCCGACATCCACCGAGCTGAAGAAGGTATTATTCAGCTCGATATTCAGGTCCAGCTGTACATAGTCTTCCTTCTCGGAGTTATCAAAGATATTCCGGTGGGTATACATGGTGGCATAGTCCGACGGCGACAGATTGCCCGCAAACGCGTAACTCGGCTCTCCGCGCACATCAAAACTGGCGTCGGTACTGGCCTCGAATTCAATCTGGTCATCCAGGATATCGCCCTTGGCCTGGGTAGTACCTAATTGCGCACTCAGGGTGTAACCGTCGCCAGCAAAGTTCAGCTCCAGGTTGTGGGCCCTGGTCTCGTAGCCACCGTCATTATTGTTGGTGCTGTACCAGCTTTCTTCCAGTTCGCGGCCGTTATTACCGTCTGCACTGAGGGAACCCGCAACCACCACGCCGTTTTCCATCACAGGGTTGATAATACCGGCTCCCGCCGCTGCGCCCAGGGTGCGAATACCGTTTGAGATGGACTGGTTTACGCGGTCAACCTTTGAAAAGAGGTTGGTGAGCTCGAGGTTCAGCTGATCAGAGGCTTGCCACTCAAAGTTTGCCGTCACGGTGGAGAGATCTTTCTCCGAGCGGAAGCGGGTGGCGCGCACATTATTGGGCAGGTAATAGTCCACGTTGCCGTCGGCATCATTCACCGGTTGATACCCCAGATAGCCCATGCCCTGAGTATCCCGCTGAATGCGATTGTCACGGCGTACGTAGCCCAGGTTGAAGCCGAGCGTATTTTCTGTATTTTTCCAGTTATAAAACCCGGAAATGGACGGGCTGTTCTCGCCGCTGGATTCCTGATAGATATTTTTCAACGAAAAGGCGACATGATTGGCTTCGGTCTGCAGCGGTGAGCGCGTTTTGATAATCACCGTACCACCGACGGATCCTTCCTCAATTTTTGCCTGGGCAGACTTGTGCACTTCCAGCGTGTCAATCAACTCGGAGGGCAGCAGTGAGTAGTTAAAACTACGGCTGGGAGGGTTGAGCACACTGGCAGAAGCCTCTGCGGTCGCTACATGCTGGCCGTTAAACAGGGTCAGGTTGAGATGCGGGGCAGTGCCTCGGATACTGACCCGGTCTGCCTCGCCCTCGGACTTCTCCACCGACACCCCGGCAACCCGCTGCAGTGCATCTGCCACGGTCTGATCCGGGAACTTGCCCACATCTTCTGCAGAAATCGCGTCGACCATCACATCGGCATTGCGCTTGATATTCAGGCTCTTTTTAACCGAACCCCGGTAACCGGTTACTTCCACCTCTTCCAGCTTTGCAGACTCTTCCCCCTTACTCTCCTGCGCCAGGGCCGGAACGGCAGCCAGGGCACCGAAGGTAAAGAGTGAAATATTGGCCAGTCGTATGGCCCGTTGCAGTTGGTTCATCAACCTCTCCTTATGCTTATTGTTTTGGCAGGCAGCGGGACTCAACCACCGGCAAAATAAAATATTCTATTTTTACCACAACGAAAGAATTATTCATTAGCGGATACATTTCAAGAATAATTTGGCAAAAAGGCAGCATTGAGGATGGTTTTTGCGCCAAAAGATCGGCGACTCGTGCGAATGTGGGAATGTGCGAAAAAGATGCGGCCGTAGCCGTTTATTGCGATTCTTATAGGTGCGGGCATGTAGGCCTCTGGCTTTGTCCACCGCCCTCGGCTTTGCTCTGACCCAGTGCGGTGGTGGCCCACTGCTGAGTGCGGATTCACCGGAGGTTTCCATACCGATGATGGCACCGTCAAAGCCGACGAACTTGTACCAGCAGTCCTTGTGCGCAGCTTCTACCGCCACGCGGCGCGCACGTCGGAAGGCACCGGTACTCAGCGCTCTGCGCCGAGAATGCTTCGGCACAGGGTATGGAGACCACACGCACCTTGCGGCCAGACAGGCGTTTGGCGGCGGTGGCGAGTTCCACTTCAGAGCCTGTGGTGATGATGATGGCTTCCGGGGGGGCGTCACAGGGGCGCCAGGTCTTTAGGTTCGGGGTGGAACGCAGCGCGGTCAGCTGCTCTACCGGCTGGTGCGCCGGGTCGTCTTCACCGAGGCCGATGTAGTCGTGGGTATCACGAGAAGTGCCTTGTCCGAGGCTGTACGACTCCAGACCACCCATTTGACACTGACCTCCTCACCAACGATCGCAGACAACACCAGATTAGCGATGTTGCTTGGACGCTCCAGTTCGCGTTCGTGGGTCAGGAGTACAATCTGCATTCTGGGGTTTTTAATCGATTTCCCAGTGTTTACCAAGGATTGAGTGTATAGCCCTGTTGCTGCAACAAGGCGTGGGCAGTCATTGCGGACAGCGCCATCTCTACACCGGGCAACAAGTCTTTGTTCCCGATCCCGTTATAAGCAGCAGATTGCCCGCAGAGAATGATGCGAACGCGGTTTTTCTGCAATGCCGCCAATAAATCAACGTTGGGGTTATCACGCTGGAATTTTTTTTGATACGCAGTATCGTTTAGTACATCAAAGCCCGCACCGCCGTGAACGACCAGCGCCAGCTCAATCTGCTCCGGCTTCACACCCGCACGGGCTTGCATATTAAGAAAGCGAGCAAGACTTTCAAATTTGCGGTTTCGCTTGTCGCCTTTACCCTGTTCGCTCGCGTCAAATACTATTTTGAAATGTTCCCGGCCCGTCAGTGGCACCGTTTGCTCGACATCGGCCACCGGGCCAAAGCTCTCCACAACAGGGCCGGTGGTAAATTCCGCAGAGACGAACGCCGGTTGCAGCAAGCATGCCAATAACACGCACTTGAGGTCGCGATACGATATTTTCCAGATTTCCATAATTGGTCTCGTATTTATTATTCAATGGCACGGTCTGGGCCGCGTCTTTTTTATTTCACCAGCGATCGGACGACGTCCAGCATACGGTTGGCGAAACCCCATTCATTGTCGAACCAGATCAGCACTTTTACCAATCGGCCACCAGCAACCCGTGTCTGGCTGGCGTCGACGATGCCGGAGCGCGGGTCGTGATTGTAGTCGCAGGAAGCCAGCGGCTCTTCGGTGTAGCCCAGCACGCCTTCGAAACGGGTCTCCGCCGCTCTTTTCAATACCGAGTTCACTTCCGCCTGGGTGACGCTTTTGTGCAGCTGTACCGAGAGATCGATGGCGGAGACGTTAACGGTGGGCACGCGCATGGCCTGGGCTTCGAATTTGCCGGCCATGTCGGGCAGGATGCGTTCGATACCGCGAGCGAGGCCGGTGTCCACGGGGATGATGGAGGAGATCGCCGAGCGGGTTTTGCGCAGGTCGGTGTGGTGGTAGGCATCGTTTACCGGCTGGTCGTTCATTGCCGAGTGGATGGTGGTGATGACGCCGGCATCAATGCCAAAGGCGTTTTCCAGGGCGGCGATGACAGGAATACTGCAGTTGGTGGTGCAGGAGGCGGCGGAGATAATGGTCTCGTTGCCAGTCAGTGCGGTGTCGTTGACGCCGTAGACGATGGTGGCATCGACATCACTCTGGGCCGGCTGGGAGAAGATGACTTTTTTCGCTCCGGCCTTGAGATGCAGTTCGGCACGCTGGCGCTCGGTGAAGCTGCCGGTGCATTCGAGCACGATATCGACCTGGGGATCGCGCCAGTCGAGCTGCTCGAGCTGTTCGTGATGGGTTACGGCGATTATGTCGTCGTTGATGTGCAGCATGTCGTCGTGCACGGCGACAGAGCCATGGAAGCGGCCGTGGACGGTGTCGTATTTGGTGAGGTGAGCGATGGTGGCGCAGTCGGCCAGCTCATTGATGGCGACGATCTGCAGCTGGTCGCGCAGGTTGGATTCGTACAGGGCGCGTAAAACGGAGCGTCCGATGCGGCCGTAGCCGTTTATTGCCAGTCTAATAGGTGTGGGCATGCATACCTCGGGCTAGATCCACCACCCTCGGGTTTGCTCTGTTCCAGTGTGGTGGCGGTCAGGCCCGCGGCAAGGGTTTTCGGAATCGCTGTGAACCCATCCCTGGGCGCAGCGTCGCAAACATCCTGTTTGCGACGTTTCCAAAAACCCTTGCCCCGTGCCTGACCTTCAATTCTGACCACTGCACTCCGTACGGGGTAGCAGTAGCCAGCACTTAGTTACTTCAGCAGTCCTTCAACCGCTTCCACAACCTTCTCGGCAGTGATGCCGAAGTGCTTCATCAGGTCGCCCGCCGGCGCGGATTCACCGAAGGTATCCATGCCGACAATGGCGCCGTCGAAGCCGACGAACTTGTACCAGTAGTCCTTGTGGCAAGCTTCTACGGCTACACGGGCACGCACACTGGAGGGCAGTACGGATTCGCGGTAATCGGCTCTCTGCGCCGAGAAGGCTTCGGCACAGGGCATGGAGACCACGCGCACCTTGCGGCCACTCAGCTGCTCGGCGGCGGCAACCGCCAGCTCCACTTCGGAGCCGGTGGCGATGATGATGGCTTCGGGCTCGCCGTCGCAATCGCGCAGGATGTAACCGCCCTTTTCGATTGCGGCCAGCTGCTCATCGGTACGCGCCTGCGGGGCGAGGCCCTGGCGGCTGAAGATGAGGGCGCTGGGGCCGTCGTTGCGGGATACGGCCATTTTCCAGCTCACTGCGGATTCGGTGGCGTCACAGGGGCGCCAGGTCTGCAGGTTCGGGGTGGAACGCAGGGCGGTGAGTTGCTCGACCGGCTGGTGGGTGGGGCCGTCTTCGCCCAGGCCAATGGAGTCGTGGGTGTAGACGAAGATGACCTTCTGCTTCATCAGCGCGGCCATGCGCACGGCGTTGCGGGCGTATTCCATAAACATCAGGAAGGTGGCGCCGTAGGGCACGAAGCCGCCGTGCAGGGCGATGCCGTTCATGATGGCGCTCATGCCGAATTCACGCACACCGTAGTAGACGTAGTTGCCGCTGGCGTCGTCGGCACTGATGCCCTTGGAGCCAGACCAGATGGTGAGGTTGGAGCCGGCCAGGTCGGCGGAGCCGCCGAGGAATTCCGGCAGCAGCGGGCCGTAGGCATTCAGGGTGTTCTGGCTGGCTTTACGGGAAGCGACTTTTTCGGCATCGGCCTGGCACTGCTTGATGTACTCATCGGCCTTGGCGAGGAAGTCAGCAGGCAGCTCACCCTTCATGCGGCGCACAAACTCGTCCGCGAGCTCTGGGAACGCTTCTTTGTAGTCTTCGAAGATGTCGTTCCACTCGTCTTCCTGCTCGCCACCTTTGGCGCGGCCATCCCAGGCGTGGTACAGCTCTTCGGGAATCACGAAGGGCTCGTACTTCCAGCCCAGGGTCTCGCGCACCAGCGCGATTTCTTCGTCACCCAGGGGGGCACCGTGGCACTCTTCGCGGCCCTGCTTGTTGGGGGAGCCGAAACCGATCACGGTCTTGCAGCAGATGATGGTGGGCTTGGAGGTTTCCGCGCGGGCTTCCTCGATGGCGGCCTTGATCGCAGCCGGGTCGTGACCGTCCACATTCGGAATCACGTGCCAGCCGTAAGACTCAAAGCGCTTGGGCGTGTCGTCGGTGAACCAGCCTTCCACTTCACCATCGATGGAGATGCCGTTGTCGTCGTAGAACGCAACCAGCTTGCCCAGGCCCAGGGTGCCGGCCAGGGAACAGGCCTCGTGGGAGATACCTTCCATCAGGCAGCCGTCGCCCAGGAAACAATAGGTGTGGTGGTCCACCAGCTCGTAGCCTTCGCGGTTGAACTGCGCGGCGAGCACTTTCTCGGCCAGTGCGAAGCCCACGGCATTGGTGATGCCCTGGCCCAACGGGCCAGTGGTAGTTTCAACGCCCGGGGCGTAACCGTACTCAGGGTGGCCGGGGGTCTTGGAGTGCAGCTGGCGGAAGTTCTGCAGCTCGTGGATGGACAGGTCATATCCTGTCAGGTGCAGCAGCGAATACAGCAGCATGGAACCGTGGCCATTGGACAGCACGAAGCGGTCGCGGTCCGCCCACTCGGGGTTGGCCGGATTGTGTTTCAGATAGTCGTTCCACAGCACTTCAGCGATATCAGCCATACCCATGGGCGCGCCCGGGTGGCCGCTTTTGGCTTTCTGGACCGCGTCCATGGCGAGGGCGCGGATGGCGTTGGCCTTTTCTGTGCGAGACGGAGTAGAAGACATAAGGAATTCTCGGTTTGGGATCTTCGGTTCATCAGATGCGCTGCGGGCCCGGCTCTGACGGCCAGTTTACCGCGAATCCACTTGTGCCCCGACAATCCGCCGGCGGCAAAATGGGGCAGTATTTTCCCGTAATCGTCCGCCTTGCGCAAAGGCTCCGGGCCCAAATCTTTCCTCTGGGGAGCAACATTTTCCTAACAAATCGCAATCTTGTCCCTCCTCAGGGATTTGGCCGCACCTGCATCAAAATAATTCGATGCAGCTAAATCAAAATATTTTGATATAGAGGCCAGGCACTGCTAGACTTCGCGCCATGCTTGACTCCAGTAATGCCCCTGAATCCCCTTCAGAGGGCGGCGAAATCTACGCCAGCGACCAGATCCCAAAACTGGCAGCGACCTTAAAGGCCGCTGGCGATCCGCTGCGCCTGGAGATCCTGCGCCTGCTGGCCCAGGACTCCTACAGTGTGCTGGAGCTCTGTCGCATCTTCGATCTGCGCCAACCGGCACTTTCACACCATCTGAAAGTGCTCGCCCAGGCGGGACTGGTGAGCAAGCGGCGCGAGGGCAATAACCTGTTCTACCGCCGCTCCGCTGGCAGCGAGCTACTACAACAGCTGTTCAGCGGCCTGGACCGCCTGCCCCTCACCCACGCCCGCGCACAAACCGTGGCCGGTATCGCCGCGGAACGTGCAGAGGCTTCGCGCCGTTTTTTTGCCGACTACGGCAACCGCTTCCGCGAACAGCAGGAGTTGATCGCCAGTTATAGCGTGTATGGACCACAGGTAGCACAGCTGCTGAAACCGGGGCGCCACGCTCTGGAGGTCGGCCCCGGCGAGGGTGAGTTCCTCGAAGAACTGGCGAACCGCTTTGGCACGGTGACGGCTCTGGACCTTTCAGAAGCCATGCTGGAGCGGGCACAGGCATTTGCGGACGAGAAGGGGCTGCAGAACATTGAATTTGTATGCGACGACACCCGCGCGGCGGCCGCGCGCCCGGAAAGCGCAGACTGCATTGTGGTGAACATGGTTTTGCACCACACGCCGGAACCGGCGCAGATTTTTCACGACCTGCAGAAATCGCTGAAGCCTGGTGGCCAGCTGCTGATAACGGAACTGCACGATCACGGGCAGGACTGGGCCAGGGATGCCTGCGGTGATTTGTGGCTCGGTTTTGCCCCGCAACAGTTGGTCACATGGGCATCGGAGGCAGGATTGAATAAAGGACGCAGCGTGCACAGCGCTTTACGCAATGGGTTCCAGATTCAGATACAGGAATTTGTTAAACCCTGAGTTTCGCGGGTTTAACACTTTGTAAGTTTTGTATTCCGTCAATAGCGGAAAAGGACGCGCCGGTGGCGCAAATGGAGAAATCACATGAGTGAATACAGCATCTTTACCTCGGAGTCCGTTTCCGAAGGCCATCCGGATAAAATCGCCGACCAGATTTCCGATGCGGTTCTGGACGCCCTGCTGGCGCGCGACAAAAATGCCCGTGTTGCCTGTGAGACGCTGGTGAAAACCGGGATCGCCGTTATCGCCGGTGAAATCAGCACCTCCGCATGGGTCGACCTCGAAGACCTGGTGCGCAAGGTGATTACCGATATCGGCTACACCTCCTCCGACGTCGGCTATGACGGCGAAACCTGTGGTGTGATCAACGTCATCGGCAAACAGTCGGTGGATATCGCCCAGGGTGTCGACCGGGTAAAACCCGAAGACCAGGGCGCTGGTGACCAGGGCCTGATGTTTGGCTACGCTACCGACGAAACCCCCACCTTTATGCCGTCCCCGGTGTACTACGCACACCGTCTGGTGGAGCGCCAGGCCGAAGCGCGCAAGTCCGGACTGCTGCCGTGGCTGCGCCCGGATGCGAAAAGCCAGGTGACCTTCCGCTACGACGAAAACGGCAAGCCCTGCGCGATTGATGCCGTGGTTCTCTCCACCCAGCACAACGAAGACGTCACCCAGGAAGACCTGCGTGAAGCGGTACTTGAGCTGATCGTGCATCACGTACTGCCCGCGGACCTGCTACACGAAGGCACCAAATACCATATCAACCCCACCGGCAAATTTGTCATTGGTGGCCCGGTTGGTGATTGCGGCCTCACCGGACGAAAAATTATTGTCGACACCTACGGTGGCTCCGCCCGTCACGGCGGCGGCGCCTTCTCCGGCAAGGACCCGTCCAAAGTGGACCGCTCCGCGGCTTATGCTGGTCGTTACGTGGCGAAGAATATCGTCGCCGCCGGCCTCGCCAATCGCTGTGAGATCCAGGTGTCCTATGCCATCGGTGTAGCGGAGCCCACCTCCGTATCCATCAACACCTTCGGTACCGGCAAGGTCAGTGACGACAAACTGATCGAACTGGTACGCGAAAACTTCGATCTGCGCCCCTACGCCATTTCCAAGGCGCTGGACCTGCTGCACCCCATGTACGAGCTCACCGCGGCCTATGGCCACTTTGGCCGCGAGCCGTTCGAGCACACGTACAAGTGGGTCGACAGCAACGGGAAAGAACAGACGGAAACCTTTACCGCCTTCCCGTGGGAAAAAACCGACAAAGCGGAAACCCTGCGCGCACAGGCAGGAATTTGAATTGAACAGGCGGGCCACAAGCCCGCCCAAAGCGCTTGGCAAAACCAAAGCGATTACTCAGAGATTTAGGTAATGAACCAGATGAGCACCGAATTTAAAGACTTCAAAGTAGCCGACATCAACCTCGCCGACTGGGGTCGCAAGGAAATTGAAATCGCCGAAGGCGAAATGCCGGCACTGATTACCCTGCGCGAAAAATACCGCGCGGAACAACCGCTGGCCGGCGCCCGCATCATGGGCTGTATCCACATGACCATCCAGACTGCGGTTCTGATCGAGACCCTGGTGGCACTGGGCGCGGAAGTGCGCTGGTCTTCCTGCAACATTTTCTCCACCCAGGACCACGCCGCCGCAGCGATCGCTGCCAGCGGTATTCCGGTATTTGCCTGGAAGGGTGAAACTGAGGAAGAGTACGAGTGGTGCCTGGAGCGCACCATCGGTGCCGATGTGGCCGGCTGGCAGCCGAACATGATTCTGGACGATGGCGGCGACCTCACGGAGCTGCTGCACCGAAAATACCCGGACCTGCTGGACAACTGCCACGGTATCAGTGAAGAGACCACCACTGGCGTTCACCGCCTGCAGGACATGCTGAAAGCCGGCACGCTGAAAGTGCCCGCGATCAACGTGAACGACGCCGTGACCAAGAGCAAGAACGACAACAAGTACGGCTGTCGCCACAGCCTGAACGATGCCATCAAGCGCGGCACCGACCACCTGTTGTCCGGCAAGAAAGCGCTGGTTATCGGCTACGGCGATGTGGGTAAAGGCTCTGCCGCCTCCCTGCGCCAGGAAGGCATGATCGTAAAGGTGACCGAGGTTGACCCCATCTGTGCCATGCAGGCGTGTATGGACGGTTTTGAACTGGTGTCCCCCTACATCAATGGCGTCAACGACGGTACTTCCGACTGTATCGACCACGCCCTGCTGGCCAAAACCGACCTGATCGTTACCACCACCGGCAACGTCAATGTGTGCGACGCGCATATGCTGGCGGCGCTGAAGTCCGGCGCCGTGGTGTGCAATATCGGCCACTTCGACAATGAAATCGACACCGCCTTCATGCGCAAGAACTGGGAGTGGCAGGAAGTGAAACCGCAGGTGCACAAGATCGTGCGCAATGCGGAAACCAATGACCACCTGCTGCTGTTGTCTGAAGGCCGCCTGGTCAACCTGGGCAACGCTACCGGCCACCCGAGCCGCATCATGGACGGCTCCTTCGCCAACCAGGTGCTTGCGCAGATCCACCTGTTCAACGAGAAATTTGCCGACCTGCCGGCGGACCAGAAAGTTTCCGCGCTTTACGTAAAAGTACTGCCAAAACACCTGGACGAGGAAGTGGCCAAGTACATGGTGGAAGGGTTTGGTGGCGTGATCACCCGCATGACCGAAGACCAGGCCAAATACATCGGCGTATCCGTAGATGGCCCCTACAAGCCGGAAAGTTACAAGTATTAATGACCTCCGCGCTGGGTCCCGGGGAAAACCCGGGACGACGGTACACGTCGATCCGGCCAGGCCGGATCCCAGCCCCGAGGGAATGGAACAGAACTATGAGTGATTTACGTATCAGCTTTGAGTTTTTCCCGCCCAAAACCGAACAGGGCCGGGAAAAACTGTACGACACGCGGGAACAACTCCAGGCGTTCAATCCCGAGTTTTTCTCGCTGACGTATGGCGCCGGCGGCACCACCCGCGACACCACGGCCAATATCGTTACCGGCCTGCGCAGGGATGGCATCTCCATTGCGCCGCACCTCTCGTTTGGCGGTGACAACGAAGAGACCGTTCTCGGACTGCTGGAGCGCTATAAAGAGGCGGGCGTGGACCGCATCGTTGCACTGCGTGGTGATATCCCTTCCGGTATGGGCTCCGTGGCGCAGCTGGTGTACGCGAATGAACTGGTTGCATTCATTCGTCGTCACACTGGTGACCACTTCCACCTGGAAGTAGCCGCATACCCGGAGATCCACCCGGAAGCCGAGAGCTACGACGACGACATCCGCTTCCTCAAAGGCAAGTTCGAGGCCGGCGCAAGCAGTGCCCTGACCCAGTACTTTTATAATCCGGATGCCTACTTTTACTTCCTCGACCAGTGCGAGAAAGCCGGCATCGACGCGCCCATTTACCCCGGCATCATGCCCATTACCAACTTTGCCAACCTCGCGCGCTTCTCCCGCAACTGCGGTGCCGAAATCCCGCGCTGGCTGAAGTACCGCATGGAAAGCTTCCGCGACCCGGAAGATGTGAAGAAATTAGGGCTGGAAATCGTTACCGACCTGTGTGAAACACTGCTGGATGGCGGAGCACCGGGCCTGCACTTCTATACCATGAATTCGGTGGATCCCACCGCGAGCATCCTTAAAGCGCTGGACCTGAAGCAGGAAGCGTGACCCTCTCCCGGTGGCGTCATTGCCACCGGGATTATTTATACCGGGCAGTCCTGAGTCAGCTTCCCGGTTTTCCCATCTCTACCCGGATAGGCTTGCCATCAAAATCGATGACGCGCACTACCAGCCTGCGATTTTTCTCTCGCCCGCGCTGGGTATCATTGTCAGCGATCGGATCCGAGTCCCCCAATCCGGCAGCCTCGACTCTCTTTTCGTCGACACCCCGTTCCAACAAAAACTGTCTTACCCAGTCGGCCCGCCACTGCGAGAGCTTGCGGTTCTTCTTCGGGTCACCGGCGTTATCCGTGTGCCCCTCCACCACGATTTTCAGGTTGGGGAAATCCCGCATGATGACCAGAAGGGCTTCTACATCTCCCAGGGTATCCATTTTCGGCGCAAACCCGCCGGGTTCGAAATCGACGCCGAGTACAAATGTATCGCCTTCATCCCGGGCCTGCCCCATCAGGTAGCGCACCATGTCGTCGCCGAAGGGCGCAGCAGTGCGTGCGGATTGTTCACCCAATCCGTTGCTGACCAGGTCGCGCGGGTCGAGCGTGTACTTTTTGGTGGGATCCGGACACCCGCTGAGAAGAAACGCCGGTATCAGGAAGTAAAGTGGCATCAGCCGGAGTCGCTGTCCGCTGTCGGGCTTAAGGGGTGCAGGCATAGGGCCGGCTCCTCTTGGTTGCAGGGTCCGCCGCATTGTAGGATCGTGCCACCCGGTTCCGTAGCCTGCAGGCACTCGCAGACGCAGCCGAAAAATTAGAAAAATAGGCGCGACGGGTAATTTCTGAGATGATCAAGCCCACCTTACCCTGTAAAAATGCCCTAACTCCCAGGGAGACTGCGATGAACAAACAATTAATTCTGACGCTACTCGGTGCAGCCGCGATCGTGATTGCCGGGATTTTCGGCTCCTCGGTAAATGCCCAGCAGATCGTTACTGTCGACCCTGGCGATGGCTGGCTGAATGCCAGCGAGGGCTATCAGGAAAAGGTCACCTGGCGAGTGGCCAGCAAAGGAGGTGCGGCGTCACCCCGCGGTGTTTTTGTCAATCTGGACAACAATAAAGAACTGGCAGTCGTAGACCGGATTCTGGAGTTCAGTGGCGACCGTGGTGAAGTAACAGAGGTGGTGCAGATATCCCCGGAGCAGGCCCGCAGCTGGCACGCCAAGGGCGTTCGCCGCGTGGGTTACCGCCGGGTATTTGCCGGAGCCGCGGGCAGCCTCTCCAACCATATCCTGTTCGACCTTGATGCCAGCGGACGGCTGGCTCAAGTGGAAGCTTCCCCCCCCACCCAGACGGTGAGCGGAAAGTCCCGGCAGATGATGCTGGCATGGAATCTCAATGGCGATATTGGCAGTATCAATGCCGTGTCCGAGAGCGGTCAGTTTCTGGTGGGAGACCGTGTGGTATACGAGGTGGCACAGCCACTGGTGGCGGATGGGGAAAGCACTTTGAAAGAAACCGTGATGCTTCCGCCCGGCCTGGTGAATGAGCTGGTCGCCAGTGGCATATACCAGCTGCGCTACACTCGCACCTTCGTGGACGACAAGGATACCCGGCGCAGCGCCTCGGTGGATATTCGTCTGACGCAGTAACCGCAGTAACCATCCGGGCAATAACGGTTATAGACGGTTATAAATAGTCCAGTAACAACTGCATGTCGTTGATCACGCGCGCGCCCTCGGCTTCCAGCTGACGGCCGCGCTCCAAGTTATGGCTGTAGCCGATCACCGGCATGCCAGCCGCGACCGCGGCTTTGACCCCGGCAATAGAATCCTCCACCACCAGACAGCGTTGCGGAGCGATATCAAACTGACGAGCGCTGTGCAGGAAGAGATCCGGCCAGGGCTTGCCGCGCCCCACATCGTCCGCACTGAAAATACGCCCCTCGAAAAAATCCCACAAACCGGTCTTGTTCAGTGTGATCTGCATCTTGGCATGCGGGCCGGAGGATGCGACGCAGGACTGCAGATCCGTTGTTTGCAATTTTTCCAACACCTCATAAATACCGGTTACCGGTTCCAGCTCCTCGTGAAACGCGCGGCGAATACGGCTCTCGGTATTGTGAAAATAGGCTTCCGGCAGCGGGCCGCCGTAACGGGCTTCAATGTCGAGAATACAGTCTTTTGACGGGCGGCCGCTGAACTGTTCATCCAGCTCTTCCGCCGTTGCCGGCATGCCCAGCCTGGTCATCTCCTCGGCCAGAACACGACAGACTATGGTCTCGCTATCCACCAGCACACCATCGCAGTCAAAAATTACCAGGCGCGCTTGTGAGAATGGGTTTTCCATCAGACTTCCTCAAACAGCTCAGGTCGCGGAAATAAGCAGTATCCCGATCAGCACCCCCACTGCACCGGCTACCCGCACCAGGTTTTCATTGCCGTGGACGATACCGAGCACGAACGCGCGCGTGCGCTCGTAGCCCGCCTGCAGCGCATAGGCTCCGACCACGATCAGCAGAATCCCCAGCACATTGAACAGGGTGCCCCAACTGCGGGTATCGGAAATCGCCAGGAATATCATGCCGATAATGATTCGTGCCCAGGCACCAAAATAAAACATCTGCGGGTTCATCCGCTCACCGATATCGCGGGCGATCTGCGGCTTGAGAATGACCAGAATCGACATGGCGGTAATTGCTACACCGATCAACCAGACTAATGCTTTCATTTTTTGCTCCTTGCAAAAAAGCTCTAAAAATCACCCCATTGAAATTGCAGCACAGAAAGCGCCGCTACTGGCGCGGTTTCGGTCCGCAGTACGCGCGGGCCCAGTCTCAACGCATGAAATCCACGCGCCAGGGCCAACTCGATTTCTGCCGCCGAAAGCCCCCCTTCCGGCCCCACCAGCAACAGTGCCGACTGCGGGCGGCCCAGTTGTTGCTCCAACTGTGCCAGCGTTTCCTCGGTGCGGTGGTGCAGCACCAGATTCAGAGAATTATGGTCATCTGTACTGGCGAGGCTCTCATCAAGAAATTGCGGCAACTTCTTCGGTGGCAGAATCTGCGGCACACGGTTGCGGGCGCTCTGCTCACAGGCACTGATGGCGATCTGCTGCCACTGGCCGAGTTTTTTCTGCAGGCGTTCGCCGGAGAGCCTGACCTCGCAGCGCTCGGTAAACAGGGGCTGGATGTCTGCCACGCCCAGCTCGGTGGCCTTCTGGATCACCCAGTCAAAGCGGTCACCGCGGGAGATACCGATGGCCAGGGTAATGGCCAACGGTGACTGACGGTCATCTTCTGCAAAACTGCCGATACGCACCCGCGCTTTTTTACCCGCCTCCAGTAACTCGGCTTCGTACTCACCTCCCTCACCGTCAAACAGGATCAGCGGGCGGCCGGGGCCCAGGCGCAACACCTTGACCAGATGGCGGGACGCGGCTTCGTCCAGCTGGACTTCAGATTTACCCGCCAGCGGCTCGGCGGAAAAAATACGGGGAATACGCAACGATACATCCTGTGGACGGAACAGAGTTGCGTGAAGGGTAATACAGGCGGGGAACAAGTTGTAGGGCTGAAGCACAGCCCCTGATCGGGGCGGGGCGAATCGATACGGAACGATTACCTGTCAGGTTGTGGAGTGTCGGATTACCCCGCCCCGACCAGGGAGTGCCACCGAACCCCAGAGTAGTCCGGCGGCACAACCTCATTCAGGCATTCTCAACGCTGACGTGCACTTGTTCAGAGGACTTGTCACCTTTCAGCTTGGGGCGAAGTGTCTCGATTACCTTGTACAGGTTTGGCACCAGCAACAGGGTCACGAAGGTGGCGCAAAGTACGCCGAACGCAAGGCTGACCACCATCGGGATCAGGAACTGGGCCTGGATCGAGCGCTCGAACATGATCGGCATCAAGCCGATAAAGGTGGTGATGGATGTCAGGATAATCGGACGGAAGCGATCCCGGCCCGCCTGCACCACCGCATCCATCACGGCCATGCCCTCGGCACGCAGCTGGTTGATACGGTCCATCAATACCAGATTGTCGTTCACCACCACACCCGCGGCGGCCAGGAAGCCAAGCATGGACATGATGCTGATGTTGTACCCCATCAGCAGATGGCCGACGATTGCACCAAAGAACCCGAAAGGTACCGCGGTGAGAATCAGCAGCGGTTGCGAGTAGGAGCGGAAGGCAATGGCCAGCAAGGCGTAAATCACAAACACGGAGAATAAGAAGTACGCAATGAGCGCGATCACGAAATCGTTCTCCTCCTGCATCTCACCGGCAGTTCTCAAGGTGAAGCCCGGGAACTGGCGTTCCCATTTTTTCAGGTTCTTGTCGCGCAGCTCCTTCAGGATTTCGTGCGCTGGGGCCGTACCCGGGACCAGCTCTGCTGTAATCTGCACGGTGCGTTCACGGTCGTTGCGGCGGATGGTGGTATAGCCCGGAACGTACAAGGCCTCGGCCACGGCACTGAAAGGAATCTCCCCTTCATTGGTGCGAATGCGGATACGGTCGATCTGCTCCTCATTCGCGCGCTCCTCTTTCGGGTAGCGCACCATCACACGCACATCTTCGCGGCCGCGAGGAATACGCTGGACTTCTTCACCGTAGAAGCCCTGACGCACCTGCTTGGCCACGTCCGCGAGGCCAATGCCCAGATTGGTGGCATGGGGCTTCAGCTGGATTTCGATATCCTGGCGCGCACTGATCAGGTTGTCGCGCACATCGTAGACACCGGCAAACGCATTCAGCTCTTTCTTGATCGCATCCGCGGCGCGGCGCATTTCGCTCATATCGCCGGAAGCCGTGCTCAGGTTCAGGGACATGCCCTTGCCACCATCGTTGATGGTGTGCTGGATATTCATCTCTTCCACACTGGCCGGCAGCTTGCCGATGTACTCACGCCACTTGAGCGCCAGCTGCTCGGATGTCACATCTCGCTGCTCACCGTCGTATAGCTGCAACAACACGGTGACATTGCCCCGCCACAAGAACACCATGGTGTTGCGCACGAAGTCTTTACCGCCATTCAACGCCAGCATTTCGGGATCTTTCGCCAGCTGCTCACCGGCGCGCTCAAACTGCTGCATCACGCGCTTGGTTTCTTCGAAAGACTCGCCCTGGGCCATGGTGGTACGCAGTTCCAGCAGGTCGGAAGGCACTTCCGGTGAGAAGGAAGAACCGATGTAGCCACCTTTGAATACCGCAAGCGACAGGATCAGCGCCATGAAGAAGATCATCACCGTGGCACGGCTATTGCTCAGGGACTTTTCCAGCAACGGCAGGTAATACTTCTCGCCAGCCGTCTTCATGGCACCGGCAAATTTGCCGCGCACATCCTGCAGCTTGCGCCCGATTCCGGAGGTCGCCGGCTGCTCCGGCTTCAGCTTCACCAGGTGCGCCGGCAGAATCAGCAGCGATTCCACCAGAGAGAAAGACAGGCACAGCAGTACCACTACCGGCAGCGGCATCATCATCTGCGAGGTATAGCCGGGCAGGAAGAGCATCGGCACAAAGAACACCATGGTGGAAACCACGGCGAAAATCACCGGCGCGGAGACGGTTTTCACACCGGCCTCTGCGGCCTGAAGGCCGGTTTCACCGCGATCGTGGGCGGCATGCACCGCTTCCCCCACGATGATTGCATCATCCACCACGATCCCCAGGATCATCAGGAAAGCAAACAGCGACAGCATGTTCAGGGTGACGCCGGTCATGGGCAGCAGCCAGAAGGCGCCCATAAAGGCGGTGAAAATACCAATGGTCACCCATACTGACAGCGCCGGGCGCAGGAACAGCATCAGCAACACGAACACCAGTGCCAGGCCGGTTACCGCATTCCAGAACAACATGCTCATGCGGCTTTCGTAGGCTTCGGAGAAATCGAACCAGCTCTCGAACTGCATGCCTGGGGGCAGCGTTTCGCGCGCTTCGGTCATGAACTCGCGGATGGCTTCTGCCGTAGCCACCACGTCCAGCGGCTCACCTTGCATCACCCGCAGGTTCATCGCCGGCTTGCCGTTGAAGCGGATCACCGACCCCTCTTCCTCGAAACCGTCGTGCACTTTGGCCACATCGCCGAGCAGCAACTGGGTTCCGTCCTTGCGACTCACAAGCGGGATGCGTTCGAAGTCGGCACCCTTGTAGGCCTGGCCGCGGGTCTGCACCTGGATATCCCCGCGGTCGGAACGCACCATACCGGCGGGCAGGTCCAGTGAAGAGCGGCGTACCGCATTGGCCACATCGTCGAACGAGAGGTTGTAGCGACGCAGGTCGATTTCGGAAACCTCGATGGAAACCTCATCGTCGCGATCACCCCACACGTCCACACGGCGAACACCCGGTAACAGCATCAGCTTGTCGCGCAGGTCCAGAGCCGTGTCTTTGAGCTGGCGCGGCGAGACGGGACCGCCGATGGCGATCATCATCATCTGCTGCTCCCACTCTTGCAGGGCAACAACCGGGCGCTCGATATCACTGGGGAAGGTGTTGACCGAGTCCACCCGGACCTTAATGTCATTCAGCAGCCGCAGCTGGTCGTAGCCGTCTGTTGCCTTGACTTCCACGGTGCTGTGGCTGCGGCTAGACCTGGAATTGATCTCCTTGATGCCCTTCACTTCGGAAATGGCCTGCTCCACCCGCTGGGTAACCTGCTGCTCCACTTCGGCGGGGCCGGCACCCGGGTAGCTGATGTCTATCCGCACGATACCCGGGTTGATGGCCGGGAATACTTCCCGCCCAACTTTGAAGACACCATAAAGACCGCCAATGATGATCATGATCATCAGCAGGTTGGCGGCCTTACTGTTACGGACGAACCATCCAATGATGCCCTGCATGATCAGATCGCTCCCTGGGCGGAGGCAGTGCTACTGCCGGAGTTTTCTGCTTCGGCCTCTTTGTCCTCGCCGGCCTTTTCGCCGAGGATCAGGCCGGAGGGTTTTTCATTCAGGGGATTGGGACTCAAAACCATGCCCTCGCGGGAATAGCCAAGGCTGGAAATCACCACCTTTTCACCGGTGGCGATATCGCCCCGCAGCCAGACCTTGTCGCCCACCGCCTGCAGCAGCTCCACATCCTTGAACCCGAGCTGGTTTTCTTCATTCAGCACCAGGATGTGGTCGCCCTCGTGCAGCGCCTGGCGCGGCAGCAGGGAAATGTCGTCATAGGTTTTGCCAGCGATGTGTGCTTCCACAAACAGTCCGTTGATCAGCGGCGCCTCGCCCTGATAGGGGTTCTGTACCTGGGCTACCGCGTAAACGAAGCGGCTGTTGGGGTCAATGGCCGCCTCGGTGCGTACGATCTGGCCGCGCCACTCGCGCTGCTTGCCGGCAAGGCTTGCTGACAAGCGTACCGCTGGCCCGTTATCCAGGGCGCGCCCAAGGGGCAGCTCCAGCAGGGACAACTGGTGGTCGGTCAGAGGAAGACGCACTTCCGCCACACCCACACTGTGAATACGCGCAAGCTTGGTGCCCGGGGTTACGTATTGGCCGATATCCACCAGGGTTTCCACCACACGGCCGGCAAACGGTGCCTGTACCGCGGTGCGCGCCAGGTCCAGCTTGGCCTGGTCGCGATCCGCTTTAGCTGCGGCCAGCCCGGCTTCGGCGGCGGCCAGCTGTGGTTTGCGCAGGAACAGGTCATTGGCGGTTTTCGCGCCGAGATCGCGCCACTCGCGCTTGGCCTGCTTGGCCATACCCTGCTCCTGGGCCAGGGTCGCGGCTGCGCTGGCTACCTTCGATTCGGCACGGGTGAGGGCGTGGCGGTAATCGGCGGGCTCGATCTGGACGAGCGAATCGCCCTGATTGAAAAAGCCACCGGGGACAAAGGCGTCATTGACGCTTTCAATAACACCGCCCACACGCGCCACCACTTCGATCTCGTGACGGGCATGCACAGAGCCCTGGCTGGGCACCAGCAGAGTGTGCTGTCCGGGCTCGGCGTAGAGGATATCGGCAACCGGCGGAACCGCGGCATCCGCAACTTTTTCCTCCGGTTTTGGTGCCAGCAGGATAACAGCGGCTATTGCAGCGATACCGGCGACAATTACGATCCCTAAAACTTTGTTTTTACTTGAAGGCTTCACAGACGCTTCCATTGGTCAAAATTTAACTAGTTGCGCATTCTACTGGAGTTCGACGACAAATGAACGCCTTGTAGATGCAAGCCGTCGCATCAAAATGCGCCTGACCGCAAACTGGCATCGGGTGCAATTTCCGCCGAAGATTCAGCCTTGGTACGCGCCGCCGCATGCCCCATAATGGCCGCCCTCTTTTTGACCGTTACGCGCCACAGTTTGCTGCTCCATCAAGCTGAAGCGCGCGCCCGATTTTCGATTGATGGCCAGTGGCCAGCGCACCATCTGAGGATGTAAATAACAAGATGTTGGATATCAACGCCCGTATTGCCGAAGAGCTCAATGTACGCCCGCAACAGGTCGCAGCCGCGGTAGGCCTGCTGGACGAGGGTGCCACCGTACCGTTCATCTCCCGCTACCGGAAAGAGGTGACCGGCGAGCTGGATGACACCCAGCTACGTACCCTGGAAGATCGCCTGCGCTACCTGCGCGAGATGGAAGAACGCCGCGCCGCCATCCTCAAAAGTATCGACGAGCAGGGCAAGCTTACCCCTGAGCTGACCCAGCAGATCAACGCCGCCGACACCAAAAACCGCCTCGAAGACCTCTACCTGCCCTACAAACCCAAGCGCCGCACCAAGGGCCAGATTGCTATCGAGGCCGGCCTGGAACCCCTCGCCGACGCACTCTACGCCGACCCCAGCCTGAACCCTGAAGAAGAGGCGCAGAAATACCTCAACACCGATAACGAAGATGCCGCCCTGCATGTCAAAGACATCAAGGGCGCCCTCGACGGTGCCAAGTTCATCCTGATGGAGCGCTTTGCCGAGGATGCGGAGCTGCTGGGCAAATTGCGTGACTATTTGCAACGCGAAGGTCAGGTCAAATCCAAGCTGCTGGACGGCAAGGAAGAGGCCGGGGCCAAGTTCCGCGACTACTTCGAGTACGCCGAGCCCTTCTCCAAGGTGCCCAGCCATCGCGCGCTGGCGATTTTCCGCGGCCGCAACGAAGGTATTCTGGCGATCAACCTGGGGCTGGAGGGCGACGAAGAGCGCACCGCCACCCAGGCACACCCCTGCGAAGTGATGATCGCCCGCCATGTAGAGATCGAAGACCACGGCCGTGCCGCCGACAAGTGGCTGGGCGAAGTGGTGCGCTGGACCTGGCGCATCAAACTGCTCACCAGCCTGGAAACCGACCTGCTGGGCCAGCTGCGGGAAATGGCAGAAGAGGAAGCCATCAAGGTGTTCTCCCGCAACCTGAAAGACCTGCTGTTGGCAGCGCCGGCGGGCCAGAAGGCCACCATCGGCCTCGACCCCGGCCTGCGCACCGGGGTAAAAGTCGCAGTGGTCGACGCCACCGGCAAGGTGCTGGATCACACCGCCATCTACCCCACCCCGCCGCAGAACCGCATTCAGGAATCTGCCGCAGTCATTGCCGCCTTCTGTAACAAATACGATGTGGGCCTGATCGCCATCGGTAACGGCACCGCCAGCCGCGAGACCGACAAATTTGTCGGCGACACCATCAAGCAGTACAAGCTCACCGCACAGAAAGTGATGGTGAACGAGGCCGGGGCCTCCGTGTACTCCGCTTCCGAGTTTGCCGCGCGTGAATTCCCGGACCTGGACGTCACCATTCGCGGCGCCATCTCCATCGCGCGCCGCCTGCAGGACCCGCTCGCAGAGCTGGTGAAAATTGACCCCAAATCCATTGGTGTGGGCCAGTACCAGCACGACGTGTCCCAGACCCAGCTGGCCCGCTCACTCGATGCCGTGGTGGAAGACTGTGTGAACGGTGTCGGCGCCGAGCTGAACTCCGCTTCCGCGCCGCTGCTGTCCCGCGTATCCGGCCTGAGTGCGTCCATCGCCAACAACATCGTTACCTACCGCGACCAGAACGGCGCGTTCAAGAATCGCGCCCAGCTCAAAGACGTCCCGCGTCTCGGCCCCAAGGCGTTTGAACAGGCCGCCGGCTTCCTGCGCATAAACAATGGCGAAGACCCGCTGGACAAGTCCGGTGTGCACCCGGAAGCCTATATCGTGGTTAAACGTATCGCCGAGAAGAACGGTCGCGAGATCAACAGCCTGATTGGCGACTCCGGCTTCCTGCGCAAGCTGAACCCGATGGACTACACCGACGAAAAATTCGGCCTGCCCACGGTAAAAGACATTATCAGTGAACTGGAAAAACCTGGCCGCGACCCGCGCCCGGAATTCCGTACCGCCAAGTTCGAAGACGGCGTGGAAGAGATCAAGGATCTGCGCCCGGGCATGGTGCTGGAAGGTACCGTCACCAACGTCACCAACTTTGGTGCGTTTGTAGACATCGGCGTGCACCAGGACGGTCTGGTACACATCTCTGCGCTGTCAGAGAAGTTCGTCAAAGACCCGCACGAAGTGGTCAAGGCGAACGACATCGTCAAGGTGAAGGTGATGGAAGTGGACGTGGCGCGCAAGCGTATCGGCCTGTCCATGCGTATGTCTGACGAACCCGGTGAACAGGGCAGCGGCGGCGTCAAGAAAGGCGACCACCGCGAGAGTCGCCAGGCGCAACGACACAACAACCGCAGCCGCCAGCAACAAGGCGGTGGCAACGCTGGCGGCCGCGGCAGTATGGGCGACCTGCTGGCGGCGGCGATGAAGGGCAAGAAGTAACCCCTCACTGCAGCAATAAAAAGGGCGGCCACTGGCCGCCCTTTTTATTGGGTGATAGACGCAATGCGTCCACCGCTCGATAACTTCAGGACTGAAATTCAGCGCCAGGGAAGAAATCGGAATGCGTATTCAGGGTGAGCCGGAAGAAGCATCGCCCACAGAGATGGCATCGACAAAGACGGAATAATCCGTAATGGCACTACTGTTGCCACCGAATTTAAATTCAACCCGTGCGGGTACTACACCCGGTGTCGCGACTTCATAAACGCCAATCACCTGGCCATTAAGTTCCAGGGTGTACTCGTTGCTGGTATCGACAGACTCCCAGCTAACGGTTAACCGGTTCCATTGGCCGGCGTTGTACATTGCCACTGCTATTTGCCCATCGGTCGCGGTACGCGCGCGAAACTCTTCACCGTCTTTGAACAAGTTGTCGATCACGCGGTTAGCCGAGTTGTACTCATCACCGTAAACGGTCACCAGTGTGTCCACATCGATGCCCTCGGGAATAAACACAGACGCGCTGACAGAGCCGGTGTTAATCGCACCCAGGGCAAACTCGTGACGCATACGCACCTGACCTTCGCCGGTGTGGGTGAATTTAACAGACTGAATGCCCTCGGCGGCGTTTTCGTCAGAGACGACTACCTCTCCACCCTCGCTGTCGATGTCAAAGCCCGTGGGCGCGGTGCCCAGGGTATCCATCTCAAAGCCGAAGTCGGGGACACTGCTGTCGCCACCATCACCGCCGTCTCCGCCATTACCACCGTCCGGCGGCGTAACATCGACGTCGACGTCAGAGCCACACGTGTTAGTGCCCTCGGCAATACAAAAATCGTTAAAGCGAACATACTCATCGCGCAGCATCTCGACGTTGTTCAGGCTGCGATATATACCCCACTTGGGACGATTAAACTCCGCATTATCGCGCCACATATCGATGTCATTATTGCTGTAATCGATCAAGGTCTCATTGTCGCTGATACGCTTCATATGCACTTCTAGACGGCCTGCGTCCTGGTAACGTGTGCGAACGAATACTTCAATCCACTCACCCAAAAACGCATCCAACTCGGCCGCTGTAATCTCATCGACACTCACCAGGCTGCTCGCCTGATGCAACACTTGCAAACGATTGGGTGAATCGGCGCGCGGGGTAAAGGTCAAAATGGGTGGGCCATCATCGCCACCGCTAGCTTTAATCTGGAAGATATGGGTAAACGAGCTCGACGGCTGAAAGCCCTCGGGCAAGCGGAACTTCCATGAATATGTGGTTATTTCACCCTCGTCGCCTTTGACACCAGACGGTGATGGACTATACGTTTTTACCTCGATACGCTGACGGTCGGTGATGCTATCCAGACACCGGTCTCCATCGACATCGGTGTCGATAAAGAACTCAAACACCGGCTTACCCAACTCCTCATCCATCACCTCGGTAATGCGGCGATTGTCTTCGGTGGCGTCTTCGGGGCACACCGGAGATTCGACTGCCGCACCGCCAAAACTATTGTTGAACAGCTCATAGGTATTGCCCGGACCATCGGCGGAAACGACCACACGATCGTTGACCTCATACTCCAACGTGTCTTGGAAGTGACTGCGCGCCTCGTCAACCGACACCAGGGCCATGCTGCTTGAGCCGGAATTGGCCAATAAATTAATAACGGCCATATCGTCGGTAAAGGCATCGGGCTCTTGCTCAAAATTTATGGCCGTAGCCGCGCCTTTGGCCATCTCATGGATAGTAATACCGTTACTCGCATCGCCATCAACGTCTAACGACAGCATCAGACGGACTGTGTTAAGCACCGCGTTACTGTTGGCATCGGTGGTATCAAAAAGATTGAGCGGGGTCAGAGTCGGTCCGGTGGAAATGGTGGGGAACGCCAAATCACCGATTGAGAAGGTGACCGTTTCACCGGAAAAATACTGGTAGCTACCGTCATCGGCAGTAGCACCGGCCACAGAATTGGTTTGGAAATCCAGATTAGCAACCGCGCTGTCGACGAAAAAGCCCTGGCGTGCCTCTTGGACATCGCTGCCATCGGTACCTCCAGAACTGCTGGAACTACCAGAACTGCTGGAGCTACTGGAACCGCCGGAGCTGCTGGAACTGCTGGAGCTACTGGAACTGCTGGAGCTACTGGAGCCGCCGGAGCTGCTGGAACTACTGGAGCTGGAGGCGCCACCGGAAGAGCTCATCGGGATCAAGCCGTCGCCCACTTCGGGCGTGTCGCGTGAGATATCGTTACCACAGGCGACAAGCAACCCTGACAGAAGCGCCAGGGTTAATTGTTTGAGCAGGGTCATAAATCACCATCTGTTTATTATTTGCAAACCGCATTTATTTCTATGTCGGCTGCCATACTGTCCCGCTAAAACAGCCTGACTGTCAAGTGGTAATACCAGTTAGGCGCGCAAGTGCACGCGACCCCAACCCAAAAAAGGTATTTCACGTCAAACCATGGCAATTGCGCCAGAATGAACACTGCAGTAATAAAAAAGGGCGCCCCTGTCTTCCAGCTTGATAATTCGGGAAGATCTTCAAAATATCCGACCAACCCAAATGATTCTTTTATTTTCCCCGCGCCCATTTAGTGTTTTTTAATCCCGATTATTTTTAATCTTAATTATTCGACTCTGACCCGATTTTTTTATTGCTGACACTCCCGTCAGATAGATCACACTTTCCCCTATCCCACTTTAAAGTGGGATTCAGCCGAACCGGTTCTGCGTATACAGCCTTCATTTTTCGGTGCTAGCTTTATTTTCGCGCTCCCTTCCCGAACGCTTAACAGGTGCATTCAACGAAAACAAAACGACAATAAGAAAAAGGAAATCTTATGGCTCTTCCACGATGGATATCGATCAAACGTATAGCCCGTTACCTGTCCGCAGCCTGTCTTGCCACCGCCGCCGGCTCCACACAGGCGGCAACCGTGGACCTGCTGGTGCTCTATGACCAGTACTCTTCCAACTACTTCTCCGGCGATCCGCAGACAGCCATGGCGAACTGGGTGAACCAGATGAACGCCGCCTACGCCGACAGCCAGATAGACCTGCAATTGCGCTTGGTCGGCGTGCGCCACAATGAAGAGGTTGGCGCGGACCAGGGTGCCGTGCTGAACAACCTGCGCCAGAATGGCGCCGTGCAGTCCCTGCGCGACCAGCTCGGGGCCGACTTCGTCTCGCAGATGCATACTACTGGCGCCTGCGGTGTGGGCTATGTGGCCGTGGACCGCAACTGGACCTGGAACGTTGTACACCCGGGTTGCGGCCCCATGGTGATGGCGCACGAACTGGGCCACAACATGGGCCTGAACCACTCCCGCCGCCAGGGTGATACCAGCGGCGCGCGCTTCGGTTACGGCGTCGGCTACGGCGTGGATAACGTGTTCGTGGATATCATGGCCTACGAGGGCGTATTTAATACCACCCGCGTAAATCGTTTCTCCAATCCCAACCTCACCTGTCGCGGCTACCCCTGCGGCATACCGGTAGGCAATCCGCAGGAAGCCTACGGCGCGCTCGCCATTCACAACGTGCGCGACGAGATTGCCGCGTTCCGACCCACCGCCGGCACCAGCGGTCCTGTGGTGGTATCCCAGCACTGCAACTTCGGCGGCTACAGCGTGGGCCTGCCTGCAGGCAATTACGACCTGGCCGAACTCAACCGGCGCGGCATACTGAATGACGACATTTCTTCGATCCGTGTACAGAGCGGTTACAAAGCCGACCTGTTTACCGACAATAATTTTTCCGGCAACGTCGTCAGTAAAACCGGTGACGATAATTGCCTGGTCAACGACGGCATGAACGACCTCACCAGTTCCCTGATCATTTCCACAACTGGTGGCTTCAACCAGACACTGCAAGCTGAGAACTACTCGTCCGCTGCCGGCGTGCAGCTGGAAAACACCGCGGACACCGGCGGCGGCCAGAATGTGGGCTGGATCGATACCGGGGACTGGATGGCCTACAACAGTATTACCATTCCGCAAGCCGGCAACTTTACGGTGGAATATCGTGTGGCCAGCCTGAACGGCGGCGGTCGCCTTTCCCTGGACCTGAATGGGGGCACGACCATCCTCGGCGAGCTGAGCCTGCCCGCCACCGGCGGATGGCAGAACTGGGTAACCGTAAGGCACAGCGTGTATATCCCGGCCGGCACCTACAACTTTGGTGTCTACGCACAAGCCGGCGGCTGGAACCTGAACTGGATTCGCATCAGCCGGTAACACTTGTTGCCCCCTCGCGCCCGGCATTTGCCGGGCAATTTATCTTCAGGCAAATATCAACATGAAAAAAATTGTGTATTCGGCGTGCCTCGCGGTCGCAGTAATCGGCACTATCTGGTGGTCGCTGGAAAGAACTTCCGATGCTGGCACACCAGCTCCCAGACAGACTGAAGTGGCGGTTTCAGCCCCCCCAGAAAATGAAACCGACACCGACCCGAAAGGTGCTGAAGAGCGCCGGAAAACTAAATCCGAGACGGAAGCCAGGGCGGTATCGCAAGAAGTGCAGGAGCGCGTAGAAATCATGAGAGCGCGGCGGCCGGGGAGAAACTACACCGCATCCGAAGTGGAGCAGGCTATGGCGCGCGAGGATATGTGGTCGTCAACCGGGGAGGTTGCCACCAGCAAAATTCCGCTCGCGGACGAGCAGCTACACGATGGCCGCCAGCTTGTTCAGTTCAGCCCGGTAAAACTGGAGAGCCTGCAACCGGGTGACACGGTGAAGGTGGATATCACCGAGGCCAATACCGCCTACGAGGTGGTAATCGACCGTGTCGAAAAGCACGATTACCACAGTGTGAGCTGGTATGGCCATATCGACGGCAACGACGGGCAGCGCTACCAGGTCAGTTTCACCCGCGGCGAGACCCTCACCGTTGGCGGCATCGACACCCCCTCCGGCAACTACCAGCTGCAGGCCCACGACGATGCCGGATGGATCGCTTCCAGCGGCTCGCTATTTGTTACCAGTGGGGAAACCGACGCGGTCTACCCGCCGGGTCATACCCCCGACCAGTAAAACTGAGAACAACGTCGGAAAACATCGCCACCGATGCCGGGCCACTGCAGAAAAATCCAGGGTACCGCGGCCCGGGGAGACCGGGTACGGCATCAGCACTGGAACAGCACCAGTGCATCGCCGCTACAAATCAGTCGCCCCCCCTCCCCGGTGCAGCGGGTCTCCAGGTTCACCAGCGCCTTGTCCGCGCGCAAGCGGGTGACGGTGACCGTTGCGGTGAGAGACTCACCGGCGCGCGCGAGTGTGTGGAATTGCATGTGCTGCTTCAGGTAATTGGTGCCGTGTCCCGGCAGTTCCTCGCCAAGCAGGTACGAAAACAGCGCCGCGATCAACGGCTCGGGCACTTCGCGCCAGTCTCCCTCCGCCTCCCCCACCTTCGCCAGCCGGCACCATTCCGCCAGCGCTGGCTGGTCAAAGCTGCGACCTACGGAGACGCTGTCGCCAACGGTCAGCGCATGAAAGCGCGGCAGTTTTTCGCTCATGGCTTTTGCCCCTTCGCTCATGGCTGTTTCATTCCCGCTCATGGCTGTACCTTTTCATCCAACACCAATCGGCAACGCCCTTCCAGGCAGACTTTTTCCTCGCCCCGGGTAATCCGTGTCACCAGCTCGATGTGTCCATCGGCGGACTTTTCTGCGGGCACGAGAGTGGCGGTGAGTTGCTCGTCGGCATAGGCCGGGGCCGGGAACATCAGGTCCTGGGCTTCCAGCCGCGCGCCGGGGTAATGGATGTGAACCAGTCCGCGCAGTACGGTGAACAGCAACATGCCGTGGGATACGGTGGCGCCAAAGCGGGTCGCGGCGGAATAATCCGGGTCCACATGGATCGGATTGAGATCGCCACTCAGGTCTGCGAAGCGGTTGAAGTCGTCCTGGGTAAGGGCAAAGTCTCGAGTAATCGCCCGTAAGCTATTTTCTTGCATTGCGTGCGTGGTCCTGTGAATAAGGTTCAACGTTTTGCCGCGTCGTCGCGCAGCGTCTGTTTCACTACTTTGCCCAGCGCATTGCGCGGCAGTGCGTCCATAAGCTGGAACGCTTTTGGCACCTTGTAGCCCGCCAGCCGTTCGCGACAGAAGTCCCGCAACGCGTCTTCGTCGGGCGCGACGGCTCCGGTGCGCACGCCGAAATAGGCCTTGCCCACTTCGCCCCAGCGGTCGTCGGGCATGCCCACCACGGCCACCTCGGCAATCGCCGGGTGCTGCTCGAGCACCTTTTCCACTTCCGCCGGGTACACATTCTCGCCGCCGGAGATATACATATCCTTCCAGCGGTCGACGATGTAGTAACAGCCGTCTTCATCGCAGCGCGCCACGTCTCCACTGTGCAGCCAGCCGTCGCGGATCGCATCGCGGGTGGCGTCCGGGCGGTTCCAGTAGCCCGGGGTGACATTGGGGCCGCGCACCAGCAGTTCGCCGGCCTCGCCAGCGGGCAGGTCGCGCCCGTCGCGGTCGACGATACGCACCTCGGTCAGCAGCTGCGGACGGCCCACGGAGCCCACCTTGTCGATCACCAGCTCCTCGTCGAGGAGAAACACCGTGGGGCCGGTTTCCGTCATACCCATGCCGGTGCGGATACGGATGCCCTGGTCCACGTAGCGCTGCGCCACCGGCAGCGACAGCGGCGCACCGCCGCAGCCCCAGGAGCGCACGCCGCCAAGGCGTTTGCCATCGAACGCCGGATGATCCAGCAGCGCCTGATACACTGCCGGCACGCCAAAAAAGACGGTGGCGCGGTTTTCCAGTTCCTGCAGTGCCCGGGTCGGGTCGAAATTGCGCGCCACCAGCACGCAGCCGCCAACCAGGAAGACCGCGGACGAATACAGGTTGATGCCGGCGGTGTGGAACAGCGGCAACACGTTCAGCAGCACATCGTCCGCGGTGAGGTTCACCGCCAGGCCGACGTTGAAATGATTCGCCAGCATCATACGGAAGGTCTGGATCACCCCTTTGGGCCGCCCGGTGGTGCCGGAGGTATACAACAGATACCAGGGCGTGTCCGGGCATTTTTCCGGATGCGGAGACAGATCCGGTTCGGTCGCTGCCAGGTCACCGTGATAATCGCGCTGCCCCGCGCCCGCGCTATCGAGCGCAACCAGGGCGAGGGAAGACGAGCGCGCGCCCAGTGCTGCAGCCTCATCGGCAAACTCGCCACCGAACACCAGCGCGGCGGGGGTGCAGTCATCCATCAGCACCTCCAGCTCCGGCACCGCCAGGCGCCAGTTCATCGGCACCAGGATCAGCCCCGCCTTGGCGCAGCCAAACAGCATCGCAAAAAACTCCGCGCGGCTGTGGCCAAGGTAGGCGAGGCGGTCTCCCTCGCGCAGGCCCCAGTGCTCGCGCGCGGCTGCCGCCAGGCGCGCGGCGCGCTCATTGAATTCGCGATAGTTGTAGTGCTCGCCGCTCTCCAGATCTTCCAGCGCCGGCCGTTCCGGTGTTACCCGCGCCCGTTGCGCCAGCAGGTCAAACATCTCCATGCTTACCTCCGTATCGTTATTGTTCTCCTGTGAGGCTCAGTGCCGTCACCGGGTTTGTTATCGGTTGGTTTTCCGGGTTCCAGTACGCTCGAGGAAGGCGGCCATACCCAGTTCTGCCTCGTCGCTATCAATCCGTGCCACAAACTGCTCGAGCTCCATCTGAAGTCCGCGCGCCACACGCTCCGGGTACGGGCGCGTCAACGCCAGGGTATTGCGCACACTGGCGGTTTTGGCGGTGCGCAGGCGCGCGACGACTTCGTCGGTCATTTCGGCCACGCATCCATCTTCCGCCAGATAATTCACCAGTCCCCAGGCAAGGGCCTCTTTCGCCTCGATGCGGCGATTGGTCAGCTGTACTTCCAGTGCACGACCGCGACCGATACGCTCAGGCATCAGTGCGGTCCAGCCTCCGTCCGGGCTGAAGCCCACAGCGGTATACCAGGGCGCGAAATGCGCGCGGGGCCCGGCCACCACGATATCGCAGGCCAGTACCAACCCCAGGGAGCCGCCGGTGACCATGCCGTGCACCTCCGCCACCGTAGGTACCGGCAGGTGCAGCAGGTCCAGTATCACGTCGTTGAGCGTGCCGACCAGGCGCCGGGCATAATCGGCCCGCGCAGGGCGCGGCACCTGATAGAAAGCGGCGATGTCGCCGCCACTGGAAAAGGAGCGTCCCTCGGCACGCAGTCGCAGTGCCGCGGGCCTGTCTTCCCGGCAGCGCGCCAGTGCATCGCGCAGGCCATCGAGCATCTCCTGCACCAGTGCGTTGTGACGCTGTGGGCGGTTCAGGGTCAGGGTAGCCACCCCTTCGGCTAGCTGGTATTTCACCGATGCTGTATTCATGCTTCCCCCCCACTGGCCTGCGGACTCAGCCCGCTGCGCAGCAGGCTGGAAACCGTCGCCACAATTTCGTCCACCGGTACATCCCGGTTCCACAGTGCATAGCGAATACCCAGGAAGTTCGACATGCCCATCAGCGCCCATACCCGCACTTCGTTGTTGCCCGGGGAAATCTCGCCGTTGCCGGCGGCACTGGCGAGCATCTCCAAGTACCGCTCGCCGAAGGCCTGGTAGTAATCGCGGTAAATGGTTTCGTCCACAAACTGGGCCTGCTGCAATACCCGGTAGAGCGCCGGATTGGCGCACAGGTACTGCAGGAAAGCGCGCAGTCCCAGCTCCTCGGCCTGTAGACGATCGCCGGCACCTGCCGTTTCCGCCTCGAGGTGTGCGCGCAACTGGCGCCCCATGTGTTGTACCAGCTCGCGCAGGACGTCTTCCTTGCCGCCGAAATAGGTGTAGAAGGAACCCAGCGCTACCCCGGCCGCGCGGGTGATGTCCGCGATACCGGTGCCGTGAAAGCCGGTGGTGCCGAACGCCTCTTCCGCGGCCTTGAGAATGCGCGCGCGGGTGCGCGCGCCACGGGCGGTCTTGGGGGAGCCCGGCGCGGAGCCGTCGGTACGGGTGGCGTTGGCAGTAGAACTCATGGGCAAGGCACGTTACTCGCTGGCTTTATATGAAACCTGAATCGGTATTCATGTTATGCCAGGCACGCACGCGCGTAAGTCATACCTTGGTCATACAGACAGTGCGGCGATGGCCCCCGCTGGAGACAAGTATCGAGGACAGGAAGAAATGGCGCAGCGCCACCCTGTGAGTTACAGGCCGGCTCGGGTGAAGAATCGAACTAGAAGAATCCGCTATACCGGGAATTCGGCTCCCGGATTACATAGAAAGTTCATCGGCTTCCCGAGTATGGGGTGCTCAAACCCCAATTCCTGCGCATGCAGCAATAACCGCGGCGCCGCGGCTAGCGCCAGCTCGTGCGCATAGAAAGGATCGCCGAGAATCGGGTAGCCCATGGCCTGCATATGCACCCGTAACTGGTGCGAACGGCCGGTGACCGGGATCAGTCTCAAGAGGCTGGTTTCCCCATCCCTGTCTAGCTTCTGCCAGCGGGTCAGGGAAGGCTTGCCAGATTCAAAGCAAACCTTCTGTTTCGGCCGGTTGGGCCAGTCACAGATCAGCGGTAGATCGACCTCACCCTCGTCCTCCTCGGGCTCGCCCCAAACGCGCGCCAGATAGGACTTTTCCACCTGGCGATTCTGGAATAGCCCGCTCAGCTGGCGATGCACCTCCGCTCCCAGCGCCATCACCACCAGTCCCGACGTATCCATATCCAGACGGTGCACGATCAGCGCGCCTGGATAGCCCTCCTGGGCGCGACTGGCGAGACTGTCTCTGTGCGCCGGGTCGCGACCGGGCACGGTGAGCAGGCCACTTGGCTTGTCGAGCACGAGCAGGTGGGCGTCGCGATAGACGACATCAAGATAGGGATCGGTGGGCGGGCTATAGGGTCGCAAAACGTCGGCTCTGGTATCGGGGCTGCAAGCTGGGGGGCGAAGCTTACGCAATTTCCAGCAATGTGGACATAACCCCGGGGAAGGGTTTCACAGAGAAAATCCGCAGACCAGAAACGTTTGCGGGTGCCGGCGAATACCGTAGCCCCTTCTAACCAACTAGCCGATCCGGGATAGTGCCTGCCTGATCGCTTCCGGAATGGGAACAGAGTGATTTTCGGCGCGCGCGACAAACACATGGGTAAAGCTGCCGCTCGCTGCAGCCTGGTTTGCACCAACGCGGAAAATGCCCACCCGGTAGACCACCGAGCTGTTACCGAGTTTTTCCACGCGGATACCCGCCTCCAGTTGCTGTGGATACGCCAGTGGTGCGCGGTAGTCGCAACTGGAGTTGACCACAAAGCCAACGACATCGCTGTTGTGGATATCCAGCCCGCCCTCCTCGATCAGGTAGCGGTTTACCGCGCTGTCGAAGTAGCTGTAATAGGTCACGTTATTTACGTGCCCGTAAATATCGTTGTCGTGCCAGCGGGTGGTGATCGGGTAGAACACCCGGTAATGTTCCCGGGTGAAATTATCGGGTTGAGATGGCTGTGACATCGGCTCTCTTCTGTATTTGCGGAGCTGGGCTTTGTAGTGACCGGGTCATATCCATTGATCAGAACGCGGCGCGGTATATTGCCAAAGCATCCTGCTCAGAGACTTCGCGGGGATTATTCACCAGCAGGCGCTGTTGCTCCATGGCATCGGCAGCCAGTTGCGGCAGACTCTCTTCGGTAACCCCACAATCCCGCAGGCGCACCGGCAGTCCCAGCCCGGTGATCAGGTTTTCCAGCCAGCAGATCAGCGCTTCGGTTTTTGCCTCGTCGCCTTCAGCCTCGGCACCGCTGCCCGGCTTTTGCGCCAGCATACCCGCATCGATACCTTCAATACCTTCAATACCTTCGATGCCACCAATACCGTCTAGAACCTCCGCGAGCTCCGCATAGAGCGCGGCTGCGGCGGGCGCATTGAAGCGCAGCACATGGGGCAATACCAGAGAGTTGCTCAGGCCGTGGGGAATATGAAAGTGGCCACCGAGGGGATACGCCAGTGCGTGCACCGCTGCCACCGGCGCGTTGGCAAAAGCCTGGCCCGCATAGAGGGCGCCCAAAAGCATGTTGCCGCGTGCCTTCAGGTCCGTTCCGCGATGGGTCGCACTGGCAATATTCGACGCGAGCAGTCGCAACGCCTCGCGGGCAAGCATATCCGATACCGGATTCTTTTTGTGAACGGACGTGTAGGCCTCGATCGCGTGCACCATGGCATCAATGCCGGTAGCCGCGGTCACTTTTGCTGGCAGGCCGAGTGTGAGTTTGGCATCGAGCAGTGCGGTATCCGGCTGCAGGTGCGGGGACACGATCCCGGCCTTGGTGGTCTCGCCAGTAGTGACGATGGCGATGGGGGTTACCTCGGAACCGGTGCCCGCAGTCGTCGGCACCTGTAGCAGCGGCAGGCGCGGCCCTCGCACCTTGCCGACACCGTACAGCTCGTCCAGGGACTGACGGCAATCCGGGTGCGCGAGCACCGCTACTACCTTGGCGACATCCATGGAGCTACCGCCGCCGAAGCCCACAATCATTTCCGCCCCCAGCGCGCGCGCGGCGTGTGCGGCGGCCTCGACGGTGGCATTCCTCGGATCGGCCTCGACCCGGTCGAAGATCCCGAGGCGCAGGTCGGTGCAATCAAACCCGGGCAACACTTCGTCCAGCAGGCCGGCGTTGACAATGCCATTGTCGGTCACCAACAGCACCCGGCCAGCGCCGGCGGCACGGCAGTGCTCCGCCAATTTTGCGGCGGCTCCAGCCTCACAGACGATGGTTCTGGTGGTGGAAAAGGTGAAATCTTGCATGGGACCCCCGTTAAACACAGGGAATCCATTGAACGGCCCAAAGCAGGGATTGGCCATTACCTCGGACTTCTGGCGAAAGCGGTTTGCGACGGAACGGGGAGCGCGATCAGCCCGGGCCCAGAGTCAGCTACAGAAGCCCCGCAGCAGGCGCAAAAGGGCCTCGCGGTTGGAAGCCCCCTTGATCGCCACGCTACTTACGGCGGAGAACTCCAGGCACTGCACCGTCCACAGAAACAGCTGCGCATCCAGCTCCGGATTCTTGCCGCCGATAGGCCGTATAAAGCGCAGCGCAATTTCCGCGAGCCCATCGTTGTACTCCTGGATCTCTTTCGCCAGCGCCTCGGAAGGATGTTGCTCAAACAAGTACGCGCACTCGATGCTCAGCTGCCACACCCGGCAAGTCGGTCCGGTATCAATCAGGTTACCGAAGATATCTGCCACACCCTCAATGTACCGGTCGCAGTCTTTCAACTCGCCATCGGCGCCCTGCAGCTCGGCCAGCAGCGCGTCGCTATCGCGGACCAGATCCGCGTTGATCGGCTCCATGGAGTTGCAGAATTCACGGAACGCCGTGACCAGAATATTATCCATGGTCCCGAAATAGTAGGTAGTCATCGCCAGCTGAACCCCGGCAGCACTGGCGATTGAGCGATGGGACAGCGCTGCCAGCCCCTTGCTGGCAATGATATCCAGAGTGGCTTTGAGGATTTTGGCCTTGGCAATCTCACGCTTCTCGGCCTTCCTGTTGGCCACAGAAGTCTTACGGGAAGGATCCCCGGAATTGATCTCGCCAGCGTCGCTGCTGGAAACCATGTTGACTGCCTCAGACATAAATTAGGTACGGGTGTTAAGGGACGCCAATGGCGCACCCTATACAACGGTTAATTATTGGTCAATCGTACAAGTAGAGCGCCAATAACAGCCCGAATTGTCGTCCTAACTATTTTCTGTGCCTCGTGTTTCGCCGCTGAAGTAACGCCCGCGAAGAACAGTGCCTCCCTGCGTCAACCGGACCTGCCAGTCAGGAGCCCTGAAGTCGATCGCCGGTATCATCAGACAACCGTTGCGCCACTTTGCTCCCCGCACTTTCTGCGGAAGTTGCACTGAAAACCCGCCCGATCAACGCGCCACCCTTTCGCCACCCCAGCAGGCTTTGCGCGGTCACCAGTCCGCCGAACATGGCACCCGCGACGCCGCAGCTCATGATGTCCTGACCGGTCAGGTAAAGCCCGGGAATCCGGGTCTTGGGCCGCAGCCAGGTCTGGGCAAACCGGTCGGGATCGTGATCCAGCCCGTAGATTTCGCCGCGGCGGTATTCGCAGAAATGCCGGGTGGAAAGGGGCGTGGAGAGTTCACAGTAATCGACCTGACCACGCAGTTGGGGGAAGTGCTTGAAGAGGTGCTCCAGCAGGCGCTCACTGAACTGCTGCTTGAGCGCTTCGTACTCCTCCCCACGCTTGCCCCAGGTTTCCTGCTGCCAGTGTTCAAACCATTCGTATTTGGCCGGTGCGACAATCTCGATGGTCGCACGCCCCGGATAGCGTCGCTCGAAATCCGGATCCTTGGCAGACGGGAACGAAATATAAACCAGCGGGATCTCCGCATTCTGGTCACCCAAAAACGCCGCGGTGTCCGCTTCGTAGTCTGCACTCGGGTACAGCCAGTAGTTGGTCTTCGGCAGCCTGAGTTCCGCGGCGGTGCTGCGCAACCCGATGTAAAGGCAGAGGTGGCTCATGGAGGGCTTCACCGCCTTCAGCGCGCGATGATAACCGGCCGCACTCGCGGCGCTTTGCGGCAACAGTTTTTCGAACGTATTGAATACGCCCGCATTGGAAATAACCGCCGGAGCGGTGATTTCAGTACCGTCCGCCATGCGCACACCGGTAACCCGCGCACCATCCAGTAACAAAGTATCTACACGGGCATAGGTAAACACCTCACCGCCGGACTTCTGGATCTGCGGAATAATGGTCTCCGCCATCCTGCTGGCCCCACCCACCGGGTAATACCCCCCGTACAGGTAGTGCTTGGCGATCAAAGCGTGAATGATAAAGCTGCCGGTTTTGGGCGTCATACCGTTGTCGCCCCACTGCCCGGTGAGTACGGCGATCAGCTCCTCATTGTCGGTGAGCTCTCGCAGTGCCTGGTAGGTAGTCTTGTTGAGGTAGTCCGGCCAGCGCAGTTTTTTGTACAGCCGGAATAGCGGTTCGCACCAGCCGGGAAACAGCTTTTCGAGCGTGATCACCGGCATCGCCTTTGCCACCGCCATCACCCGCTCCAGATAGGCTTCAATGACCGGCCTCTCACCGGGAAAGCGACGGGCGAGCTCCGCCACAAACGCATCGCGCCCCGCCACCAGGTCGTACTGCTGGTGGCCCAGGCAGATACGGTCGTAGGTGCTGTCCATCGGCGCCCACTGCAGCTGACCGCCGGAGATAAAATCGAACAGCTTGCGGGTCATGGTGGGGTGGCCACCCACATCGCCAATGTAGTGAACACCCACATCCCATTCGTAGCCGTTGCGATCGTATGCGTGGGTAAAGCCACCGGCGGTGTAGTGCTGCTCCAGCACCAGCACTTTTTTGCCTGCGGCGCTCAGCAGTGCCGCAGTCGTGAGCCCGCCGATACCGGAGCCGATAACGATGGCATCGTAGGGGCCGTCGAGCCGGCCCGCGCGGTAGCGGCGGCCTATACGCAAACGACTCGCTTGTGGAGCGGAACGGTTGGCAGAGACTGAAGATTCTGACGTGGACATGGGGCGCCTTGAGCTGTGCTCTGTTTATTATGTGGTTACTTTCCCACATTAGCCGCCCATCAGGGTGTATGCAACAAGTTGCACAGTACTGCAGCCACCCACGACGGGTGACGGCAGCGGTATTGAAAATTTGATTAGAGCAAGGAACGAAAATGGATCAGGGAACCGCTTTCAGGTTGGCGCGCCCATGGAATTTTCCACAGGTAACCGACTGTATCCAGTGCTCCCCTTGGGTGAACTGGCATTGGTAATCCTGCGGCAACTTGTGCCCGGCGGCAAAGCGCTCGGTCAGCGTCAGTACCAGCGTCTGCTCCTCAAGATGCAATTCAGTAACCTCGGCCACCTCGAAGCCAAAGTAATCGCGCACGGAGGGGTATAACGCCTTGAACAGGCTCTCCTTGGCAGAGAAGATCAGGGTGAGCGCCACCCGTTCCGACAGTCCCAGGCCGCAGAGAAGTTCCCGCTCCTGCCGGGTAGAGACGATTCTCGCCACCTCTCGACAGACCCGGGTGGACATCACCACTTCCACATCAATTCCCAGGTAGTCTTTGTCCGCGGTGTGGCTTACCGCACATACCGCCATGCCATCCACATGGGAGATAGAGCCGACCACGCCTGTGGGCCACAGCGGATTGCGCTTTTCGCCGATACCCACCTGCACATCCTGGTGTCGCACCGGCGCGAGATGCTGCAGTGCCAGCGCCGCGGCGTAGCGCCCGGCGAGAAATTCCGCCTGCCGCTTGGGCACCGAGCGCGCAATGGACTCGGGCATGGCGACACCCAGTTCGACAAATAGCTCCGGCTGGTAACTGGCCAAATCGAATTCACAAGTGAC
This sequence comes from Microbulbifer hydrolyticus, assembly GCF_009931115.1. Taxonomy (NCBI): domain Bacteria; kingdom Pseudomonadati; phylum Pseudomonadota; class Gammaproteobacteria; order Cellvibrionales; family Microbulbiferaceae; genus Microbulbifer; species Microbulbifer hydrolyticus. The sequence continues at coordinate 537,543 of NZ_CP047491.1, read as the reverse complement.
CAGGCACACGCCTGTGCCTGCATGCACTTCCGAGTGAACCTTGCCAATAAACTGGCGATCAACCCGCGGCATAATCTTTGCGGCTGCTTCTTGCATGTGGCTTTTCCCCGGCACTACCTAAGTCATTCCCGCCTTTTACGGCAAGCATGTTTCTACCGGACGCACACATCGTGCCAATAATCATCAACATAACCATTCCCTGACTACACCTCGTCCGCCGATTTAACTACGAGTACCCCATTACTTTGCAACAACACCGGGCAAAATGTCCTCAAGAATTCCGTAGAGCATGGCTACTCGCTCATCGTTGGGGAAGTACTTGTTGGCGAGCAGCACAAAGGCAAACTGTTTTTCCGGGATAAATGCCACGTAGGTGGAGAAACCGCCGGTGGAGCCGGTTTTGTTGATCAGCACGTTGCGCTGCGGCGGCAGCGGTGGCGAGATTGCGGTTACCGGACGATCGCCACTGATCATGTTACGGGAATTGCCCGCGAGCAGGGTGTCCTTTTTCAATGGCAGCGCGTACTGCTCCCACACCATATCCTGCACATAGTAATCGGTGCGGAAAAAGCCCTGGCGGGTAGTCTGTAGCGCCTGCTGCAGTGCCGGGGCAACCTTGACCAGCTCCATCTGCGCGGCGAGATAGCGGGTAAGATCCGCGGCGCTGGAGCGCACCCCATAGGCCTCCTCTCCCAGCAGGCCGATGTTCACCCGCACCGGCTGGTGCTTGCTGTTGTGTCCCTCGGCATAATGGGCCATCTGATCCTCAGGAACCTTCACGAAGGTCTGCGAGAGTCCGAGCCCGCGAAACACGGATTCGTGCATGGCTTTGGCGAACGGCTGGTTGAGACTGCGTGCGGCGACCACCCCCAACAGGCCACTGCCGGGGTTGGCGTAGGTGCGCTTGCTGCCGGGCGCATATTGAGGGTCCCAGTTGCGGAGATACTCGAGCAACGCATCTTCACTGCGCACCTCCGCCGGCACCTGTAGCGGGAAATGTCCGGCGGTGTGGGTGGCCAGGTTCAGCACCGCGACCGAGTCCATCGCGGTGCCCCGCAGTGCGGGCAAGTAGCCACTCACCGGCTCGTTGAAGTCCAGCGCCCCTTTTACCTCGGCATAGGCCGCGAGTGTTGCGGTGAAGGTTTTGCTGACCGAGCCTATTTCGAACAGCGTGTGCTCCGTGATCGGCTCACCGCCCTCCAATGCCGTCTCGCCCAGATTGAAAAAATAGGGCTCACCCTCGATTGTCAGGGCGAGAGCCATGCCTGGCACCCGGTGTTTCTCCACCAACGGCTGGACGGCATCGATGACAGCCTCTTCCAGTCGCTCCGGAGTTATCGACTCCGCGTTCGCGATAGCTGGCGCAGTTATCGACATATACGCCCCGAAAACCAGGACAATCAATAGCGGCACCTTCTGGTGCAAGTTAAATACGGTGATTGATGGCGGCATGGAGACTTCCCTGTGAAACTGTTGGTTATTGTCTGTGTCTGACTATCGGCGTGCCAATTAGTGCACTCTTGTTAGCGATAAACCTCGCCTTGGTGACAGAGTACTCGAAAGCCCAGCCGTGCCTCGGATACACTTTAACCTTAGATATTCGGATTCCCTATTTGCAGTGAAAGCAGTTCCGGGCCCATGCGATCATTTTTGAAAAAAGCCGTTCTTCTGCTACTGGCCCTCGCTGTGCTGGTAGCTGTGACGTTCGTGGCATTCCCGGGCCTCAAGTATGAGATCTATCGCAAACTGCCGCCCAAAATGCGCTGGAACATTTCCTATGCCCTTACCGACAAGTTCGTGGTCGGTATGGTGTACTTCGTGGAGCGCAACAACCAGCTGTTACTGGTGCGCCATACGTACCAGGACAAGTGGGCACTGCCCGGGGGCTGGGTGGAACGGAATGAATCGTTTGAGGAGTCTGCGCGACGGGAGCTGGACGAGGAACTGAATATCAAGATTGATGATTTTGAGGTGCTGGAGGTGAACAAGGTGCCGCGCTCGGGGATCATCAATATTGCCATCCGCGGGCGCCTGAAGGAAAAGCATGTCACCATCCGCGACGGGGAAATCTACGGCTACCGCTTCTTCGACCTGCACCACCTGCCGGATGATGTGATTTACACCCACAAGCCGTATATCAAGCGTTATCTGGAGGCCCGCCGACCGCCTCGTCAGTTACCGCCGGAAGAGCCGGCCCCGTCGACACCGCCGGAACGACAGTCTCCCTGAGCCCCGAACAACCCTAGCCTTTAATACCGTTGGCAATCTGAAACACCACTCGCGCCGCAGTGCGCGCGGCGTGATCTTCGATATCAAAGTAGGGATTGAACTCAGCTATGTCTGCCAGACACACTTTTTTCGACTCCAGGACCGTATCCAACAGCGGCTCAAACAGCTCAAACGCCACGCCACGCCCTGCGGGGGCACTAACCGCAGGCATTACCGCCGCCGGGAACACATCCAGGTCGATGGTGAGATAGACGAAGTCCACCCGCTCGATAAAGTCCGCGATCTGTTTCTGTACCAGCTCGATCCGCCAGGGCACGATTTCGCGGTCGGAAATCACCTGCGCCCCCAACTCCTCGGCGCGGTGGTACAGCGCCGGGGTATTGGCGGTGGCGGCGGCACCCACGCACAGATAATTGAATGGGCGGCCATTAACATCGCACTGCTCGGCGATCTGAAAAAACGGCGTGCCCGATGAGCCTTTCGGTGCCGGCAGGCGCAGGTCGAGATGCGCATCGAAATTGATGATGCCGAGCGTCTTTTCCCGTTGCTGCTCGCGCATCCAGCGGGCAATTCCCTGATAACTACCGAAGGCGATCTCATGACCACCGCCGAGAACCAGCGGAAAATGCCCGGCGGTCATCAGGTCGGTAATACGTGCCCCCAGCATAGACTGGCCGGACTCCAGGTCGTCTTTTTCCACCCGTACATTGCCCGCGTCATACAGCGGTGCACCGAAGGTTTTGGGCAGGTTCGCCAGTGCCAGGCGTAGAATGCGCGGCCCCTTCGCTGCGCCGATGCGCCCTTTGTTGCGACGCACGCCCTCGTCGGACGCGAAGCCGAGAATCGCCAGCCCCGGGGGGCTGTCGAGGTGCAGCGGTACGATATCCTGGTGCCAGCGCTTGCCGGCCTTGCCATCCTCACTATCGACGCGTCCGCTCCAAAGACGCATATCAGCCAGCTGTAACATGTAGTCCCCCAACAAAGATATCTGCGGGTTTCAGCGCGCCCACTTCATAGGCGAGCTGGTCCGGTGTTTCCATGGGCCAGAGGGCCATATCTGCGCGCAAGCCCGCGTGCAGCACCCCGCGCGAACAGCACACGCCGAGGGCACGCGCCGCGGAGCGCGTGACACCTGCGAGGGCCTCCGCCGGGGTGAGACCAAACAGGTTACAACCCATATTCATCATCAGCCGCAGTGAGGCAATCGGACAGCTACCGGGATTCAGATCAGTGGACAGTGCGATGGGAACGCCGGCTGCACGGAGCTTTTCCACAGGAGGCACGCGGGTTTCTTTCAAGGTGTAGAAAGCCCCCGGGAGGAGTACCGCGGCAGTGCCGTTTTCCGCCATGGCGGCAATGTCTTCGTCAGTAATGTATTCAATGTGCTCCACAGACAGGGCACCGGCATTGGCAGCCATGCGGGTGGCACCAGTGGAAGCCAGCTGCTCGGCGTGAACCTTAACCGGCAGGTCAAGCTTCTGTGCCGCTGCGATCACCTTGCGGCACTGCTCTACCGAGAAAGCGATCGTTTCACAGAACATATCTACCGCATCGGCCAGTTGCTCCCTGGCCACGGCCGGCAGGATTTCATTGCACACCAGATCAATATATTCATCGGCGCGGCCATCGTATTCCGGCGGCAGCGCGTGGGCGGCCAGGCAAGTGGTAATGATGTTCACCGGATAGTGCTGCGCGAGCCGGCGCGCGACCCGCAGCTGTTTCAGCTCGGTGTCCAGCTCCAGGCCATAGCCGGATTTGATCTCGACGGTGGTGACACCCTCGCTCATCAGGGCCTTGAGGCGCGGTTCCGCCTTGCGATAGAGATCTTCGGCACTGGCGGCGCGCGTGGAGCGCACAGTGGAGAGGATACCGCCGCCGGCGCGGGCGACTTCTTCATAACTTTCGCCGCCGAGACGACGCGCGAACTCGCCGGCACGGTGACCACCGTAGACCAGATGGGTGTGGCAATCGATCAGCCCGGGGGTCAGCCACTGGCCCTCGCCGTCGACAACCTGATCGGCGGTACATTCGGGCAGCTCCTGGCGCGGGCCTATCCATACAATCTTGTTGCCCGTCACCGCCACCGCAGCATCTTCCACCGCGCCATAGGCACCGGGCAGCGATGGATCCATGGTGGCCGCGTGGACATTGGTAATCAGCAGATCACAGCGTTCGGTCATAGTCGCTCACTGAATTGGCGTTATTTGTAACGATAGCCCTGTTGGGACGTTTTGGCGCGGATTCTCACTCTTGACAGAAATCCGTCTCGAATCCATAGTTTCGCAATCGACCAGCTTGTATATACAAGAATGTACAACTGGAAAGGCACTTTACCCGAGCAGGCGAAGACCACACAAGTATGAGTAGTCAGGTTTCAAACACAGCGCCCCCGGAGACCGGCAGCCAGCCCCGCTACGCCGCGATCAAGGCCCATATCCGCGCCCAGATCGAATCCGGCCAATGGCCGGCGCATTTCCGCGTGCCTTCGGAAAACCAGCTCGCCCAGGACTTCAACGTCAGCCGCATGACCGCCCGCCGGGCGCTCTCGGAACTCACCGATGAAGGCGTCCTTGTCCGCTCCCAGGGCCTGGGTACCTTCGTCGCCGAACCGGTCCCCGCGGGCTCCCTGCTGGAAGTACGCAACATAGCCGACGAAGTAGCAGCCCGTGGTCACAGTTACGCCAACCGCATCCTCAAACTCGAGCAAACCACCGCCAGCACCGAAGTCGCCGTCGCCCTCGGCCTGGCCGAAGGGGCCTCGGTGTACCACTCCATTATCGTGCACCTGGATAACGGCCTGCCGATCCAGTTCGAGGAACGCTATACCAACCCCACACTGGTGCCGGAATACCTGCGCCAGGACTTCAGCGCGACCACGCCCAACGAATACCTGACCCGCGTGGCACCGCTCACGGAAGTGGACACCACGGTCGAAGCGATTGCTGCGGACGAGTCGGTAGGCAAGGCATTGGAAGTCAAAACAGGCTCTGCCTGCCTACAGATCTGGCGCCGCACCAAAAGCCGCACCGGCACAGTCAGCTTTGCGCGACTGGTGCACCCGGGAAACCGATACCGGCTGGGCGCGCAACTTAGGTTTTAGCCCCGTCTCCGCTACCGGGATGACGGGATTCGAAGCACAGAAGTATGAATTGAAGGCGGGGTGCCGGGTGAAAGTTTTTGAAAGCGTCAGCGGCATGGACGCCGCTGACGCAGCGTACAGGGATGTATTCACAGCGGTTTCAAAAACTTTCACCCGGTAACCCGCCGCCACAAATTTGATTTAAAACTCTGGGCCAAAAGCCCAACCAAAAAATCCGATTCAAAGTTACCCACAGAATTTGGAAATAGACGAGGCAACCATGACCGATAAACGCCACGACCCCAGCCGAAAGATTGCCGCACCCACCGGCACCAAACTGAACGCCAAAAGCTGGCTTACCGAAGCACCCCTGCGCATGCTCATGAACAACCTGCACCCGGACGTCGCCGAGCGCCCGGAAGACCTGGTTGTCTACGGCGGCATCGGCCGCGCCGCGCGCGACTGGGAGTGCTACGACAAAATCGTCGAAGTGCTGAAACGTTTAGAGGACGACGAAACTTTATTGGTCCAGTCCGGCAAACCGGTGGGCGTGTTCAAAACCCACGCCGACGCCCCCCGCGTCCTTATCGCCAACTCCAACCTCGTCCCCCACTGGGCCAACTGGGAACACTTCAACGAGCTGGATAAAAAAGGCCTGGCCATGTACGGCCAGATGACCGCCGGCTCCTGGATCTACATCGGCTCCCAGGGCATCGTCCAGGGCACCTACGAAACCTTCGCCGCAGTCGCGCGTAAACACTTCGACGGCGAAGCCAAAGGCAAATGGGTACTCACCGGTGGCCTCGGCGGCATGGGCGGCGCCCAGCCACTGGCCGCCACCATGGCCGGTTTCTGCATGATCGCCGTCGAGTGCGACGAAACCCGCATCGACTTCCGCCTGCGCACCGGCTACGTAGACAAGAAAGCCACCAGCCTCGACGAAGCGCTGGCAATGATCAACGAAGCGATGGAAAAAGGTGAAGCCATCTCCGTCGGCCTGCTGGGCAACGCCGCCGACGTGTTCCCGGAAATCGTCGAGCGCGGCATCCTGCCGGACTGTGTTACCGACCAGACCTCCGCCCACGATCCGCTGAACGGTTACCTGCCGAAAGGCTGGACCATGGCCCAGGCCGCCGAAATGCGCAAACAGGATGAGGCACTTGTAGTGCGTGAGGCCAAGAAGTCCATGGGTATCCAGGTACAGGCCATGCTGGCACTGCAAGAGCGCGGCGCCGCCACCCTCGACTACGGCAACAACATCCGTCAGATGGCGTTCGAAGTGGGCGTGGAAAACGCCTTCGACTTCCCCGGCTTCGTACCGGCGTACATCCGCCCGCTGTTCTGCGAAGGCATCGGTCCCTTCCGCTGGGCGGCGCTGTCCGGCAACCCGGAAGACATCTACAAGACCGACGCCAAGGTAAAGGAACTGATCCCGGACAACCCGCAGCTGCACAACTGGCTGGACATGGCGCGCGAGCGCATCCAGTTCCAGGGCCTGCCCGCGCGTATCTGCTGGGTTGGCCTGAAAGACCGCGCGCGCCTGGCACAGGCCTTCAATGAGATGGTCGCCAACGGCGAACTGGAAGCCCCGGTGGTGATCGGCCGCGACCACCTCGACTCAGGCTCCGTCGCCAGCCCCAACCGCGAAACCGAATCCATGCTCGACGGCAGTGATGCCGTCTCCGACTGGCCACTGCTGAACGCGCTGCTGAATACCGCCAGCGGCGCCACATGGGTTTCCCTGCACCACGGCGGCGGCGTCGGCATGGGCTTCTCCCAGCACTCCGGCGTGGTCATTGTGTGCGACGGTACCGAGGCCGCCGCCAAGCGCATCGGTCGCGTACTGTGGAACGACCCTGCCACCGGCGTCATGCGCCACGCGGATGCGGGCTACGACATTGCCAAAAACTGTGCGCGCGAGCAGGGCCTCGACCTGCCCATGCTGAAAGACTGATTCGCAACGGTTCCAAATTCCTTCCCGCCATGCCGTGCACAACCGGCATGGCGGATGTAAACCTCATTTCGGTGAAAAAATTATGTACCAACTGGACATTACTCCCGGGCAACTGAGCCTGGAACAACTGCGCCGCGTCGCCCGCGAACCGGTGCGACTGAGCCTCAACAGTGACGCACACGCGGCGATCGAAGCATCCGCCAAAACCGTGGCCGATGTGCTGGAACAGGGCCGCACCGTGTATGGCATCAATACCGGATTCGGCCTGCTGGCGAACACCCGTATCGAAAAGAAAGACCTGGAAACCCTGCAGCGCGCCATCGTACTGTCGCACGCCGCCGGCACCGGCAACTTCATGAGTGAAGACACCGTGCGCCTGCTAATGGTGCTGAAGATCAACTCCCTGGCCCGCGGGTTTTCCGGCATCCGCCTGGAAGTGATCGAAGCGCTGATCAAACTGGTCAACGCCGGTGTCTACCCGGCGATCCCGGAGAAAGGTTCCGTGGGCGCGTCCGGCGACCTGGCGCCGCTGGCGCACATGAGCGTGGTACTGCTGGGTGAGGGCGAATGCTTTATCAATGGCGAGCGCAAGTCCGCTGCCGAAGGCCTGCGCTTTGCGGAAATGCGCCCGCTGGTACTGGCGCCAAAGGAAGGTCTGGCACTGCTGAACGGCACCCAGGCATCCACCGCCTTTGCGCTACAGGGCCTGTTCTCCGCCGAAGACCTGTTCGCCGGTGCGGTAGTGACCGGCTCCCTAACCCTGGAAGCCGCCAAGGGCTCGCGCCGCCCGTTCGACGATCGCATCCACGCCGCCCGCGGCCAGCAGGCCCAGCGGGATGTAGCCGGAAGCTACCGCAACCTGCTCGGTGATCACAGCGAAATTGGCGCGTCCCACGAAGACTGCGAAAAAGTACAGGATCCCTATTCACTACGCTGCCAGCCCCAGGTCATGGGTGCCTGCCTGCAACAGATCCGCTTTGCCTCTGAAGTGTTGCTGGCGGAAGCCAACGGCGTGTCCGACAACCCGTTGGTGTTTACCGACACTGAAAACCCGGAAAATTCCGACATTATTTCCGGCGGTAACTTCCACGCGGAACCGGTGGCGATGGTGGCCGACAACCTGGCACTGGCGATCGCGGAAATCGGCTCCCTGTCCGAGCGCCGCATGGCCCTGCTGATCGACTCCAACCTGTCCGGCCTGCCGCCCTTCCTGGTGGACAATGGCGGGGTCAACTCCGGCTTCATGATCGCCCAGGTCACCGGCGCGGCCCTGGCCAGTGAGAACAAATCCCTGGCGCACCCGGCCAGCGTGGATTCCCTGCCGACGTCCGCCAACCAGGAAGACCATGTTTCTATGGCCACCTTCGCGGGACGCCGCCTGCGCGACATGGCCGACAATACCTGTGGCATTCTCGCGGTGGAATTGCTGGCCGCCTGCCAGGGCCTGGACTTCCGCGCCCCACTGAAAACCACAGAGAAACTGGAAAGCGCGAAGGCTGCGCTGCGTGAGCGCGTCCCTTTCTACGACAAGGACCGCTACTTCGCGCCGGATATCGAGGAAGCAAAGCAGCTGCTGGCGAGCGCTTACTACCGTAAGTATCTGGCCACAGAAATGCTACCGAGCAATCAGTAACCCCCCTCCACCGCCTCTCCTGTCCGGCGATCAGCGCCGGACAGGGCCTCTCCGCCATCATAGAAGAACCATTTCTCAGGTTTTGGTCACAATTCGGCCCAGATTGACGTTTACGTTAACGTAAACGTCAACTAGACTTCGGGCAGATCTGAGGAATGGCCCCATGAGCAGCACCACCGCCGACAGTTACAGCATCTCCGAGCTGGCCCAGGAATTCGGGATTACTACCCGGACTATCCGCTTTTACGAAGACAAGGGACTGATGAGCCCCGAGCGTCGTGGCCAGACAAGGGTATATACCCCGGAAGACCGGGTGCGTCTGAAACTGATCCTGCGCGGCAAGCGTCTCGGCTTCTCGCTGGACGAGAGCCGCGAAATCATCGACATGTACGACCCGGCCCACGGCAATGTCGAGCAGCTCAACCGCCTCCTCGAACGCATCGATTCCAAGCGCCAGCAATTGCTGCAACAGCAGCGGGATATCGAGAAGGTCCTGTCCCAGCTGGACGAGGCCACCGCCCGCACCCGGGCGGCGCTGAAACAACAGACCGATTAACCAACAGCTTGAACATCCACAATTTCAAACTCTCTGACTGATTCAAAGCGGAGCACGCCATGAATACTCCTTACCCCACTCTCAACTTCGGCCTCGGTGAAGACATCGATATGCTGCGCGATATGGTCTACAAGTTCTGTCAGGCAGAACTGGCCCCGCGCGCGGCGCAGATTGATGAAGAAAACCTGTTCCCCGCCGATATGTGGAAAAAGTTCGGCGAGCTGGGCCTGCTGGGTATGACCGTGGATGAGGAGTACGGCGGCACGAATATGGGCTACCTGGCTCACGCGGTGGCGATGGAGGAAATCTCTCGTGCCTCCGCCTCTGTCGGCCTTTCCTATGGCGCGCACTCGAACCTGTGTGTAAACCAGATCCACAAGAATGGCACCCATGAGCAAAAGATGAAGTATCTGCCAAAGCTGTGCTCCGGTGAGCATGTGGGTGCGCTGGCGATGAGCGAGCCGAACTCCGGATCCGATGTAGTGAGCCTGCAGCTTAAGGCGGAGAAAAAAGGCGACCGTTTTATTCTGAACGGCAACAAGATGTGGATCACCAACGGTCCGGATGCGGACACTTATGTGATCTATGCGCGCACCGAGCCGGGTGTCAGCTCTGGCGGTATTACCGCGTTTATTGTCGAGCGTGGTTTCAAAGGTTTCTCCCAGGCGCAGAAGCTGGACAAGCTGGGCATGCGCGGCTCCAACACCTGTGAGCTGGTGTTCGAGGACTGCGAGGTGCCGGAAGAAAATATTCTGGGCCAGCTGAATGGCGGCGTGCGCGTGCTGATGAGCGGCCTGGATTACGAGCGCACGATCTTGTCTGGAGGCCCGGTGGGCATTATGCAGGCATGCCTGGATGTCGTCGTGCCGTATATCCACGACCGCAAGCAGTTCGGCAAGGCAATCGGCGAGTTCCAGCTGATGCAGGGCAAGATTGCAGATATGTATGCGGATCTGAATGCGAGCCGTGCGTATCTGTATGCGGTGGCCCGCGCCTGTGACCGCGGTGAGGATTCACGCAAGGATTCTGCGGCGGTAATCCTGTTTACTGCGGAGCGCGCAACGCAGATGGCGCTGCAGGCGATCCAGACCCTCGGCGGCAATGGTTATATCAACGAGTACGCCACCGGCCGCCTGCTGCGCGATGCCAAGCTGTATGAAATTGGCGCAGGCACTTCCGAGATCCGTCGTATGCTGATCGGGCGCGAGCTGTTTAACGAGACTCGCTAAGTTCAGATGTGGGTCCGCGTGAGCTTCGCTGCAAGTTCCGTGGCGGCCCTGCTGCCGGTATTGGTTTGCAGGACACGCCGTGAACCCATCCATGGGGGCTCTTCTAAAACATCCCTGTTTTAGAAGGTCCTGCAAACCAATACCGGCATCAGCGCCTTCACTTTTGAGCGCTGAGCGCGAATCAACTTCGTAAGATTTTATGAATCAGATTCAAAGCAAGATTAATCCCCGCGATCCCGCCTTTGCGGAAAACCGCGAACAGATGCAGAAGATCGTCGACGACCTGCGGGACAAGCTGGAAACCATCGCCAAAGGCGGCAGCGAGCGCGCACGGGAGAAGCATGTTTCCCGCGGCAAACTGCTGCCCCGCGACCGCATCGACACCCTGCTCGATCCGGGCAGTCCCTTCCTGGAGTTCTCCCAGCTGGCGGCGCACGACGTGTACGGCGAAGATGTACCGGCGGCCGGTATTCTTACCGGTATCGGCACCGTGGCCGGACAGCCCTGTGTGATTGTGGCGAACGATGCGACGGTGAAGGGTGGCACCTACTATCCGCTGACGGTGAAGAAGCACCTGCGCGCGCAGGCAATTGCCGAGCAGAACAATCTGCCGTGTATTTATCTGGTGGATTCCGGCGGTGCCAACCTGCCGCGCCAGGACGATGTGTTCCCGGATCGTGAACACTTCGGCCGTATCTTCTTCAACCAGGCCAACCTGTCTGCGAAAAATATTCCGCAGATTGCGGTGGTGATGGGCAGCTGTACTGCCGGCGGTGCGTATGTGCCGGCGATGGCGGATGAGTCCATCATGGTGAAGGAGCAGGCGACGATTTTCCTTGCCGGTCCGCCACTGGTGAAGGCGGCGACTGGTGAAGAGGTTTCCGCAGAGGAGCTGGGCGGTGCGGAGGTGCACTGCAAGACGTCCGGGGTCTCGGACCACTTTGCCAATAACGATACCCACGCGCTGGAGATTGCCCGCAACTCCGTTGCGCGCCTGAACCGGGTCAAGAACCCGGGACTGGATATACAAAAGCCGATCGAGCCGATTTACCCGCCGGAAGACATTTACGGCGTGGTGCCGAAGGATGCCCGCCAGCCGTTCGACGTGCGCGAGATTATTGCACGTGTTGTGGATGGCTCTGAGTTCGATGAATTCAAGGCGATGTATGGCACCACCCTGGTGACCGGTTTCGCGCGGATTCATGGCTACCCGGTGGGCATCGTGGCCAACAACGGCATCCTGTTTGCCGAGAGTGCGCAGAAAGGCGCGCACTTTATCGAGCTGTGCGCGCAGCGCAATATCCCGCTGGTGTTCCTGCAGAACATCACCGGCTTTATGGTGGGCAAGCAGTACGAAGCCGGCGGCATTGCCAAGCACGGCGCGAAGATGGTGACTGCGGTTGCCACCGCCAAGGTACCGAAGATCACCATTCTGATCGGCGGTTCTTTCGGTGCCGGCAACTACGGTATGTGCGGCCGCGCCTACGATCCCAACTTCCTGTTTATGTGGCCCAACGCGCGCATCTCCGTGATGGGCGGCGAGCAGGCGGCGGGCGTGCTGGCGCAGGTGAAGAAAGACCAGATGACGGCCAACGGCGAGGACTGGAGCGAAGAAGAAATCGCAAAGTTCAAGCAGCCGATCATCGACGACTACGAACACCAGGGACACCCCTATTACGCCTCTGCGCGCCTGTGGGACGACGGGGTGATCGATCCGAAAGACACCCGTACCGTGCTGGGATTATGCCTTGCGGCTGCGACGCACAAGGAGCCGGAGGAGACCAAGTTCGGGGTCTTCCGAATGTAGTTCTGTGCACGGGGATAGTATGGTGCGGGTCCTGCTGCCGGTATTTGTTTGCTGGACACGCCGTAAACCCATCCCTGGGGGCTCTGCAAAAACATCCATGTTTTTGAAGGTCCAGCAAACAAATACCGGCACCAGAACCTTTCCGACTTCGTAGCTATTGCCAAATTTAAGGAATCACCATGACCGAAAAAATGCTGTGCGAAATCGATAGCGAAGGCGTCGCGACGGTTACCCTGAACCGTCCGGAAATTCACAACGCCTTCGACGACGACCTGATTCGCCAGCTCGGCGAGACCTTCGACAACCTCGCCCGCAGTGGCGGTGTGCGTGCGCTGATTCTTGCCTCCAACGGAAAAAACTTCTCCGCCGGTGCCGATCTCAACTGGATGAAGCGCATGGCGGACTACAGCGAAGAGCAGAATCGTCAAGACGCCGCCGCCCTCGCAGCCATGCTGCACAAGCTCGACCAGTTTCCTGCGCCCACCATCGCGCGGGTGCAGGGTGCCGCATTTGGCGGCGCCGTAGGTCTGGTCAGCTGCTGCGACATCGCGGTCGCCTCCGAGCGCGCAAGCTTTTGCCTGAGCGAAGTAAAAATCGGCCTGTTACCCGCCACCATCAGCCCTTACGTGATCAATGCCATCGGCACACGCCAGGCGCGCCGCTACTTCGTCACCGCCGAGCGCTTCTCCGCCGAGTGCGCGCAGCAAATCGGTCTGGTCTCGGAGGTGGTTCCGGAAGGTGAACTGGATCTGACGGTACAGAAACTGGTGAACAGTATTGTCGACAACGGCCCCAACGCCGTCACCATGGCCAAGCAATTGGCGATGTCCATGTCCAACCGTGTGATTAATGAGGAACTGCAGGGACAGACCAGCGCATTGATTGCCGCAGTTCGGGTTTCCCCGGAAGGGCAGGAAGGGTTGAGCGCGTTTCTGGAGAAGCGCGCTCCGAGCTGGATGAATACCAGCGAAGATTAATTAAGCCAAAGCGAAGCTTACGAAGAACTGAAATTTAATCCGAAGGCCGGGCGCCGGGTGGGAGTTTTCAGGATCGTCGGCAACAGGGATGTTGCCGACGAAGCGTACAGGGATGTATTCACAGCGGTCCTGAAAACTTCCGCCCGGTGATCGGCCGCCACAGACTCAAATCAGAGCACGAAACACAGAGCCAGCTATGATTCGCAAACTGCTGATCGCCAACCGCGGCGAAATTGCCTGCCGTATTATCCGCACTGCGCGCCGTCTCGGCGTCGCCACCGTTGCGGTCTATTCAGACGCAGACGCCAACGCCCTGCACGTCCAGCAGGCCGACGAAGCCGTCCGCCTCGGCCCTGCGCCGGCCAAAGAATCCTACCTGGACATCGACAAGGTCCTCGCCGCTGCCAAGCAGACCGGCGCCGACGCCATTCACCCCGGCTATGGATTCCTATCGGAAAACGCCCACTTCTGCCGCGCCTGTGAAGAAGCCGGCATCATCTTCGTCGGCCCACCCGCTGGCGCTATCGAGGCCATGGGCTCCAAGTCCGCCGCCAAGCGCATCATGGAAGAAGCCAAAGTTCCGCTGGTACCCGGTTACCATGGCACCAACCAGGATCCCGGCATTCTCGAAGGGCACGCCAACCGCATCGGCTACCCCGTACTGCTCAAAGCCGCCGCCGGTGGTGGCGGTAAAGGCATGCGCCGCGTCGACAAGCCGGAAGACTTCCACGCAGCTCTGGATGCCGCCAAACGCGAATCGCAGAACGCGTTCAGCGACGATGTGATGCTGATCGAACGCTACGTGGTCAATCCCCGTCACGTGGAAATCCAGGTGTTCTGTGACAAACAGGGCAACGGCGTTTACCTGTTCGAGCGCGACTGCTCGGTACAGCGCCGTCACCAGAAAGTGGTGGAAGAGGCACCAGCGCCCGGGCTCTCCACTGAGACCCGCAAGAAAATGGGCGAGGCGGCCCTGCGCGCCGCGCACGCCATCGGCTATGTGGGCGCCGGCACCGTGGAATTTCTGCTGGATGCCAGCGGTGCCTTCTACTTTATGGAAATGAACACCCGGCTGCAGGTGGAGCACCCGGTGACTGAAATGATCACCGGCCAGGACCTGGTGGCGTGGCAGCTGGCCGTGGGCGCCGGTGAACCGCTGCCACTGGAGCAAGACGACCTGCACATTATCGGCCACGCATTTGAAGTGCGTATTTATGCGGAAGATCCGGACAACGACTTCCTGCCCGCGACCGGGAAACTGTTGCGTCACCAGCCCCCGCGCGAAGACAAGTCCGTGCGTGTGGACACCGGCGTACAGACCGGCGACGAGATCAGCGTGCACTACGACCCGATGATTTCGAAATTGATCGTGCATGGCCGCAACCGCCGCGAAGCGCTCGGCAAGCTCGACCGCGCGCTGCAGAAGTACCAGATCGCCGGCCTGCGCCACAATATCGAATTCCTTCGCCGGGTGGTCAATCACACCGCATTTGTGAATGGCCGTGTGACCACTCACTTTATCGAAGACCACGAACAGGAAATTCTGCAGCAGGAACAGCAACTGCGCTCACAGCAATGTGCCGGTATTGCCGCGTTCCTGCATCACGGCGAAACCCGCGCGCAGCATCGCAGCGCCCCGAGGGCCGACCCCTTCTCGCCGTGGCACAGCGGCAACAACTGGCGCAATGGATTGACCCTGTGGCGTAGCCGCAGGGTGGAAGTACACGGTCGCGAAATCGAAATTCATTTTTCCGGCGATAGCGACAGCCTGCAGTGGCGCTGCGACGCCGCCATCGACGCCCAGAGCGGAACGATCAATTGCCCCCACGGGCAGAGCGTGGCGATCCTCGACGGCCGCCGGGTGAATTACACCAGCGTCTCCCGCGGCGATGAAGGCTCAGTATTCATCAGCGGCGAACAGGTGGATTTCAGGATCCTGCCACCGGACACCGGCGAAGCCAGTGAAGCCGGCCACGGACTGGAAGCGCCCATGAACGGCACCATTGTGACCCTGCTCGCCGAGCCCGGTACCAGGGTGAAACGGGATCAGCCACTGCTGGTGATGGAAGCCATGAAAATGGAGCACACCTTGCGCGCACCCGCAGACGGTATCGTCGACCAGTTCTTCTGCGCCACCGGTGAACTGGTGGATGGTGGCAGCCTGCTGATCGACTTCACCGCCGAAGCCGCAGAAACAAAAGAGGCCTGAGCATGTCCCTGCCAGATCGCGTGAAAATTGTCGAAGTGGGCCCGCGCGATGGCCTGCAAAATGAAAAGCAGCCCATCTCCGTGGCTACGCGGGTCCAGCTGATCGACCTGCTCAGTGAAAGCGGCCTGCAAGTGATTGAGGCCGGCAGCTTCGTCAGCCCCAAATGGGTGCCGCAGATGGCGTCCAGCGAAGAAGTACTCGCCGGCATCCAGCGCGCACCCGGCGTTGTTTACAGTGCACTCACCCCCAATATGTTCGGCTACGAACGCGCCCGCGACGCCGGGGCCGACGAGGTGGCGGTGTTCGGAGCGGCGTCGGAAAGCTTCACCCGCAAAAACATCAACTGCTCCATTGAAGAGAGCCTGGAACGCTTCCGCCCGCTGGCGGAGCAGGCCCGGGCCGACGGCATTCCGGTGCGCGGTTACGTTTCCTGCGTACTTGGCTGCCCCTACGAGGGAGAGATCAAGCCACAGAAAGTCGCCGAAGTGAGCAGAGCACTGCTGGATATGGGCTGCTATGAAATCAGCCTTGGCGACACCATCGGTGTCGGCACTCCGGAAAAAGCCCGCTATATGATCGAGACGGTGGCACAGCAGGTACCCATGGAAAAACTCGCGGTACACTTCCACGATACCTATGGGCAGGCCCTGGCGAACATTTACGCGGCCCTGCAGGCCGGAATCAAGGTGGTGGATTCCGCGGTTGCCGGGCTCGGCGGCTGCCCCTATGCCCGGGGCGCCTCCGGCAATGTGGCCAGTGAAGACGTGCTGTATATGCTGGATGGGCTCGGCATCCACACCGGTATCGACCTCGCCCGCCTGGCCAAGGCCGGAAACTTTATCTCCCGGGCGCTTGGTCGTGAAAGTGGCTCCAAGGTCGCCCGCGCGATTGCTGGTGAATGCGGGGTCATCGAAGGGGATTGAGATGAATTGCGGTCACGGCTCGCAGCCCGATCTGCTACCATCGGGCGCTTCGATTCAAACGTCTGAAATTTGACCGCATGAAAGCCTTACGTTTTATCCTGATCGCCTTCTCCACCCTGTTGCTGCTGGTGGCCCTCATTGCCCCGCGCCTGATCGGCCCCAAGGTCGAGGAAGTGTTACAGCAACAGCTGGCCAACCAGCCCAATATCGAGCTCACCGGTTACCAGCGCGGCTGGTTCGGCGCCGAGGCCCTGACCCGCCTCAAGGGTAAGGATGGCGCCTCCGAGACCTACACCGACATCCAGCATGGCCCGGTGCTGTTCACCCGCAGCGGCCCCCGTGTCGGCGTGATCTACGGTGAAACCCGCCTCACCGGTAAAGAGCTGGAGCCGGCTCTGCGACGCCAGCTGGAAGCCTTCTACGGTCCCATTGGCACGGAGCTGGAAGACAGCCCCGTGATCGTGGAGACTCTCGTCGGCACCAACGATCGTGTGACCAACACCCTGCACCTGCTCCCCATCGACCGCAACGAGGCAGACCAGCAGATCCAGTTTGACGGCGCGCGTATCCAGCTGGTGACCGACTACCAGGGACAACAACAGGGCAGCCAATTCGAGCTGGGCGAATTCGTGCGCATGGACGGCCACCGCGAATCCCTGTACCTGCAGTCCGCCAAGGGCGACTTCCAGCTCGCGCCCAGCGGCGCCGGCACCCTGCACGCGAAACTGCCACTGGTGCGTGCCAACAACGATTCTGGCCCGCTGGAGCTGCGTGATGTGGAGGTCGACTACACCGGCGAGCTGGTGGCCGCTCGCACCCTGAACGTAAAGACCTCCATCAAACTGCCAGAGATCCAGTCCTCGACGCCCGCGCGCACACTGACCCAGCAGATCAACCTGCCCGCAATCAGCTACGACGACCTGCACCACTACCTGTACACCGCCCTGCTCACCCCGGCGGCCGAGCGCAGCTGGCCGCAGGTATTCCATCGCCCGCTGAAAATGCAACAGCAATTGGATATCGAAAGTGCCAACGGCCCGATGCAGCTGCAGATGGATGTGGACTGGAAGGGGATGCCGGGAAGCCGGCAGGTCAAGAATGACAAGCTGTTCTGGCTCGACAACCTGAATGGTACCGCCAATATCACCGCCGCCGAGCAGGCGCTGATGCAGTCACCGCTGATCATGCAGGCGAGCGCGCTCAAGCAGTACGGTTTCCTCAAGGAAAATAACGGACTGCTCAGCATGCACTTGCAGCTGGACCGCGGTAACCTGGAGGTCAATGGCCAGCAGCTACCGGCCGACCTGTTTGTACTGGCCCTGATGGGTGGTTTCTGAGCCCTGTGGAACCGGCCTTCGACAGGCAAAAAAAGAGCGGCCACATGGCCGCTCACATTTCTCTCATCAATTTTTCGCCTACCTTCCTCTCACCGTTTACCGGCTTTACCTCAATTTCCTGATTCCTGCATTGCCCGGCCAGGCCTAGGCATAGGCCGGGCGGTTGTCCGAAAGGGCCAGCCAGCCGCGAATCACGCGGTAGACCATCCATACCCAGCTGATGCCCCAGACCACGAAACCCACAAGAATCCACACCGTGGCCCAGCCCACCACAAACCACAGCAGGCTGTACCAGAAGGTACGGATTTGCCAGCGGAAGTGGGATTCCGCCAGCGTGCCGCGCACATCCCCGCGCTTTACATAATTGATCAGCACACCGACAAAAAATGGTACGGCGGTAAACAGGCTGATCGCCTGGATCAGGTACACCAGAGTGGCGATATCGCGGGCCGAGCGCTCGCGCTCAACCTGTTGTGGGGCGGGATACTGCTCAGACATGGGCTAAAGGTTCCGTTCTAAAATTCAGCCGTTAGTGTATGCGCAAACCGCAGGAAAGATAACGCTGTGCTGCCTCCCCCTGCCGCGGCAACTACGGTGTTTATCTCAGGGCCCACTCCGTGTGAACATTTTTCTCCCGCCAGGACTTCAACTGCTGGATAGAGGTGCGCATCAACCCCAGGATCTCGGTGCGCTGGTGCCGACAGTAATCCCGCTCACCGTCGATGGACAGGCGCGCCGACAGCGCTTTGAGCCGGCTGGCCACGACCTCAAGGCCAACGCTCTCCGCCTCTGCAGCAATGGCCTGGGCCTGGTGCTGGGCATCGAGCCAGTGGCGGCCAGTCAGTGAGCTGGTGAAGGCGGTAATCTTCTTCGGCATATTGGCGAGGCGATCACCCAGAAGTTCCGCAAAAGCCAGGTGGCCGAGCGTATCGCGCTGGCGCTCCAGGGTACTGGGGTTCAGCACCTTTGCCGCACGCGCGGGCTTGCTGGCCGGTGCCGAGTCGCGGGTTTTCTGCTCTACCCAGCTCAGCAACTGCAACAACTGGGGATCACTGGCCGGAAGCGGCAGTATTCCAGTCAGGCCGCGCTCCATATAGCGTTCCCGGTCGCCCTTGCGCAGATCTGGCAGCATGCCGAAGATCAGCAAGTCCGTATTGCCGAAGTCACCCCGAATCTTGCGCGCCGTTTCCACTCCGTCGATCAACGGTAGCCGTACATCGACCAGTACCAGGTCGAACTTACCGCGCAAGGCCGCATCGGCGCCATCCACACCATTCGTTTCCCGGCGCACCCGGTGACCGCGCGCTTCCAGGCGGCTGCGCAGTGACGGATGGGTGTCGTTTTCGATCAGCAGGATTTCCAGCTCTCGCTGCACTGTTTCCCGCGCCGTGGCGGCGGGCATGCCCTGAGCGGCAATCTGCCCCGCGCGCTGGATATCTTCAATGCTGCCGCGCAATTCCCGACACTGCCCCATTGCCGCTTCCGCCAGCTGGCGAACTTCGCCATCGGTCCCGCGCGCGAGCAGGTTCACCGTGCTCACGAGGGTTTCCAGTGGCTTGCGCATGCGGTGGCCGGTGATCGAGAGAAAGTCGCAGTGCTCCTCGCGCATCTGCTCCGCCTCTGCTTTGGCCTCTTCGAGCAACTTGTCCCGAGTCATCAGCTCGTGCACCCGGGACTGTACCTGCCGGAACAGCTTGGCGTTTTCCGCCTGCAGGTCAGTGGCCTGAGCCGCTCCGGCGTCTAACGCTGCGCGGGTCTTGGCGCGCGCTACGGTCCAGCCAAAGGCGCATACCGCCGTGGACACTACCAGAAGGAGTACCCAGAAAAAGGGAACCTGGGTGTCCACAAGCAATGACTCGCCCGGGAATGCGGATGCAGGTAATGAGAATCCGGCCAGCACAACAAGCACTGCAGGAGCCTTCAACGAAGGCACTGACACACCTATAGCGGGGAAACGGAACAGGGAACGACCGACGGAGCCGTGAAAGGTCATGGCTGTATTCATCCTTGAAAACCAATTTATGTGCCAGGTCATTCCTGCGACCCGGTCGGATGGCTTCGCCTGCATACTACAGGCACCGGCGTATAACGCCGGGCGGCCATTCCGATATTATTCGAGCGTGAATGCACGCTTGTTCGCGCGATTAATACCCCAACCTCAGGGTGCGAACAAGACTATTTTACGCCATTTGGCAGAAAATACAGTGTAAAAATGTGGCACACGGCGCAAATAAACACCCGTACCAACTGGATCGCACAAAATTCAGGCTGCCTGAACGACTCTTTCCTGCAGGATTGCGAGCATCCGCTCCGAAGGCAGAAATAGCCGAATCCCGTCACAGTGCAAAAGCAGCTCTTCATAAAAGTAGTCGAAATGGGTGCATCCGAGGATAAGAATTTGCACGCCGCTCTTCACCAGCGCCGCAGCCAGGTCGTCCAGCGCGTGCTGCTGCACAATCATGCTCGCCGGCATGCCGTCCTCGATATCTTCCACAATCTGCAGATTGCCGATACCGATCACCTTGGCAGAGGGGTTGCCGGCCAGAATCTCGCGCTCGATATTGGCACAGCTCTGGCAGTTGGCTGCCAGCAGGCCAAAGTTGCGGTAGCGCTGGGTCAGCTCCGCATACACGTCCAGTGGCGAAATCACAGGAATGGGCACTGCCGCGCGCACCGCGGTCATATCCACCGCGCCGGAAAGCGAGTTGCAGTAGATCATCGCCGCGCTGGCACCGGCGTTCTCCAGGCGCGCAATCGCATCGATCAGCTGGCGAGTCAACTCGTCCCGCCCCAGTGCCTGTAGCTGGGTCTGGGCCTGTGGTGAGGCGGAAATGGCAAGGCCGATCCCCGGCACCTGTCGGGCGGCGAGGAAATCGAGTCCGAAGCGCGTATCGGTTGCGGTGCCGGCAATAATACCGATCGCCGGAGCACCGCCCTGTATGCCGTTGTTTTCGATAGGTTTAGTGTGCATACCCGGGTTACTCCGCGCTACGCGATTGGTGTTGAAGGCGAATCAGCTGGCAGACGCCGTATCCGCCGCCGGGCGCCTATTCAGCCACAAGCGGCGCAAGCAGTCGAGGTAAACCCCATAGGGGCGGCCAAGCGCACCGGCAATCATTACAAAGGTGATACACGCCGTCGCGATCTCGCCGGCGGAAGCCCCCCCGAGGATCATGTTCAGGGTGTACAGCGGCAGCTGGAAGCTGAGGAACACGAAGGTGTCCACCGCATAGTTGTGCAAACTGCCGCCGCGACCAAAGCGCTCCACCACCCAGTTGCGATAGATACTGAACGGGCGTGCAATCACGGTGTTGAACACCACCGCCAGCAAGCGCACCTGAATATGCTCACGCCAGCTCATCCCCGCCAGCAGCAGCTCGATAGGAATTGCAATCACCCACGAAAAGCTGTTCATGGCAAAGATGTCCAGCAGCCATTCATCGCGGCGGGTGCGGCGATTGTGTCGCTCATTCAGCTGGGTATTGGTGGACTGGCTGGTTTCTACCGGCTGCTCATCCTCCAGCACCAGCACTGGCGGGGAAACAGGGATGGCTTCGGTAGCCTGGGACAGGGACTGCGGTGACATGGCGACAATTGACCCGATATACGACAGGAGGGTAACCCGTCGAAATTGCTATTGGACACTATTCAACCACTTTTGGTGGCGCCGGCGATTATATCCACAAAAAACGCAAATACTAGGCCCACCAAGTTATATATCTATTATTTCCCGTACAACCATCCTAAATATCAACGCTTACGGAAACGGGCATACCGGTTTCGTCCATTTAAATGGTCCTCGCGCCGCCTACCAGGTATCCACGTAATCCGTGCCCGGGGGCCATTCAGACAGTACACTGCGCCAAACCATGCTAATTCCTATGCAACTTGCTGCATATTACGATTGAGCCAGCACCCGCACCATGTCACTGAGATTTGCCGTACTGACCCTGTTGGATATCGAACCCGGCAGTGGTTACGACCTGAAGCGCCGCTTTGAGCGCAGCGTCAGCTACTTCTGGAGCGCCAGTCACCAACAGATGTACCGCGAGCTGCACAAACTGCACGCGGAGGGTCTACTGGACTGCATGGAAGAGGCTCAGGAAGGCCGCCCCGACAAAAAGGTGTACAGCCTGACGGATTCCGGCCGCCGCGCACTCGCGGAATGGGCCGCAAAACCCGCTGCCGCGCAGAAGATCCGTGAGCCCTTCCTGATCCAGTTGTTTGCCGGCCACCATCTGAGCGATGCGCAACTGCGCGCGGAGGTGGAGCGCCATTTACAGGAACACCGTGACATGCTCGCCACCTACGAAGCCCAGAACCAGCGCTTCTACAACCGCCCCGTCGAACAACAGGAGCGCCTTTGGCTCGCCCACCAGCCTTTGCTCCTCGGCATCGAGACCGAGAAGACCTGGATCCGCTGGGCGGAACAGCTGCTGGAGAGGCTGGATGACACCAGCCACTGATACCTCGGTTTCTTTATGTGTTATCCCGCGCGGGCAGATATAGATATGCCAGGGGGACGCCCGGTCAAACTATCACGGTAATCGAGGCCGGCGACTCTGCAAGGACAGGAAGAGTCATTCTCGGGTCAATTGACGCAGCTCGTGGGAAATACTTGAAGTCGCTCTCAGCCTAGAAAGCATCTGCGGGGATATGGCATACCACTTCGATATTGTTTCCGTCCGGGTCCAGCACATAGGCTGCGTAATAATGTTCGTGATACTCCGGGCGCAAACCTGGGGCGCCGTTATCTTTCCCGCCGGCCTCCATAGCCGCATCATGGAACGCCTGTACCGTTTCCCGGTCTTCGGCGCTGAAGGCGATATGTACCGCCGGAGTGGTGCTGGAGCCGCCCTTGATCAGTAATTGGGGTTTACCACCCCAGCCAAAGCCCGCCCAACCGGCCATTTCCGAAACCAGCTCGTAGCCCAGCGGCGCCAGCGCCAACTGGTAAAACATCTTGCTGCGCTGGTAGTCGTGTACCATCAGGCTAATATGATCCAGCATGTATTCATCTCCGTTGCACTGCCAATTCTGATTCCGGTTAACGCGAATTCAGTATAGAAGGCGGGGCGATGGAGGGGCCGGCGGGAAGGTGACTCAGAGAACTCCGAAAGCGGAGAGCGTACCGTAGGTAACCACGGCACTGCCGCAGAGAAACTGCCCCAGAATAAGGGCGCGAATGGCGAACGTATACCGGATAAACCGGTGCTGGGTGCGCAGGTCCCGGCTGAATACCCGTGCCTCTTCCGGCAGGTCCTGCTCAATAGCACGCAAGCCGGGCACCGCCAGATTCAGCAGTTCGCGGCTACGCAAATCCATTACCCAGAACACACAGGAAACAATCACCACGAACCCGCCCAGCAGGACCAGTATCAACGGGTGGAATCCCTTCTCCACGGCGGTGAACACACCACCATCGGCAAACATCGAAAGCACCACAAAAAAATTGAATGCCTTGAGGCGCTGCTCTGCATTAAAGCGATAGTGCTCACACAGGTACTGCTGTTCGTTCACTTCAGGAATCCTTTAACAACCGCGACGCACCCGGGCACGGCTTCTGTTTGACAATGCGCGAGTGGAGCCGGAAGTATCCCGCAACCCCACTGCACTATTATCTCTCACAATTATTTTTATGCTCGGAAGCACCCATAACATTGAGCCCTTACTCAGGGAACAACCAATATATCGGTGTTGGCACGCCCCAGAATTCGCTCGGCGGTATTTCCCAGCAGAAAACCTTTCGGTCCCTTGCGCACACCGCGTCCCACCAGAATCATGCGCGCCTTATTGCGATCCACCACACGATTGACTTCAGCGGCGGGTTTGCCGGTAACGAAGTGGGTTTTCTTGCAGGTCACGCCACTGTCGGCGATCACTTTGTCCACCGCTTGCAACAATGCACCAGCCTGCTCGCGAAATTTTTCCAGGTCTTTGATTTCATCCGACGCCGGCACACAGGCAACTGCCTCCAGGTCCGCGTTCAGTTCATGGCTGAAGCGCTCCCCAAGTTTGAGGGCGCGCTGGTTCAGCTCGACGTGCAGTTTATTTTCTACCGCAGGATCCAGTGCCGCCACTATACGGTCGCGCTTGATCCAGTGGGTGCTGACGGCAAGCCACAATGGTGTGGGAAGGTGTTCGATCAGGCGCCAGTCAATGGAACCAAAGCCACCGCGGCCAAACTGTTTCTGGGCGGTCTTCACCACAAGGTCGCACTGGTTCGCGTCGAGGTATGCCAGCGTCCAAGAGGGAATGTCATGGTGCCAGACGACTTCTGCAGATGAACCCTGCGGGAGTGTGTATTCACTTTGCAGTTCCTGCAGCCACTGCCTCCGCTCTTTTTGTATCTGATCGCTGACGTTCAGAATCGAGCCGGACAGCAGCGGGATGGCTACCACGGGCTCGTACACGAAACTTACAAGATGCAGTTTCGCTCCCGTTTTGTCCGCCAGCTCGAGTGCCCGCTGCAGGGCGATCTGTTCGTGTTTGGGCTTATCGAGGATGACGAGAATACTCTGCATGCGGCCTCCGGTGCTGCTGGGATCTGATTCAATGCCTTTGAGGCAATTAAATCACCAGAACCGGGTTTTGTCTTTGCGCCTGATCAAGAGAGTGGATTGTGTCAGGAAGGATATGGGGGATTTTTTGGTTGCCACCGGGCACCATCGACGGCACCCGGTGGCATAGACCGCCGTTACTTGTTAGCCCGACGATCCACCAGATCTTCGACCACAGAAGGGTCGGCGAGCGTGGAAGTATCCCCCAGGGTGTCCAGCTCATTGCTGGCAATCTTGCGCAGAATACGGCGCATGATTTTACCGGAGCGGGTTTTAGGCAGGCCCGGAGCCCACTGGATGATGTCGGGCTTGGCGATGGGGCCGATTTCCTGCACACACAGGTCGATCAGCTCCTTGCGCAATTCCTCAGACGGCTCGCGACCATTCTTCAGGGTCACATAGCAGTAAATACCCTGGCCCTTGATATCGTGCGGATATCCAACCACAGCGGCCTCGGCGGTGTCCTCGTGCAACACGATAGCACTCTCGATTTCCGCTGTGCCCAGGCGGTGGCCGGATACGTTCAGTACGTCATCGATACGCCCGGTAATCCAGTAGTAACCATCGGCGTCGCGGCGAGCACCGTCACCGGTAAAGTAATAGCCCGGGAAGGTGGAGAAATAGGTATCGATCATCCGCTGATGATCACCATAGACGCTGCGGATCATGCTCGGCCAGCTGGCCTTCATCACCAGTGCGCCCTCGCCTTCGCCATCAATTTCATGCCCCTTGTCATCCAGCAGTGCCGGCTGAACACCGAAGAACGGACGTGTGGCGGAGCCGGGCTTGAGCATTGTGGCGCCGGGCAGCGGGGTGATCAGGTGGGCGCCGGTTTCGGTCTGCCACCAGGTGTCCACAATCGGGCAGCGCTTGTCGCCCACCACATCGTAGTACCACTCCCAGGCTTCCGGGTTGATCGGCTCACCCACGGTACCCAGCAGCTTCAGGGAACTGCGATCGCATTTGGTGACGAAGTCGTCGCCGGCACCCATCAATGCGCGGATCGCGGTAGGCGCGGTGTAGAAGGTATTCACCTTGTGCTTTTCCACCACCTGCCAGCAGCGGGAGGCGTCGGGATAAGTGGGCACACCTTCGAACATCAGCGAGATGGCACCGGCGGCCAGCGGGCCGTACACGATGTAGCTGTGGCCGGTAATCCAGCCCACATCCGCAGTACACCAGAACACATCGCCTTCCTTGTAGTCGAAGGCGTATTTGAAGGTCATGGTGGACATCAACAGGTAGCCTGCCGTGGTATGCAGAACCCCTTTTGGTTTGCCGGTGGAACCCGAGGTATACAGGATAAACAGCGGGTCTTCCGCGTTCATCGCTTCCGGTTCACAGTCAGTGGCCTGCTCGGCAACAGATTCGGCGTACCAGATGTCGCGCTTGCTATCCCAATCGATATTGGCGCCGGTACGCTTCACCACGATGGCAGTGTGCACGTTGGGGCAGCTGGCGAGCGCCTTGTCCACATTGGCTTTCAGCGGCACTTTGCGCCCACCGCGCACGCCTTCGTCGGCGGTGATCACCAGGCGGCAGTCGGAATCGAGAATCCGGTCTTTTAGCGAGTCGGGAGAAAAGCCGCCGAAAACCACAGAGTGCACGGCACCGATGCGGCTACAAGCGAGCATGGCATAGGCGGCTTCGGGAATCATCGGCATATAGATACATACCCGATCTCCCTTTTTAACACCGCGCTCTTTCAGCAAGTTGCCGAGGCGGCACACCTGCTCATGCAGCTCACCGTAGGTAATGGTTTTACTGTCGGCGGGGTCATCGCCCTCCCAGATAAAGGCGGTCTGACTGGCGCGAGCGGGCAGATGGCGGTCGATACAATTGACCGAGACATTGAGTTCACCGTCGGCGAACCAGGCCGCGTGGCCTTTTTTGAGATCTTCCTCCATCACCTTGGTGAATGGCTTGCTCCACTGCAGGAAGTCATTGGCCTGCTGGGACCAGAATGCTTGAGGGTCTTCCACCGACTGGCGGTACATGCGCTCATAGTCCTCGTTGCGGACGAGGGTATTAGCGGCAAATTTTTCCGGCACCGGGTAGGTGTGCACTTCAGACATTGTTTTCTCCCTTATTAGAATTATCGGGCTGCTGCGCCTTCCCGTGGGCGGGCTCTGCGGCGCCTGACCATCGCCGTGCGCTTCTTGGCACTGGCGCCTCCGGAGTAACCGGGGCATTTATCCCGATAAGTTATACCACTGGCAGTCGCCAAATGACAACGCTGTCACGCGTCCTGTCGTACCATCTTAGCCTGCCCTCTTTACGGATTCCCACTCTGCGGCTGGAATCCCGTGCCATTTTTGTCTGGGCGATGCACAATACCCATAAAAGTGATCACATTTTAGGGGTGAATTTATGTCGGTGAAGTTGTTGCGCGTTCGTGAGGGTGACGGAGAGCGGGAAGCGGGGCCGGTGGCAAAGGAGAAGGTGCTCGCAGGTATGCCGCAGCAGCTGACGGAACACTTCTTTACCAATGCGAAGAAGAATTTCTTTTGCGGCATCTGGTCTTCCGATTCAGGCAAGTGGACACTTACTTACAGTGAGGACGAGTTCTGCTACATCATCGAGGGTGAGGCGATTGTCACCGATGCCGATGGCACCGCGGAAAAGGTATCTGCGGGGGATGCGTTCTGCATTCCGGCGGGATTTGAAGGCACCTGGGAAACAATCGGCTCGGTGAAGAAGTTTTACGCGATTTACGAGGAGTGATCCCGGACACCGGCGATGACCTGTTGCTTACCCGGTGCCGTCATGGCACCGGGTAGCGGAGGCTTCAGTTACCGAGTAACCCCTTCAGGTGTGCCACCACACTGCGCCCCAGCGCAGACAGTGCGTAGCCACCTTCCAGCGCGGATACAATCCGCCCATCACAGTGTTTATCTGCGAAGTCCCGCAGCTTTTCCGTTACCCACTGGTAGTCCTCTTCGCGAAAGCGCAGCTGGGCCATGGCGTCTTCAATATGCCCATCAAAGCCGGCGGAGATAAACAGCATCTGTGGCTGGAAGTCCCGCAGGGCGGGCAGCCACTGGTTTTCCACCAGTTCCCTCAACGCGACGCCTTCGGCACCCGCTTCCAGCGGGGTGTTGATGACGTTATCTGGCAACTCGCCAGTGCCGGAAAATGGGTAATAGGGTGACTGAAAGCTGGAGCACAACAGGTAGCCCTCACGGCCGGCGACAAAATCCTCGGTGCCATTGCCGTGGTGGACATCGAAGTCGAGGATCGCGACCCGTTCAAGGCCGTGCTGTTCGCGGGCGTGGGCGGCGGCAATGGCGATGTTGTTGAACAGGCAAAAGCCCATGGCCTTGTCCCGTTCCGCGTGATGGCCCGGGGGACGCACCGAGCAGAAGGCGCTACCGATTTCGCCGGCGATGACCTTATCCACAGCCTCCACCGCGGCACCGGCGGCATGCAGCGCGGCGTCGAGTGTGTGGGGATTCATGCGGGTGTCTTCGTCTAGCACTTCAACACCCTCGGACGGGGCGCGGGCAAAAATAGACTCCACATGTTCGGGTGTGTGCACCCGCTCGAGCTGTTCACGCGTGGCCTTCGGGGCATCGAAAAAGCGCAGCACGTATTCCATGCCGCTGCTGAGCAGCTGGTCCTGGATGGCATCCAAGCGTGCCGGGCATTCCGGATGCTCTTCGCCCATTTCGTGCAGGCCGCAGGCGGGGCTGGTAAAAAATCCGACAGTGGGCATGTTCAGTCCTTTTCCTTGGCAGAATTGGGGCTTTGGAGATCCAGCACCAGGTGCAGCTCATCCATTGAATCACCGGGCTCCGCGGTAAATCCATTGTTTTCAAAAATTGCCAGCATGGGTTTGTTGTCGCGGCGTACGCAGGCAAACATCTTTTCTATCCCGCGCGCCTGTGCGATGGCTTCCATTTCTTTCAGCAGGGTGGTGGCGATCCCTTTTCCCCGGCGGCTTTCCTTGATTACGAAGGCCACTTCACAGCTGTTGCTCGCCTCGTAAAAATAGTAACGCCCGACGCCCTGAATGACTTCGCGCCCACCGTCGTTATCGATAAAACACAGCGCCAGGTCACGGCGCTGATCGACACTCACCAGGCTGCAGGATTTCTCCCGCGACATCTGCGTCACATGGTGGTTGTAACGCATCATCAGGGTTTCTTTGTTGTGCGTATAGAAAAATTCTTGCAGCCTGCGCTCGTCGGCGGGACGCAGGGGGCGCAATGTATACTCGATACCGCCAAAGGTGTAGCGCTTCTGCTCCACCGCCCCAAGTTCTGGGACCGAGGTGGGAGCCTGCTCCTGATATTCCGGCACCCAGTAAAACTCGCGTACTTTTTCCAACAGTTCACGCCGAAAGTCCGGATGGGCGATGCGGATCATTTCCAGCGTCCGTTCACGTACACTCTTTCCACGCAGGGAGGCGATACCGTATTCAGTGACGACGTAATGCACATGCGCGCGCGAGGTGACCACGCCGCTACCGGGAGTAAGCGAGGCGACAATACGGGAAATCAGTTTGCCATCTTTATCCTTTGCGGTGGATGGCAGCGCGATGATCGGCTTGCCGCCCTTGCTCAAAGCCGCACCGCGAATAAAGTCCACCTGGCCACCGATGCCACTGTAAAGCAGTCGGCCAATGGAATCGGAAACCACCTGGCCGGTCAGGTCGACTTCGATGGCACTGTTGATGGCCACCATCTTGTCATTGCGGGCGATCTTTACCGGCGAGCTGACATGCTCTGCGGGGTATAGCTCCACATGGGGATTGCCGTCGACAAAGTCGTACAGCATCTTTGAACCCATACAGTAGCTGGTGATGGTCTTGTTTCTGTGGAAGGTTTTCTTGCGGTTGTTGATCACCCCGCTTTTCATCAGGCGGGCGATGCCGTCGGACATCATTTCGGAATGTACGCCCAGGTCCTTGTGGTTCCCCAGGTAGCGCAATACTGCATCGTGGACTTTGCCCATACCGATCTGCAGGGTGGAGCCGTTTTCCACCAACAGGGAAACATACTGCCCGATCTGCTCTACTGCCTGATCCATTTCCGGTGGCGGCGACTCGGGTATGGGCGCTTCGGCAGTCATCCAGGCGTGGATCTGGTCGCGGTGGATAAAGGTATGGCCGTTGGTACGGGGCATACTCGGGTTAATCTGGGCAATCACGGTGGTGGCATTTTTCACCGCAGAGGAAACTACATCCACACTCACGCCGAGTGAGCAGTAGCCCAGCTCATCCGGCGGACTGACCATAATCAATGCGGCATCCAGTGGCAGCACGTGATCGCTGAACAGTTTTGGCACTTCGGAGAGGAACGTGGGCGTGTAATCCGCGCGGCCTTCGGCCACTGCATTGCGCACCGCGGTGCCACCAATGTACAGGGCGTTGACGGTAAACAGCTCGGCGTATTTGCGCTCGGCCCAGAAATTGTCGGACAGGGTAAATACGTGCGTCACCTCAATATCATTGAGGCCGCGACTGTTCGCCACCAGATCCGCCATCAACTCATTGGGAACCGCGGCGTGAGAACCGAGGAAAATGCGGCAGCCGCTTTTCAGCAATTGATCCCAATTAATGGGTTCATTGGTTTTGGGGTTTGCCAGGGATGACATTGGGTTGGGAGGATTCCTACCTTGGTTTTGGGCTTATGGTAGGCGGGTGGCTTTCG
Source organism: Microbulbifer hydrolyticus (assembly GCF_009931115.1). NCBI lineage: Bacteria > Pseudomonadati > Pseudomonadota > Gammaproteobacteria > Cellvibrionales > Microbulbiferaceae > Microbulbifer > Microbulbifer hydrolyticus. The sequence continues at coordinate 507,396 of NZ_CP047491.1, read as the reverse complement.
GGTCACAAGTTCGGTTCGTGGTTCCGTCTAAGGTAGCTCGGTGACGGCCGGGCACCGGGTGCGGGTTTTCAGGACCGCTGTGAATACATCCATGTACGCTGCGTCGGCGACGTCCCTGTCGCCGACGCTCCTGAAAACCCGCACCCGGCACCCAGCCTTAACGTCAGGTTCAGTGCTCTGTTTTAACAAGGCTAACTAAGTACAAAGCTACAATCCCCGGCGCTCTGCCGCCACCGAACCCGCTAAAAACGGAACCGCAAAAGTACGACTCAGGCAGGCTCAGACATCTGCACAGGAATGGTATTAGTACTCCGCTCTACCCGGTTTTTCTCATCCAGATAAACCAGCTTCGGCTTGAAGGAATCCGCTTCGGACTCCGACAACTGTGCATAGGCCGCAATGATGATGCGATCGCCAACCTGCACCCGACGGGCTGCAGCCCCGTTCATGGAGATAATCCCCGAGCCCCGCTCGGCAAGAATCACATAGGTGTGAAAACGCTCACCATTGGAAACATTGTAGATATCGATCTTCTCGAACTCGCGCAGTCCAGCGAGCTCCACCAGATCCTCATCGATCGCACAGGAGCCGTCATACCAGAGCTCCGCCTGGGTGACCGCCGCCATATGCAGCTTGCCTTTCAGCATCTCGATTTGCATAAACAGACTCCTGCCGTCACATACTCAAGGAAACATTGTCGATCAGGCGGGCACCGCTGGTGTACATGGCGCCCAGCAGCGTAATCTCGCGGTCATCATGGGCCGCCGGCTGCAGATCCTTGCTGTTGCAGATGGAGAAATAATCCACCTTGAAACCTGCAGTCTCTATACGCATCCTGGCTTCGTCCTCCAGTGCCGCGAAATCCCGGCGACCGTTCTCGATCTCGCTACGCGCCCAGTTCAGGGACTGGTTCAGCACCGCCACCTTCGGGCGCTCCTCTTCAGTCAGATATCCGTTGCGCGAGCTCATCGCCAGGCCGTCATCCTCACGATGTACCGGAGCAGCCACGATCTCCACCGGGATACACAGGTCCTCAACCATGCGGCGGATGACCGCCAGCTGCTGGAAATCCTTGATGCCGAACACGGCCTTGTCCGGCTGCACGATATTGAACAGCTTGGCGACGACGGTGGTAACCCCCTCGAAGTGCCCGGGGCGGCTGGCGCCGCACAGCACATCGGTCATCGCCGGGCAGATCACCCTGGTCTGCTGGTCCATCCCGTTCGGGTAGATTTCCGCCTCTTCCGGATGGAACAGGAAGTCGCAGTCCGCGGCGCGGAGCTTCGCCATGTCTTCCTGCATGGTGCGGGGATAGGTGTCCCAGTCTTCGTTCAGGCCGAATTGCAGCCGGTTGACGAAGATGGATACCACCACCACGTCGCACTGCTGCCGGGCCAGGTTGACCAGCTCGATATGCGCGGCGTGGAGGTTGCCCATGGTGGGCACGAAACCGATGGTCTTGCCATCGCGGCGGGCCTCTGCCAGCGCTTTGCGCAGGCTGGCCACATGGTGAAAGACTTGCATTGCCGGGGTTCCGCCAGAGGTTTACACGCGCGGCATATTACCTCCCGGCGCCGGTCGGAACAAATACCGTGACCCGACCAAAAACCGTGGTCAGGTTCGGTTTTCGCGACCGGGTTAACAATATCATCGATCTGGTTCAGGAAAGATTCAGTGTACTCAGGGCAAACTGGCTCCCATATTCACAGAAAGCCCGAAACAGGGGCCCTGAAAGGTCACCCCGGTGGCCGCGGAGAACGACCATGAAGACACTGATCACAGCCCTCACCACCGCCAGCCTGCTGCTGGTTACCGGTCCGGCACTGGCGGACCGGGACGACCGCCACCACCGGAATGATCACAGCCGTAAGTTCGTGCAGCAACAGCGCGACAACCGCAAACAGCGCGATCACCACACCAAGGTGCGGGATATTGAGAGCAGGCGCCGGGAAGCCCTTGATGACCGCAAAGACCGTGAGCACGTCCGCGAAGAGCGCCGCCAGTACCGCAACGACCGGGAGCAGCGTCGCGACAAGCGCCGGGACGACCACAAGTACCTCAAGTACGTGGGCTACGACCGTCGTTACGACAAAAACCGCCACGACAGGAAGCACGGGAAGAACCACGGACACGGCGGCGGGCATGGTGATCGCCACCCGGGCCACTACCGCCCCCATCGTCCACACCACCGTCCGCACAAGCATCGCTGGCGCCCGGCGCACTACGGTTACGGCTACCGCTGGAGCCGCCTGCCCAAGCGCTATATCAGCCTGACATTTGGCGGCCTGGGCTACTATTTCAGTGACGGAATTTTCTACCGTCCCTATGGTGCCGGCTACGTGGTTGCCCAGGCCCCTATCGGCGCCTTTGTACACAGCTTGCCCGGGACCGCGATGAGCGTGAGCTTCAACGGCCTGAACTACTACGTCGCTTACGACACCTACTACCGCTGGGATCACCACCGCCGCGGCTACCTGGTTGTCTCCAACCCCGGCTTCTTCTGAAGCCAGGCGGCGGGCCCAATCGCTCAACGTAACCAACGTATCTCCCAACCCCAACAACCGAATTAAAATTCGGTTATTGCCCCTCGGCGACTCCACGGAGTCGCCTTTTTTATTTCTGCTAATTTATTTCTGTTAACCTGCCTATTGTGGCAATTGATGCGCCATCAATGTTTATATATACGAGCCGGCTAAAAAACCGAACAAAAATTTAATTTTAAGCATTAAAAAAAGGCTATTTTTCTTTTCTATAGTTATTGCTTTCCACAAACTCTGGCCCCAAGATTCGCGCCCCTGAAAACCGACCGTTCCTCAACCAATAACGAGGCGCCATGAAACAAGAACAGATCGAAAACTGGACCTGCGAGGACTCCGCAGAGCTTTACGGCATCCGCAACTGGGGCGCCGGCTATTTCAATTTGAATCAGTCTGGCGAGATCACGGTTGAAGTGAAAAACGACGCCGGTGAACTGCATGCCGTTTCACTGCTGGATATCGCCCACGGCGCCACCGAACGCGGTCTGGGCATGCCGTTGCTGGTGCGCTTTGAAAACCTGCTCGATGCCCAGATCGGGCGGATCAACAATTCATTCCGCAGCGCCATCGAGAGCAGTGGTTACAACAACGTGTTCCGCGGTGTTTTTCCCATCAAGGTGAACCAGCAATGCCAGGTGATCGAGGAAATCGCCCGTGCCGGACGCCAGTTTGGACATGGGCTGGAGGCTGGCAGCAAAGCGGAACTGATTGCGGCGCTGTCGATCCTCGACAACACCGACGCGCTGATCGTCTGTAACGGCTACAAGGACGAGGAGTTCATCAACCTCGGCCTGCAGGCGCAGCGCCTTGGCGTGCAGGTATTCTTCGTGGTGGAGACACCCTCGGAAGTGGACACCATCATCCACTGCGCCCAGCGCGAACAGGTGGAGCCGAATATTGGTGTGCGGATAAAACTGGCGAGCAAGGTGGGTGGCTACTGGAACGCCACCAGTGGCGACCGCAGTATTTTTGGCCTCGGCAGTAACGACCTGATTGCGATGGTCGATAAACTGCGCGACCAGAACATGTTGCACTGCCTGAAGCTGCTGCACTACCACCTGGGCTCGCAGGTACCGAACATTCGCGACATCCGCACGGGCGTGCTGGAGGCCTGCCGCTACTATGCCGACCTGGTAGAGGAAGGCGCGGCCATGGGTTACCTCGACCTCGGTGGTGGCCTGGCGGTGGACTACGATGGTTCCAAGACCAACTACACCCACTCCAAGAACTATTCGCTGGATGAATACTGTGTCGACGTGGTGGAAGCCATTATGGGCACGCTGGACAGCGAGGGCGTGGAGCACCCGGTGATCATCACCGAGTCGGGCCGTGCCACGGTAGCCTATTCATCGGTATTGCTGTTCAACATTCTGGACACCACCAGTTTCGAGCCCATCGAGCTGGAGGAAGACAGCATCGGCGAGGACACACACCCGATGTTGAAGAACCTGCAGGATGCGCTGCAAAGTGTGACGCCCAAAAACCTGCAGGAGAGCTACAACGATGGCCTCTACTATCGGGATGAAATCCGCGCGCTCTACCTGCACGGCCAGGTGAGCCTGCGCGATCGTGCACTGGCGGAGAACCTGTTTTTGCAGTGCGCGCAGCGTATTCGCAAACTCCTGAATGAGGTGGACCAGGTGCCGGTGGACCTGCAGGCATTGCCGGAGGTTCTGTCCGATATTTATTACGCGAATGTGAGCGTGTTCCAGTCGCTGCCGGATATCTGGGCGATCGATCAACTGTTCCCGCTGGTGCCGGTTCACCGCCTGGATGAGGCGCCGACCCGCTCGGCGATAATCGCGGATATCACCTGCGATTGCGACGGCAAGATCGACCGTTTTATCGACCGACAGGATGTGCGCAAGACGCTGCCGCTGCACCCTCTGAAGGATGGCGAAGAGTATATTCTCGGAACTTTCCTGGTTGGTGCGTATCAGGAAACTCTGGGTGACCTGCACAACCTGTTTGGTGATACGAACGTGGTGAGTGTGCGTATCGACGACGACGGCCAGGTGGATTACAGCCGCGAGATTCACGGCGACAGCATTGCCGATGTGCTGAGCTACGTGGAGTATTCACCGCAGGACCTTTTCGAGCGTTTCCGCAAGCTGGCTGAGCGGGCAGTAAAGGAAAAGCGGATTACCGCGCAACAGCGTAAGGATATTTTGCACACGTACACTGCAAGCATGAGCGGATATACCTACTTCGAGAAATAGATCAGGACCCGGCGGTAGGCTCTATCGCTGGACAGGTGGCGGCATAGCTCCGGGCACTAAAAATTTTGCGTGTTAAGAAACACCCAAGAATAAGGAGATACATAGATGGCCAATGTGTTGATAGTAGGCGCCGGTGGCGTCGGTCAGGTGGTTGCACACAAGTGTGCACAAGTAGAGGAAGTCTTCGAGAACATCACCCTCGCCAGCCGCACCAAATCCAAATGTGACAAGATCGCCGATATGCTGTCGCGCAAGATCGACACCGCGGAAGTGGACGCCGATAACGTCAGTGAAATGGTCGCGCTGATCGAGAAGGTCAAACCGGACATGGTGATTAATGTGGCGTTGCCCTACCAGGACCTGCATATCATGGACGCGTGCCTGGAGACCGGCGTGCATTACCTGGATACCGCCAACTACGAACCGCCGGAAGAGGCCAAGTTCGAATACAAGTGGCAGTGGGCCTACCAGGAAAAATTTGAAAAAGCGGGTTTGATGGCACTGCTCGGCAGTGGCTTTGATCCGGGCGTTACCAGTGTATTTACTGCCTATGCCAAGAAGCATCACTTCGACCGCATCAAGACCCTGGACATTCTCGACTGTAACGCCGGCGACCACGGCCTGCCGTTTGCCACCAACTTCAACCCGGAAATCAACATCCGCGAAATCACCGCGAACGGCCGCTACTGGGAAGATGGCAAGTGGGTCACCACCAAGCCCATGGAAGAAAAGCGGGTATTCGACTTCCCGGAAGGTATCGGCGAGAAAGACCTGTACCTGCTGTACCATGAGGAGCTGGAATCTCTATCCAAGCACTTCCCGGAAATCGAGCGCGCACGCTTCTGGATGACGTTTGGAGCCAGCTACCTCAAACACCTCGAGGTACTGCAGAACGTGGGCATGACCAGTATCGAGCCGATTGAATTCCAGGGGCAGCAAATTGTACCGATACAGTTCCTGAAAGCACTGTTGCCGGATCCTGCAAGTCTTGGCCCGCTGACCAAGGGCAAAACCTGTATTGGCAACATCATCAAGGGTGTGAAAGGCGGTGAAGACAAGATCTACTACGTCTACAACATCTGCGATCACCAGGAAGCCTATAAAGAGGTTCAGTCCCAGGCGATTTCCTACACCACCGGTGTACCGGCCATGATCGGTGCCAAGATGATGATGGAAGGCAAGTGGATGAAGCCGGGCGTATGGAATATGGAGCAGCTGGATCCGGACCCCTTCATGGAAGACCTGAACAAGTACGGCCTGCCCTGGCAGGAAACCTGGCTCGACAAACCGTTCGTATAACTTTATTTATGTGCAGAAAATCCCGGGCCAAAATGCCCGGGATTTTTCAAGAGGCCCCTATACAACACCATGGATCTGACTCCCCGCAAAGACTACTTCGGTGAATTCGACCCGACCCGCGTCCCCACGCCCTGTTTTGTGGTGGATGAAATTGCCCTGCGCGACAATCTGGAAGTACTCGCCGATGTGCAGAAACGCAGCGGCGCAAAAGTGCTTGCCGCACTGAAAGCGTTCTCCATGTTCAGCATCGGGCCTATCGTCGCCGAGTACCTTTCCGGAACCTGTGCCAGTGGTATCAATGAGGCAAAGCTGGGCTTTGAGGAGTACGGCGGCAAGGATCAGGGCAAAGAGGTACATGTATTCAGTGCCGGCTACAAGGAAGCGGAGCTGAAAGAAATCCTGGGGTTTGCCCACCACGTGATTTTCAATTCCTTTTCCCAGTGGAAGCGCTACCGCGAGCTGTGCCTGGAGGCGCAAAAGCAACGACCCGAGCTGCAGTTCGGCCTGCGTATCAACCCCGAGCACTCCGAGGGTCACACACCGATTTACGATCCCTGCGCCCCGTGTTCACGTCTGGGCATCGTACGCTCGCTGTTTGACGGAGAAGACCTGACTGGCATCAGCGGCCTGCACTTCCACACCCTGTGTGAGCAGGACTTCAAACCCCTGGAGCGCACGATCAAGGCGGTGGAAGAAAAGTTCGGCGACCTGATCCCGCAGATGCAGTGGATCAATTTCGGCGGCGGCCACCACATCACGCGCTGTGACTACCAGGTGGACGAGCTGGTTGCCGCGGTAAAGGCATTTTCCGAGAAACACGGCGTACAGGTGTACCTGGAGCCGGGTGAGGCGGTGGCACTGTTCTGTGGTGTACTGGTGGGCGAGGTTGTGGACCTGACCTGGAATGGCAGCAACCAGGCCATTCTCGATGTCTCCGCCACCTGCCATATGCCGGATGTGATCGAGATGCCCTACCGCCCGGAAATCACCGGCGCTTCGCTGCCGGAAGAACTGCCGCACAGCTACCAGTTAGGCGGGCAGAGTTGCCTGGCCGGTGACAGAATCGGCGAGTACAGTTTCGCCGAACCACTGCATATCGGCGACCGCATCGTGTTCGAGGAAATGGCCTACTACACCATGGTCAAGACCAATACATTCAACGGCATTCCACTGCCTTCGATCGCACTGTGGAATTCCGATACTGATGAACTGAAAATTGTAAAAACATTCGGATACGAAGACTTTAAAGGTCGCCTGTCCTGAGCTTGATCCGGTGCTCTGCCACCACCAAAGGTTTAAAGAAGTCCCATGCACCAAGAAGACCCCAATATTTTTCTGGGCTCCGAAATCGAGCAACCCAAGCCCGAAGACGCGCTGTTCCATATCCTGCCGATCCCCTATGAGGAGACCGTCTCCTATGGCGGCGGCACCGGCAAAGGGCCGGCATCAATTATTGAAGCGTCCCATCAGCTGGAGACTTTCGATAACTTCTCCTCACCCTGCGACCTTGGTATTTACACCCGGGACGCCGTCGACGTCAGCGGCCCGGCCGAGCAGGTCATGGAGAACATCGCCAACGCCACCCGCGAGATTCTCACCCTCGGCAAAATGCCTGTGGGTATCGGCGGCGAACACTCGGTCACCTGGGGCATCATCAAAGGTTACCTGGACGCCGGATACACCGACTTCGGGGTGGTACAGATCGATGCCCACGCCGACCTGCGCGATCGCTACGAGGGCCAGCGGCACAGCCACGCCAGTGTCATGCGGCTGGTGTGTGAGGCCGGGGTGCCGCTTTATCAGTTGGGTATCCGCGCCTACTGCGAGGAGGAAATGGACGCGCGCAGGGAGTACAACGTGCGCTACATGGACGCCCACCAGCTGGTGCCCAACCAGGTGCAGTCTATCCAGTTGCCGGACGACTTCCCCCGCCAGGTGTTCTTTACCCTGGATATCGACGGCATGGACCCATCAGTCTTCCCATCCACCGGCACCCCGGTACCAGGCGGACTCGGCTGGTACCAGACGCTGAACCTGTTCGAATCGGTCGCGAAACAGCGGGAGATCATCGGCTTCGACCTGCTCGAATTTGCCCCCATCGAAGGTTTCCACGCCTACGAGTTCGGCGCTGCGCAGCTGCTGTACAAACTGATGGGGATTGTTCAGCGCAACCGCAAATGACCCCGGGAGCCCGGCATCACCAACATGCGCCAGTAGTTGGCTGCCGGGTCACCCGCTCCCGCCACGGCTAAGTGACAATTCTTAACGGTCAGGCTCCTGTCAGATGTAGCGCGGCCGCCCGGATACGTTTATTATTTGCACAATAGTAAGCACTCGCTTCGCGGGAGATTTAATGAAGAACGCAGTCAAATTTTTAGTTTTCGGTGCAGGACTGGCAACGCTGCTGTCATTCGCCTTTGCCGCGCCGGCGGACGCCCACAGCGGGCACCGTGGCCACCACCATGGCCACGGCTATGGTCACGGACGCGACTACTGGGGCCCGCGTTACCGCCGCGGACCGCGAATTGGCATCGGCTTTACCGTGCCCGTGCTGCCGGGTGGCTTCATCAATATGGCTGTGGGTGGACGCCCCTATTACTACGGCGGCGGTTATTTCTACCGCCCGGCCCCCTCAGGCTACGTGGTGGTTTCGGCGCCGCTGGGCGCATCCGTGCTGACATTGCCGAGCAGCGCAGTGCAGGTTCAGATCGGTGGCTTCAGCTACTACCAGTACGGCGGCGCCTACTATCAGTGGCAGCCGCAAGTGAATCGCTATGTGGTGGTGCCTGCCCCGGCCGGTGTCACGACCACCACAACCACCACGGTGACTACCACTGGCGGTCCTGTCGCCAGCGCCTATAACCCCGGCCAGGTCTTGGACAACCTGCCGGCAGGCTACACCGCGGAAGTGGTCAACGGCGTGCAGTACTACCGCTACGGCGAACACTACTTCATGCCCACCCAGCGCGATGGCCGCGAAGTCTACGTGGTGGTCCAGATCTGAGATTATGCCGCTTCGGCGCCCAGCCCGTGAAAGCGGACAGGGTCGCCGAGCGCTTTGTCAAAGCCCGCCAGCAATCCGCTGCTGGCTGTTTCCCTCCAGTGCAGAGCCTTGACCCGCAAGGCGCCCTCCGCACGGTCCGCTTTCAGGTCCACAACCCCATCAAACCGGTCCCGGCACCTCCGCGTCCTGGCCACCCCATCGGTCCAGGGGCATGGACATGCTGGCGCGCCAGCACCAGTGCCCGCGCGCGATCCGCTGGCAGTGGTAGCGCTTTGGTATAGGCTTTCAAGGATCAGGTTTCCCTGTCGGGCTCGGCATGGGATCGCGAGAGCCGCACAGAGTAAACAAGGAGTTTGTTATGGGCCAAGGGCGTTGCATTCTGTTTCTATTCGCTTGCCTGCCCGCCAGTCTATTGGCGGGCGCGCTGCCGGAGGGGCGCTGGGTAGACCTTTCCCATGACTTTGCCGAAGACACAATTTACTGGCCGACCGCGGATAAATTTGCCAAGTCCACGGTGTTTGCCGGCGAAACCGACAAGGGCTATTACTATTCCGCCTACAATCTGGCAGCCGCCGAACACGGCGGTACCCATGTGGACGCACCGGTACACTTTGCCCGCAACAAACTGTCTGTGGACAAGATTCCGCTGGAACAGTTGATCGGTCAGGGGGTGGTGATCCGGGTAGCGGACCGCATTGGCAAGGACCGCAATTACAAGATTTCCGTTGCGGATATCCAGCGCTGGGAAGAAAAACACGGGACCGTGCCGGAGAACAGCATCGTGCTGCTCGATACCGGTAGCGCGCGCTTCTGGCCGGACCCGGTGAAATACATGGGGACCGCCGAGCGCGGTGAGGCCGCGGTGGAAAAACTGAACTTCCCCGGGCTGGGTCCAGATGCGGCCCTTTATCTGGCGGAAAAACGCGGCATCAAGGCCGTGGGACTGGACACCCCGAGTATCGATTTTGGCGGGTCGCAGCTGTTCAAAACCCACCGCATCCTGTTCGAGCACAATGTCCCGGCGCTGGAAAATGTCGCCAACCTGGGCGCATTACCGGACAAGGGTTTTACCGTGATTGCCCTGCCGATGAAGATTCGCGGAGGGAGCGGCGGGCCAACCCGGGTTGTGGCCCTGGTCCCGGACTAACCGCTTTCACACTGGCCAGAAGGGGTCTCCAGCGCCATAGCGGATGCAGCGGACGCGCGGTTTTCGAGGTCGAGATACAGCACCTGGTAGGTCGCCGGCAAACCGGCTTCGGTGCGCTTTTGTTCATAGGCGGCTATCAGCCGGCGCAGGCGCTCGCGGCTCAACAGTCCCTTGCCCGCGGCGTGATTGACGTTGTGGGCGCCGATACTTTTCAGTTCCCGCATCAGCGTCTTCACGCTATCGAAATGCAACACCCGCTGCTCGGTACCCGGCGTACAATCCAGCGCATTGGCCGTGCAGGCCCGCTGCCAGGCTTCCGCGGGCAGGAACCGGTTCACATGTACCGCCTTATCCACCGCCGCCCAACTGTCTTCCAGTTCGCCAAGGGTTCCCGGTATCAGCGTGGAAACCAGCGCGCGGGCACCCGGCGCCATAATACGGCGGATTTCTGCGAACAGTTGCGGCAGGCGGTAACACCACTGCAGGGCAAAGCTGGAAAACACCAGGTCGATGGACCCATCGGCCAACGGCAACTGCTCCGCATCCGCGGCGATATACGCATCCGCCACCGGTCGATGGCTGCGTGCATACGCCAGCATCGCCGGGGCGATATCGAGGGCGACGATTTCCGCATCCGGGAAGCGCCGGCGCAACAATTCGCTACCGTAGCCGGTGCCGCTGCCGAGATCCAAAATCCGCTTTGGCGAGCTGTCTTTTTCCGCACGCCCCAACAGTTCGCGGCACACCGCGCGTTGTAAATGGGCGGCGGCATCGTAACTGCCGGCCGCACGGCCAAATGCCCGCGCGACTGCGGCTTTATCCAGAGGCGGGGCCATGGACTCAGAATTACTGTCCGTCAGCACTGAGCGAATCAGCGCCGCCACTTGTTCCGGGCGAGAGAGGTGCGGGCAATGGCCGGTATCCCGGAGGATATTTACCGGGTAATTCTGGGCCTGCATTTTTTCCGCCGCCGCCAGCGGCACCAGTGCATCACCGGCACCGTAAATATGCAGAGAGGGAATAGCCAGGCTGGCGAGAATACTGCGGTTGTCGAGGCTGCCAAGGCAGGCCAGCGCATCGCCCCAGCTTGCAGGGATGGTCTCCGGCTGCCAGCGCTTGAGCACTTTCAACAGACTGCGCATATCGCGGTCACCGCGAGCTTCCAGGCCACAGAAGCGCTGCCAGTTTTTTACCGGCTCTTGCTGCTGCGCCGCGCAGAAACTTTCAAACACGGGCTGCGGCATACCCGGCCAGTCGGCGCGCTCGGTGAAACTGGCGTTGGCGGCAATGGTGACCAGTGCGCGGACCTTGTGCGAGCGTGCGGCCAGCTGTACCGCGAGCATGCCGCCGAGGGACCAGCCCACTAACAGACAGTCTTCCGGCAGCTGCATATCCAGATCCGCCAGCAGCTGTTCCGTCTGCGGCCAGTCCCGCTCGGCATCGCGTCCAAAACCGGGCAGGTCAATACAGTGCAGGCTTTGGGGTACCCCATGTAGCGCTTCCACAAGCGGCGCCCAGCAGCGGGCGTCACCGCCCCAGCCGTGCAGCAGGGCGATACTTTTTATCTCACCACGCATTTTCTCACCACTCGCCGGGATCATGACGCTTCTCCCGCGGCATTTTTCTCTCGCTGCAGTGCCGAGTTCAATGCATTTAGCAGGCCGTCGATCTGCTCCTCGCTGTGCAGCGCGGACAGGGTTATGCGTAAACGCGCGGTGCCGGCCGGGACCGTCGGCGGACGGATGGCACCGACGAGATAGCCAGACGCCTGCAGCGCTTCGGATACCCGCAATACCGTTTTTTCGCAGCCCAGCACCAGCGGCTGGATTGCGCTGGCGGATGCCTCCAGCGGCAGACCGAGCACCGCCGCGCGCTGGCGAAAATAGGCAATGCGCGCAACGAGGGTCTGCTGCAACGGCAGCTCCTGCATGAGTTCCAGCGCGCGCACGCAGCCGGCCGCTATCGCCGGTGGCATGCCGGTGGTGTAGATATAGGTTCTGGCGAACTGGGTGAGGTAATCAATCAATGCTTTTGAACCCGCCACAAAGGCACCGGCGTTGCCGGCGGCCTTGCCCAGGGTTCCCATGACGATGGGCGCGCTGTCCTGATCCAGACCGGCGGCGGCGACGCTGCCGGCATGGGGAAATAAATCGCTGCCCATGGCACCAAAACCATGGGCCTCATCCACCATCAGCCAGGCGTCGTAGCGCGCACAAAGTGTCGCCATCTGCGCGAGCGGCGCGGTATCGCCATCCATGCTGTAGACCCCGTCCACCGCCAGCAGGATGTTGCCAGTTCCCTTTTCCCGTGCGCGCCTGAGCTGCACTTCCAGTGCATCCAGGTCGTTGTGGATAAAACGCAGGTACTGCGCACCTGAGAGACGGCCACCGTCAATCAGCGAGGCGTGATTGAGCTTGTCCTGCACCACGGTATCGCCGCGTCCAACCAGCGCATTGATCACGCCGACATTGGCCATGTAGCCGCTACCGAACAGCAGTGCGGCTTCGCGGCCGGTTACCTCGGCAATTTTGTCCTGCAGTTGCTGGTGAATCGCAAAGTGGCCATTGACCAGGTGGGACGCGGTGGCACCGGCGCCCAGCGCGGCACCCCGCTGCTGGGCGGCAATAACCTCCGGATGGGCGGCGAGACCGAGGTAGTCGTTACTACTGAAGGCAACCAGTTCGCGCCCATCCACCAGCGCCACCGGCCCGGGGGCGGCGGCGAGGGTTTTATGGCTGCGGTATAACTGCTGCGCCCGGCGCTCGGCGAGGCGCGCTTGCAGGAACTCCGGAAGACGGGTCAAAACATCGACTGCGCTTACGCCTTGGCGGCGTCGTAGAAGTACGGGTCGTTCTGCTGCTCGCTGATGCGGGCTTCCAAATCGGCTTCCACCGCTTCCTCATCGCCGTGCTGCTGAAATTCCTCCGGCTTGATACCGAGGCGATTGAACAGCTGCATATCCTTGTTGGCTTCCGGGTTGCCGGTAGTGAGGAGTTTTTCCCCGTAAAAAATTGAGTTGGCGCCGGCGAGGAAGGCCAGGGACTGCATTTCGTCGTTCATGGACTCGCGCCCGGCGGAAAGGCGCACATGGGACCTGGGCATCATGATACGGGCCACGGCGATGCAGCGAATAAATTCGAACGGGTCCAGGTCTTCGTTGTCTGCCAGCGGTGTACCGGCAACCTTGACCAGCATATTGATGGGCACCGACTCCGGGTGGTCCGGCAGGTTGGCCAGCTGCATCAGCAGACCAGCGCGATCCTTTTCCCCTTCACCCAGACCGATAATGCCGCCGGCGCAGACCTTCATGCCCGCCGCGCGCACATTGCCCAGTGTTTTCAGGCGGTCTTCGTAGGTGCGGGTGGTGATGATTTCACCGTAGTACTCCGGCGAGGTGTCCAGGTTGTGGTTGTAGTAGTCCAGACCGGCATCTGCCAGATCTTTGGCCTGTTCGTCGGTCAGCATGCCGAGGGTCATGCAGGTTTCCAGGCCCAGCGCCTTCACTTCCTTCACCATCTGGGTGACGTAGGGCATGTCTTTTTTCTTTGGCGAGCGCCAGGCGGCGCCCATGCAAAAGCGGGTGGCACCACCGGCCTTGGCGGCGCGGGCCTCTTCGACCACCTTTTCCACCTTCATCAGCTTTTCCCGCTCGAGGCCGGTATCGTAGCGGGCGCTCTGCGGGCAGTAGGTGCAGTCTTCCGGGCAGGCGCCGGTCTTGATGGAACACAGGGTGCTGACCTGAACCCGGTTGGCGTCAAAATGCTGGCGGTGCACCGTCTGTGCGGTAAACAGCAGGTCATTGAACGGCAACGCGAACAGGTCCAGAACCTGCTGGCGGGTCCAGTCGTGGCGAACGCCGCCGTAAACGGAAGTGGCTTGGGACATTTGCGGGTTGGCAGTCACAGGAATTATTCTCCTCGGGGCGACGGGACGGATCGGTCACAGCGTCGGGATCGGTTTCACAACCGGGTTTCCATCAGGCCTGCCAGTTTAGCGGTGGCCCCTTGGCTGTCAACCGAGAGAACCGAATCTGGTTTACAAGTCCGGCAGTCACCGCCCATCACGGAAGGATGGATCCGCAGCAAGGAGAGAAAAATGACATTGCGCCTGCTGGAGCGGCTGTGGGAGCACTCGATCGGCCGCACCATCGACGCCCGGTTGGCGGTCTGCATCCTGTGCCGCAGTGACGAGCATATCCGCGCCGGCATCTGCGCCCCATGCGAGGCAGAGCTGCCCGCGCTGGAACACGCCTGCACCACCTGTGCGCTACCGCTGCCGAACCCGGCCGACCGTCAATGCCCGCGCTGCCAGCAAAAACCGCCACCCCAATGTCGCAGCCGTGCCTGCTGGTACTACGCCTATCCGGTGGCGCAGCTGATCCAGCGTTTCAAATACCAGGGCGATCTCGCCGCCGGCCGCACCCTGGCCGAGCTGGCCGCCCTCCGGTTCCAGCCTGAGGCCCACAGGCCGGACATTCTGGTCCCTGTGCCCCTGCACTGGCGCAAGCAAATTTCCCGCGGCTACAACCAGGCACAACTGATTGCGGACCGGCTCGGCCGCCAGTGGCACATCCCCGTACACACCGGGGCACTGCGCAAAGTCACCCCCACCGGCAGCCAGCAGGAACTGCGACGCAGCGAGCGACTGAAAAACCTGGCCGACAGCTTTACCGCGCGGCCCGATAAAGTAGCCGGGCTGCATGTGGGCCTGGTGGATGATGTGATCACTACCGGCGCGACGCTGGAGGTTGCGGCACAGGCCCTGTGCACGGCAGGCGCAACCCGGGTAAGCGCTTACGCCCTGGCCAGAACGCCCTGACACTCAGCCGATCCCCCTCCGTGACCAAGCGGTACTCCTGTGCCGATACATAGACCAACGTGACTCCTATCGGCACAATAGTCGCCCTTTTCAGCGGCTGCGCAAAAATCCACCGGCTGCTAACGTTATAAAAGAAGTCCACCTGACCCGGCCGCGCGCCTCGACAGGTGGTCAGCACAGGATGATGGGATATTGAACATGAGTGATTTCCAGATGCCCCGCGGGATCGTGATCAGCGGTACCGGACTGTGGACTCCGCCAGACGCCATCAGCAACGAAGAGCTGGTGCAGGCCCTCAACACCCACGCGGAAAAATTCAACCGCGAAAACGCCGATGCGATCGAATCCGGCCAGGTGAAAGCCAAGCCCTATTCATCCGCGGAATTCATCGAGAAGGCCTCCGGCATCAAAAACCGCTATGTGATCAGCAAAGAGGGCATCCTCGACCCCGAGCGCATGCGTCCCTACCTGCCCGAGCGCGCCGACGAGGAACTGTGCCTGCAGGCGGAAATGGGCCTGAAGGCAGCGAAGCTGGCGCTGGAAAAAGCCAACAAAAAGCCCGAAGACATCGACGCGGTGATCGTGGGTGCCTCCTACCTGCAGCGCGCCTACCCCGCCATCGCTATCGAAATTCAGGGCGAGCTGGGTATCGACGGGTTTGCCTTCGATATGGAAGTGGCCTGCTCCTCCGCCACCTTTGCCCTGCAGCGCGCCGTGGATGCGATCAGTTCCGGCTCCGCCAAAGCGGTGCTGGTGATCAATCCGGAGCTGGCCTCACCGCAGGTGGATTTCACCGATCGCGACAGCCACTTTATTTTCGGCGATGTGGCGGTGGCCACGGTGGTGGAACGCAAGGAAAGCTGCAACGCAGACACCGCCTGGGAAATTCTCGGCACCAAGGCGAAAACCGTGTTCTCCAACAATATCCGCTCCAACGTCAGCTACACCTCCCGCGCCGCGGATGTGGATCCGTTCGGTGAGGGCAAGCTGTTCCGCCAGAACGGCCGCAAGGTATTCAAGGAAGTCTGCCCGATGGCGGCTGCGCACCTGGAAAGCCAGGTGCGGGAAGTTGGCTTTGAGCCCAACGCCATCGACCGCTGGTGGCTGCACCAGGCAAACATCAACATGAACCAGTTGATCGCGAAAAAACTGATGGGGGATGAAGCCACGCCGGAACGCGCGCCGATCGTGCTGGATCAATACGCCAACACCGGCTGTGCCGGCTCGGTAATTGCGTTCAACCTGAACAGCGATGATCTGGCAGTGGGCAGCAAAGGCGTGATCTGCTCCTTCGGGGCGGGTTATTCGATCGGCAGCCTGGCGCTGGAAAAAGTCGCCATCTGATCCGGCACCTTTTCTTTTGCGGTTGGGCGGCCCTGTATCCCGGGGCCGCCACGCTATTTAACGGCACGATCAAAGAAAGACCCGCGCCTCCTTGCAGCCGATACTTTTCAGCACGCCCATCAGCCGCGTCAGGTCACCGTCCACAATGGGTTCGTCCTGTTCATCCGCGAGCATCAGCAGGTCACCGTTTTGCTTACGCAGCATCACAAACCACTGGTTTACATCACTGGGGTTTTTCCGGAGCTGAATCTCATCGAGCGCGCCCTTCTTAAACTGCTGCGCTGCCTGGCAAATTTTCATTTCTGGTACCTATTTTTTGTGCTCGCTCCTCAAGCCGTGCCAGTGCGGAGGACAGCGTCGGGAATACCTGACAGCCGTGTTCAGCGGGATTGAAACGCGCCTTGGCCAGGGTTTTTAATGGCTGAAACTGAAAATCGGCCAGGTAAACATCGGTCCTGCTCTCTGCGCACTCGCCTAAAAAACGCTGCATCGCCGACAGGCCGCCCGCATCCAGTATCGGTACCGAGTCCAGGTACAGCACCACTCCCCGCTGGCCACGGCAGAGCAGAGACAGCTCGGCAAACACCAGCTCGGCGGCGGCGAAGAACAACGGTCCGTTGATTTTGAATACCTTCCAGCCCTCAGGCACATCGGTATCCACCAGCTTGCGGTCATTGCTCACGTCCTTGGCCCGGGTCATCTCAGCAATATTTTTCATAAACAGCAGTGAGGCCAGTACCACCCCGGCGGTGATGGCGATCACCATGTCCATCGCGACCGTGAGCACAAAGCACACACCGAACACCAGCACATCGCTGAACGGTGCATTGCGCAGCAGCTTGAGCGCCTTTGGCGCCTCGCTCATGTTCCACGCCACCACTACCAGCAGTGCGGCCATACTGGCCATGGGCAGGTAGCCCAGCAGCCCCGCGAGGGAAACCAGTGCAACCAGTACCACCAGCGCGTGCACCATCGCCGCCAGCGGCGACTGCGCCCCCGCTTTGACATTGGCGGCGGAGCGGGCGATGGCAGCGGTCGCGGTAATGCCGCCAAAAAACGGCGCCACCACATTGCCGATACCCTGTCCCATCAACTCGCTGTTGGCGCTGTGCTTTTTACCGGTCATGCCATCCAGCACCACCGCGCATAGCAGCGATTCGATGGCACCCAGCATGGCAATGGCAAACGCTGCCGACAGCATGTCCCGCACCAGCGACCAACTGAACGTAAGCGATTCCTCTCCCGCCTGGGTGCGCAACCAGGGCCATTGAAAATCCGGCAACACTGGCGGGATACCCGCGCTCTCTGTGCCACCCGGCAGGGTGTAGTGGAAAGTGGAGCTGATGGTCGCCACGTCCAGCCCGAGGCTGTTGAGGGCAACGGCCAGCAACGTGCCGACAAGCACCGCCGGCAGGTGTGGCGGCAGCGGGGTTTTCAGGCGCGGCCACATCAGCATCACCGCCAGCGTTGCCAGCCCCACATACAGACTGGGGAGGGCGATTGTCGGCAGCGCCTCGCCCAGAGCCGCCACCTTGCCGGCAAAACTGTGGGGCATTGCGGCGATATCCAGCCCCATGAAGTCCTTCACCTGCAGCACCGCAATCACCACCGCAATACCGGCGGTAAAACCGAGGGTGACGGACTCCGGGATGTACTGGATATAGCGGCCGAGACGCATCAGGGCCATCAGCATCTGCATCGCGCCGGCGAGAATACTGGCGATGAGCAGACCCGCCAGCCCGTACTGCTCTACCACCGGCACCAAGATGACGATAAACGCCGCGGTCGGCCCCGACACGCTGTAGCGTGACCCGCCGGCGAGGGGAATCAGAAAGCCAGCGATAAACGCACTGTACAGGCCGTATTGCGGCGCCACACCGATGGCAATCGCCAGCGCCATCGCCAGCGGAATGGCGATGATGCCCACCGTGACCCCGGCAACGAGGTCCCTGGCAAGCTGCGTGCGCCCATAGCGGGAGCCGGCCAACACCTCCCGCAGGGCGTACCCCAGGCGCAGAGAGAAGAGGTGTCGGCGATGTGCCATATGCGTGCGCTCCGCGGGGCGCTATTTGAGAAGAGGGGGCATTCGAATTATCCTCTCATCAGACACATCTTCAATGTTAATTTGATTAACATGTTTTTACCCGGATGAACGAGAGATGGAAAACCGTACTGCGCGTCTGACGCTACTGATCGACCCGAAAAAGAAAGCCCTGTTCGAAAAGCTGTGTGCGGAGGACGATGTGACCCCATCGCAGAAGGTACGGCAATTTATCCGCGAATATATCGAACAGAGGCTGGGTACAGACTGGAAAGAGCAGGTATTCGGGGACGATGAGGTCTAACCCCCGGCGCTCACTTGCCCGGCGGCAACACCACCCACTCGGGTTCCTCGTAAGCCCCGAGACTGCGGATTTCCACAAACGGCGCGGCGCTGCGGATAATGGCCGCGATCTCCGGGTGGTGCTCTGACTCCATGGCGTCGCGCTGTTCCTTGCTGGCCCAGCGCGCAATGGCGATCAGCTTGTCCGGCTCACCGATTTTGCGATGCAGCTCGGTTCCCATCGCACCCGGCGCCCGCTGGATCAGCGCCGAGGCGCGCACCCAGGCGTCGGCGTATTCCTCGGCGGTATGGCCTTGTTTTATCCGTACTTCGAAGATGTATTTCATGTGCGCCTCCCTCTCCACGGCAATCGCCCGCGCGCAAGCCGCTGCGGACGGGTTTGGTGGTATTACCTAACCGCGTTAGCATAGCGCCCCACGCCAACGGAGCGCCTCCATGACCGATTCTGTGAATGACCATTCACATCTCCAGCCTTCTGCACATCCCTACGACACCCTCACTCCCGACCGGGTGATCGACTGCGTGGAAAGTGTGGGGCTGCTGTCTGATGCGCGTATTTTCCCCCTGAACAGCTATGAAAACCGTGTCTATCAGGTGGGAATCGATGAGGCGCAGCCGCTGATCGCCAAGTTTTATCGCCCGGGGCGCTGGAGCGATGCACAGATCCGCGAGGAGCACCAATTCTCCCTAGAACTGGCGGACGCCGAGATCCCGGTAGTTGCGCCCATGTACATCAATGGCGATACCCTGCACTCGGCACACGGATTCCGCTTTGCGCTGTTTCCCCGCCGCGGCGGGCGCCAGGTTGAACTGGACAATTTCGAGCACCTGGAGCAGGTGGGCACCATGCTCGGCCGGATTCACGCCATTGGCGCGGCGCGACCTTTCGAGCACCGGGCGGAATTGACCCTGCAGCGCTTCGCCATCGACAGCCGCGAATTCATCCTCGCCGGCGACTTCCTGCCGCGGGAAAATGTGGAGGCCTACGCGACCACCACCGCACATATCATCGAGCAGATTGCACCGGTGTTCGACCGCCCCTGGCAGACCCTGCGGCTGCACGGCGACTGCCACAGTGGCAACTTCCTGTGGCGGGACGAGACGCCCTGGTTTGTGGACCTGGACGACTGCCTCACTGGCCCGGCGATTCAGGATATCTGGATGCTGATCTCCGGTGACCGCGCGGAACAGACCGCTTATCTCGACACCGTCGTGGAAGGCTATGAAACCTTCTACCCTTTTGATCCGGCCCAGTTGCAGCTGGTGGAGCCGCTGCGCTGCCTGCGGCAGATGCACCACGCGGCCTGGCTGGCCCGGCGCTGGGAGGACCCGGCTTTTCCCATGGCGTTCCCATGGTTCAATAGCCCGCGCTACTGGGCGGAACATATTCTGGCCCTGCGGGAGCAACTCTCGGCCCTGCAGGAACCTACCCTCACCCTCGGCGCGATATAAAGGAAAAGCGTGGTTTTTTGTATAGACCAGGCACTGGAAAGAAAGGATTTTTAACGTGGAAAGCGTACAACCCTGTGTGGAACAGGACGAGCTCTGGAGCGGCATCCGCCGCGACGTTGCTGTGCAGGTCGAGCGGGAGCCCATCCTCGCGAGCTTCCTGCACGCGACCATTCTCAACCACAGCACCCTAGAGTCGGCACTCAGCTTCCACCTGGCCAACAAGCTGGACAGCCCGGTGGCTCCCGCGCTGCTGATCCGCGAAGTCATCGATGAAGCGCTGGAGGCCGACCCGCAAATCGGCATCGCGGCACGCGCCGACCTGGCCGCGGTGGAACAGCGGGACAGTGCCTGCCAGTCCCTGTACGAGCCCTTCCTCTTCTTCAAGGGATTTCACGCCCTGCAGGCCTGGCGAGTGGCCCACTGGCTGTGGCAACAGAATCGCCGCTCGCTATCGCTGTTCGTGCAGCATCGAATCTCGGTAGTGTTCGGTGTGGATATTCACCCGGCAGCGCAGCTCGGCCAGGGCATTCTGCTGGATCACGCTACCGGCATCGTTATCGGTGAAACCGCGGTGGTGGAAGACAATGTCTCCATCATGCAGTCCGTCACTCTCGGCGGTACCGGCAAGGAATCCGGCGACCGCCACCCCAAGGTCCGCTGCGGGGTGCTGATCGGTGCCGGCAGCAAGATTCTGGGCAATATCGAGATTGGCCGCTGTTCGCAGATTGCCTCTGGCAGTGTGGTATTGAAGGCCGTGCCGGAAAAATCCCTGGTCGCCGGCGTGCCCGCCAAAGTGATCGGCACGGCAAGCTGCGACCAGCCGGCGCTGTCGATGAATCAATGTGCGCTGTCGCAGGTGGATCAATTGCGCTGATTCTGCTGTCACAGGTTGCGAACTATAGATACGGCCACTCACCGGCAGGACTATTCTGTAACCATGAAATACAGTCTCAGCGCGAAAAACCTCGTTTGTCGCAACCTGGAAAACAAAGCCGGGTACTGCGCAGACCTCCTCAACCCCAAGCAGAGCAAGGAAATTACCGGTCTTCTGCGCACCGACAGCGGCCTGCTCTCCTCCCGCTTCAACCAGGTGGTGAGCAACTCGGTAATGCAGCCGCGAATCCTGCAGCGTTTCGTGGTGGACTACTTCGCCGAGCGCCACAGCCCGTTCTCCCTGTGGCACTGTGCCAGCAAGCCGCTCGACGACCAGGCACTGGAAGCGCTGAACCTGAAGCGGCTGGCGCCACAGATCGCCGTGGCCGCCGAAGTGAAACAGCTTGCCACCGAGGAAAAAAAGATCGAGGGGCTGGAAATAAACCCGGTCACCACTGCGGAAGGGATTCTCGCCTTCGGCGAACTGATCGCGCAGATGCAGGAGTGCCCGCGGGAAAGCGCACAGATCAAAAAGTTTTACCAGCAGCTGTCCGAGTTGCCGGAGCACAAACACAGCCGACTGAAACTGTTTTTAGCCGAGTTCCAGGGCAAAGCCGTCGCCACCGGCACCCTGTTTTCATCGGCGGACTCACTCGGTTTTTACGACCTCGCCACCCTGCCCGAATACCGCGGCCGCGGCATCGGCAGCACCCTACTGCAACACCTGATCAACGAAGTCCTGCACAGCCACCACAAGCACGCCGTGGCACTTGTGGGCGAGGACCAGCAGGATATCTGGCTGAATGCCGGTTTTTATGCGGTAGGGGAAGTGGCGCATTACGAATTTACCCCGGAGCGGGGCAGCGCGCATATCGTCAGCGACGAAGCACAGAACGGCGACCTCGGCGAGGGCCGCCAGAGCGCCTGATGCCTGCGTGGGGCCATGTACCCGTTCAGGCGCGCTCGATCGGAAACGCAATCACATCCTCGATGCGCCCGGCCCCGCAGGCCAGCATCAGCAGGCGGTCCACTCCCAGCGCCACCCCGGCGCAGTCGGGCATTCCCGCCTCGAGCGCCTGCACCAAGCGGTCCTCATACGGATAAACCGGCCCACCGTGGTCCTCCCGGTAACAGCGATCCGCCTCAAACCGGCGCTGCTGCTCCGGCGCATCCGTCAGCTCCCAGTAGCCGTTGGCCAGCTCCATACCGCCCACATACGCCTCAAACCGCCGCGCCACCGGCACCCCCAGCTCATCGTCCTCCACTCGCGCCAGCGCCGCCTGGGTCGCGGGGAAGTCGTAGACCAGCGTAATGCCTTCATCCATGCCCGGCTCAATATGGTGGCTCATCAGCAGGTCCAGGCACTCATCCCGCCCCGCCGGCTCAAACGACAGCTCCAGCACCTTCGCCACCGTCGCCTTCAGCTCTTCAAAACTCGCCCGGTGCGGGTCCACCCCGAGCTGTTGCAGGAACAACGCGCGATAGCTGTAGGAGTGCACTTTTGAAATCTTCAGGATATGCGACAAAAACTCGCCCACCTCGATCATTAGCCGATGGTCGTCCCAGCCCATCCGGTACCACTCCAGCATGGTGAACTCCGGATTGTGCCGGCCCCCGGCCTCGCCATTGCGAAATGCCTTGCCCAGGTAATAACAATCCCCAATACCTGCCGCCACCAGGCGCTTCAGGCCAAACTCCGGGCTAGTGGCCAGGTAGGCGGTCTCGCCACCGCATTCGGCGGTGATGGAATCGATATGGGGATCACTGGTGGCGCGACGGGAGAGAATCGGCACTTCCATTTCCAGCACCTGACGCTCGCTGAAAAAACGACGGATATCCGCGAGCAGGGTGGCGCGGCGGCGGAGGTTCTGTAGAGGGGCAGAGGGCTGCCAGATAGCATCAGACATGGACAATTCAACTGAGATGTTGAGTCAGTTTAGCCGCCACCGCACCGACCGGGTCGGCACCATAGCTGCCAAAACGAAAAAGGGCGAATACCAGAGTACCCGCCCTTTAAAATCGCTCAAACAGGAAAAATCAGTCTTCCTTGGCGCGGCCCAGGTATTCACCGGTGCGGGTGTCGACCTTGATGGTCTCACCGATCTCCAGGAACAGGGGCACCTTGACCACCGCACCGGTTACCAGGGTCGCCGGCTTGGTACCGCCCTGTGCGGTATCACCACGCACACCCGGATCGGTATCGGTGATTTCCAGAATCACGTGATTCGGTGGTGTCACCGCCAGCGGAGACCCGTTGTACAGGGTAACCACACAGGTATCCTGCTCTTTCAGCCACTTGGCCGCATCACCAACAGCGGCCACATCCGCCTGGTGCTGCTCAAATGTTTCCGGCTCCATGAAATGGAAGAACTCACCATCGTTGTAGAGGTACTCCATGTCGCGGTCCATCACATCCGCAGACTCCAGGCTCTCACCGGAACGGAAAGTGCGCTCCCAGACCCGGCCGGTTTTCAGGTTACGCAGCTTCACACGGTTGAAGGCCTGGCCCTTACCGGGCTTCACGAACTCATTCTCCACAATGGAGCAGGGGTCGCCGTCCAGCATTACCTTCAGACCGCCTTTGAATTCGTTGGTGGAATAACTAGCCATGAGTTCCTCGAAATATCAGCATTACGCTGGCAAATTGATTAAACTTCGCGCGCCCCCAATACGGGGAGCGTCAGCAAAACAGCAGTACCGCCGCCGACCGCGCCAAAAAACAGCCCAATATGATACAGCACCGCCAGCCTCCCCGTGAAATAAGCAGCATCGAAATCGCCACCTCCGATGGGGAAGGCGCCGCTGCGCGCCGCTGGCAGGAGGAAATGGCGGACCTGGTTACGGATCCCAAAGAGCTGCTGGACCTGTTACAGCTGGATCCGCACCAATTGCCCCAGCTGGCCGCGGCCTCGGGACTGTTCCAGCTGCGGGTCCCGCGCCCGTACCTCCGGCGTATCCGGCCCGGTGACCCGCTGGACCCGCTGCTGCTACAGGTGTTGCCCAGTGCCGCCGAACTGCAGCCCACCCCCGGCTTCAGCGACGACCCCCTGCAGGAGGCCAGCGCCAACCCGGTGCCCGGTGTCGTACATAAATACCGCGGCCGCCTGCTGCTGATCACCGCCGGCCAGTGCGCAGTCAACTGTCGCTACTGCTTTCGCCGCGCCTTCCCTTACAGTGACAATCACCTCAACCGCAGCCAGTGGCAACAGGCGCTGGCCTATATTCGCGAGCAGTCAGACCTCAGGGAGGTGATTCTGAGCGGTGGCGACCCACTGGTGATGAGCGACCGCCAGCTCGGCTGGCTCGCGAGGGAGCTCGCTGGCATTCCCCAGCTGGACAAGCTGCGCATCCACACGCGCCTGCCCATCGTGGCGCCATCGCGGGTCAATCGCGAACTGCTGGGCTGGTTTACTACCAGCCGATTGAAACCCGTGCTGGTATTGCACTGTAACCACGCCAACGAGATCGACCAGCACGTGAGGGACGCGCTTGGCCTGCTGCGAGCCGCCGGCGTCACCCTGCTGAACCAATCAGTTCTGCTGAAAGGCGTAAACGACAATCAGCAGACGCTCGCAGACCTGTCGGACAAACTCTTCGACGCCGGTGTTCTGCCCTACTACCTGCACCAGCTGGACCGGGTGCAGGGCGCGGCCCATTTTGAAGTAAGCGATGAGCATGCCCTCACCCTCGTGGAACAGCTCCGCCATCGCCTGCCCGGCTATCTGGTGCCAAAGCTGGTGCGCGAAGTACCCGCAGAGAAATCAAAGACCCCGCTCTGAACCAACGCAACAGAATTGCACGCAGGGAAAGCACCCCCAAAACGAGCCAATAACCGCCAGCACCCGGACTCCCGGCACAGCAACACAGCGGGAAACCGCACACTACTGTCGCCGCTTTCAACGCGCTCGATTGTTTATGCGCGCATGTCTCGTATACTGCTGAGAGATAAAATCCGGTTAGAGTCATGCAGGAAGCAGCCGATACTCAGATTGCGGGGAAAACCCGAACCGGCAATGCCGCCGGACAACCACACGCACATACTCCAGCATCGCAGCCCAGCGCTTTCGAACCCCGTATGGCAGGCGAGCAGTCCGCCCCCAATTGCGCCACTGCCAAAGCGCCCCCCCAATCATTACTCGAGCGGCTGTCCCCGGCACCACGCGATCTGCCCGCCCTGACCTGTGGCTGCACCACCGCCCGCCAACTAAAGCGCTGGGTCACCAGCTACCTCCAGCAAAACCCCATGGAGGACAGGGCCCAGCGCAACGCCGGCACTCTGCGCAGCCTGCTGACAGAACTTACCCGCTGGAAAGCAACCGCCCGCCACCGCTTGGCGAGCCTCGAGGTCATGCGCCCGATCGTGCTGGCCCACTACCAGCAGCTGATGAACCCCCTTCTCGACCAGGTGCGCCAAACCCCGGGCGCGGCGCAGACTCAGGAACAGCGGCGCGACCTGCTCACCGCGGTGATTCTTTTCCAGCACCTGGCACAGGCGTATTCCAGTGTCTGTGTACAACTTGCGACGGCACCGCCGAAGCTGTTTGCCCGGCGGCTCCTGGCCATAGCCCTGCACCGCGGAATCGATGGCTACCGCCGACAGATTTTTATCAGCAATCTATTTTTTCTGGCGAGCCCCAAAGGCAGCTGGGGGCGTATGCAGCGACTGCTGCAACTGGCCCGGGAACAACACGTGGACAGGCGACGGGTGTCAGACCGTCTTGCAGATCCCGTGGCCGGCAGCCTGCGCTGGGGGAAAATCTCTCAGGTTTACCTGCAGACCGCGCTGTTCGCCAGCGCCAACCCGATGCAACTGGCTACCGCTGAACAGCTCCAGTTATGGCAGTGCTGCGGTCGCTGGGCCGCCAAAACGTCACTGCTCGACACCCCCCGCGCCGGCGCCCAGACGCTGCTCGCCAGCCTCAAGCTCGACCAGCCGCCCATCCCTGCGGTACGCCTGCAGCACAGCCGGGTGGACAGGGGGCACTTCACCGCTCCACAGGGATGGTCTGTTGACCTGAATCACCCGCTGCAACAGTTGCAGCGCCGGCTGCGTCACCCCGGGGATATACCCACCGATATGCTGCAGCAGGTGCAATCCATCTGGGCCGGTGAAAAGAGTCGCAGCGGGCAGCGCACCCCAGTCAATATCCGCTGTCAGGTTGTCATCGGTATCAGTGCCATCTGCCATCATCTGAAGCTCGGCAACGAAACCGCCCCGGAAATCGCGGCCACGTTTGACGCTAGCAAGAGCGGAGCAACCGGGGGCAACAGCCTGGTGATGGACGTCGACACCGTTGATTTCCACTCGGGCCGCACCCTCCCTAGTTACGAGGTCTCCGCCCAGGACTCCCTGGACAACCTGTTGCCGAGCGCACCTTCGGTGTCGCGCTCCGGCAATGACAAGGCAGCGCGTCAACGCTACCAGCCGATCCCCGCCACCCTGCTCAACACCAGCAGTGGCGGTGCCGGCCTTCGTTTACCCCCGAATACACAGGACCGGCTGCGCTGCGGAGAACTCGCCGCCCTGTGGATAAAAGACCGCTGGGAAGTCGCGCTGATTCGCTGGCAATACGGACTGCCGGACCAGTGCCGGGTCGGGGTGGAGTTCTTTGGCGGCTATACCAGTGCGGTACAGGTTCACCGGCGCACCCGCGATGGCCGTCGCACAGACCCCATGGCCGGCCTTCTCACCGGCGACGCCGGCCTTCCTCCGGAGCTCGTTCTACCCATCCCCCTGTTCCAATCCGGCGATACAGTCGATATTGTCAACGCAGGACAGACACGCACGGTGACGCTGCATACGCAGAGCCTCGCCACCGGCAGTCTCGCTATTTTCGAGTTTTCCTGAGGAAAGCTGCGCCAGAATCGTCGTTTTACTATGGGATGCTGGAACCATCTCCCAGAGTGCCGACTATGCACTTGTTTGCGCTGATTCACACGGCCTACACTACCCGGTTCGCGGACTCCTGGAATACCTGACGGTTGACCAACAACCGGTAGCGAGTCTCAGGTACAGCATGGAAGCGGTTACACACAGAATTAAACAGCCGAGTTACGCAACACTTCCGCGACGCAGTACAACAGGAAAACAATGAGCAGCGACAACACGATCCGCCTACTTCTGATCAACGACACTCCCGCCGAAGCCCAGCGACTGGTGAGCATGCTGCACAACGCCGGTCGCCCCAACCGGGCCCAGCACGTCGCCAGTGAGGCGGCCCTGACCAAGCTTCTGCAAGAACATACCTGGGACCTGCTGATCGCCGCCGAGCAGGGCAAACAGCTTGAAGCCACCACGGCCATCCGCACCATCAACAAGCTGCAGAAAGACGTCCCCACCATCCTGCTCACCGAGCGCGAGGGTTCCCAGCCGGTGGTAGAGGGACTCAAGACCGGCGCTCGCGACGTGGTCACCGTGGACGAAGACCAGCACCTGTTGCTGGTGATCCAGCGCGAGCTGACCGCCCTGGAAGAACGGCGCCAGGCACGAATGCACGACCGCCGCTACCACGCCACCCTGAACCGCGCCAAAGAGCTGCTCGACAGTTCCAAGGATGCCATCGCCTATGTGTCTGACGGCCTGATCGTTTACGCCAACGAATCCTTCGCCGAGCGCTTTGGTTACAGCGATACCGACGATATCGAATACCAGCCTCTGATCGACATGCTCACCGAAGGCGAGCAGGAAGACGCCCGCGAGTTCCTGCGCCAGTGCGCCATCAACAGCAATGAAGTGGAAGCCCAGGAATGGCAGTTCACCGCCAAAACGGCCAACGGCACCCCTCTCGGGACCAAGGCCGAAGTGCTCTCCACCGTCTACGATGAGGAGCGCTGCCTGCAGATCCGCATCGCCTCCAGCAGCGGCAATACCGAAGAGCTGGAAGCCCAGCTGAATGAAGCGAAAAACCGCGACGCCGCCACCGGCCTCTACAACCGCCAGCGTTTCGTCCAGCTGCTGGATAACGCCATCCAGTCCGCCGCCGGCTCACAGCGTACCGGCGGCCTGATGTTTATCGAAATCGACCGCTTCGAAGAGTCCGTACAACAGATCGTCGGCGTCGCCGGTGCCGACGACCTGCACCGGAAATTTGCCCAGTTACTGCAAAGCAGTGTGCGCCGCGGCGATATCCTCGCGCGCTACGGCGAAGAGAACTACTGCCTGCTGATGCCGGAGACCACTCCCGACAGCGCCGAAACCCGCTCCAGAGAGCTCCTGCAGAAAGTTGCTGATACCATCTTTGAGGCCGCCGGCAAAACCCTGCACATTACCGCGTCCATCGGCATCTCGCTGCTGAGTGAAACCTCCGGCAATGCCGACAAGGTACTGGAGCAGGCCTCCAAGGCCCACGACCAGGCGCTCAAGAGCGGCAATGGCAACAGCTTCGCGCTGTACGAGCCAGACAGCGAGCAACAGGGCGACGCCGATACCTACCACCGCGCCCGCGTGACCCAGGCTCTCGAAGCCGGCAACCTCAAACTCCTGTACCAGCCAATCCTCAGCCTGCAGGGCAGTGGCGAGAAAATTTACGAGGTGCTGGTGCGTCTGGTGGACGGCAAGGAAGAGCTTGCCCCCATGGCCTTCCTCGAGGCCCTCGGTGACGCCGGTCTCTCCACCAAGATGGACCGGTGGGTGATCCTCAATGCCATCAAGGCCGCCGCCGCACAGCGCGCCTCGGGCAACCAGACGTCGGTACTGCTGCACCTCACTGTTGCGTCACTGAAAGACACCAGCCTGCCCGCCTGGCTCGGGGTTGCCTTCAAGGCTGCCAAGGTGCCGCCTGGGGCCGTCACCTTCCAGCTGCGCGCCGAAGACATCAACAGTAACCTCCACGCCGCCCGCGACTTTGCAAAACTGGTACAGGATATGGGCTGCCGCGTCGCCGTGTGCCATTTCGGCACCGGCTTGAGCCCATTCAAGGCCTTGGAGCACGTCAACGTCGACATCGCCAAGATCGACGCCTCTTTCGTGCGCGAAGTGCAGGACGAAGGGGAAGACAGCGAAGCGCTGGTCAAACTCGTCGGCCAGCTCAAGGAAATCGATACCCAGGTCATCGTCCCCCACGTCGAACAGGCCAACATGCTGCCCACCCTGTGGCAGACCGGCACCGACTACATCCAGGGCTATTACGTGCAGCCCCCCGGGGAACAGATGGACTTTGATTTCAGCCTGGACTGATTGCTCGCTACAGCATCGCGCCCGGACAAACTCGGGCAAGCCCCGACAAGCAAACTCGGGCAAGCCCCGACAAGAAGGTGTCGCCAGCCGGGGGCGGCACCTTGCTTGCCCCCATTCCGAGCACCCTCTCGTATCCACGGCAAAACCGTCAATTCCGGTCTAACCTAGGACCAAAACAGAAATCCAGTTTCCCCGCCACCCTGTCTATTGGGTATTCTTTGCCGCGAAGAATTTACCCAGTTCTATCTTTAAAACGACAACAATCACGGAGCCACACATGCTGCCCCAATTGTTCACCCCCAACCTCGGCCGCCTGATCGGCGCCGGACTGCTTGCCTGCAGCCTTGCCACCCTGAGCGCCTGCAGTAAAAACGAAGACGTATCGGGCCAGAAGCCAGCCGAACAGCGTCCCGCCAGCACCGAGACCGGCGACGGCACCCCGCAACAGGCCGCGGCCGAAAACCAGAAAAATGAAGGAGCCATGGCAGCAAAAGCCGCCCCGGAATCCGGTGTCGACTACCACTCCTTTGCCAACACCAACGACTACACCGTCAAACACCTCGATCTCGACCTCACCGCCGACTTCGACAACAAGATCCTCAAGGGCGAAGCCATTCTCGATATCAAGCGGCTCACCCCGAAAAATCCTGAGCTGATCCTCGATACCCGTGACATCGATGTCACCGCGGTACGCGCTGGCATCGGCGACAGCCTTGAAGAGGTAAAATTCAGTCTCGGCAAAAAAGACCCACACCTCGGCACTCCGCTGAAAATCAAGCTGCCCAAGGGCGCCAACCGGGTCGCGATCCAGTACCAGACCGCCCCCGGCGCCTCCGGCGTACAGTGGCTGGAACCGCAACAGACCGCCGGCAAAAAACACCCCTTCCTGTTCACCCAGGCCCAGGCCATTCACGCGCGCAGCTTTATTCCCCTGCAGGATACGCCGCAGGTGCGCATGACCTACGAGGCCACCATCCGCACCCCGGAAGCATTGCGCGCAGTGATGAGTGCCAACAACGACCCGGAAGCGGAACTGGACGGCGTGTTCGAGTTTGAAATGCCCCAGGCGATTCCCTCCTACCTGATCGCCATCGGCATCGGCAACCTCGACTTCAAACCCATGGGCGAGCGCACCGGGGTCTACGCCGAGCCGGAACTGCTGGAAGCCGCGGCAAAAGAATTCGAAGACACCGAAGACATGCTCGAGGTTACCGA
This sequence comes from Microbulbifer hydrolyticus, assembly GCF_009931115.1. NCBI lineage: Bacteria > Pseudomonadati > Pseudomonadota > Gammaproteobacteria > Cellvibrionales > Microbulbiferaceae > Microbulbifer > Microbulbifer hydrolyticus. The sequence goes on along the minus strand of NZ_CP047491.1, from coordinate 476,968 downwards.
GGAAAACTTCGGCCCCTACCGCTGGGACCGCTATGACCTGCTGATCCTGCCCCCGAGCTTTCCCTTCGGCGGCATGGAAAACCCACGCCTGAGCTTTATCACCCCTACCGTCATCGCCGGCGACAAGAGCCTGGTGGCCCTAATCGCCCATGAGCTGGCGCACTCCTGGTCCGGCAACCTGATCACCAACGCCAGCTGGCGCGACCTGTGGCTGAACGAAGGTTTCACCACCTACCTCACCAATCGCATCATGCAGTTTGTGTACGGTGACGAGCGCTACCAGATGGAAATGGCCCTCGGTTACGACGACCTGCAGGCGGACCTGGCAGACCGTCCGGACAAAGACGAGATCATGGCCATCGACCTGCGCGGCCGCGACCCCGACGAAGTCTTCTCCAACATCCCCTACGAGAAAGGCTCCCTGTTCCTGTACGAGCTGGAGCAGAAGGTGGGCCGCGAGAACTTCGACAAGTTCCTGATGGAGTACTTCAACCACTTTGCCTTCCAGAGCATCACCACGGAAGACTTTGTTGCCTACCTGAAGAAAACCCTGCTTCAGCAGTATCCGGACAAGCTGGACGAAGCCCGCATCAACGAGTGGATCTTCCAGCCCGGCATTCCCGAAGGTGCCCCGCACCCCACTTCCGACGCCTTCACCAAGCTCGACCCGATCCGCAAGCAGTGGCTGAACGGCGAGATCAAAGCCAGCGATATCGACACCAAGGACTGGACTTTCCACCAGTGGAAATATTTCCTCGACGGCATGCCGGAAAAGTTGAGCGAAGACCAGCTGAAGGAACTGGACAGCACGTTCAGCCTGACACAGTCGAAGAACAATGAAATCGCATTCAGCTGGCTGATGATTGCCGTGCGCAACCAGTACCAGCCTGCAGATGCGCGCCTGGAAGATTTCCTCACCAGCATCGGCCGCAATAAATTCCTGCGCCCGCTGTACCGCAACCTGATGGAAAATGGCCAGGAAGAAACCGCCAAGCGGATTTTCGAAAAAGCCAAGCCCGGTTACCACCCGCTGACCGTGAAGGTGAACAGCAAAATCATCTACGGCGACTGATCGCCCCTCGCATCCGCTACGCAGAGCCCATTCCCACTCGGACAACCCCGGGGAATGGGCGATTCGTCGATTTGCCTCCTGTCCGCCACGCGGCTGGAGGCAAATTTATGTAAATATTCCCACCCTTTCAGCGCTGTCATTTATTCTGGCGCAATTGTTGCTTCGGCAATCTGTTCTGGGCGTGCCAACGTATCCTTGTGGTCGGCAGGTTCGGAACTGGCCGGTGCACGGTCCAGCGAATTTCAAAAATCCAGGTATTTCACACACCCATGAATTCCAACGGCGTATTCAGTCCGGGCGTTATTCGCCCCGCGCGTGCGGCACTCGCACTCCTTGCCACCCTTATTTTCCCTACCGCCCTTCTCGCCCAGGGTGGCCCGAACAGCGGGCCGGTACCGGTGCGCACGGCACCGGTAGAGCTGGAGCAGATCTCCAACCCGGTGGAGGCACTGGGCACCACCAGGGCCTGGGAGTTCGTATCCCTGCGCGCGGGGGTCACAGAACATATCAGCCGCATTCATTTCGAGAGCGGGCAGCGGGTCAAGGCCGGTGATGTACTGGTGGAATTGAGCCACGGCGAAGAGCTGGCGGAACTGGCGGGCGCCCGCGCCACCCTGCAGCGCTACGAGCGCGACGAAAAGCGCCTGCGCGGACTGGTGGGCAAGAACCTCACCACCCGCGAGCAGCTGGAGGTCGCGCAAACCCAGGTGGCCGAGAGCCGCGCACTGATCGACGGCCTGCAGGCGCGCATCGACGACCGCATTATCCGCGCACCGTTCGACGGCCAGCTGGGGCTGCGCAATATCAGCGTCGGCAGCCTAGCCACCCCCACCACCGAGATCACTACCATTCAGGACATCTCCAGGCTGAAACTGGATTTCACGGTGCCGGAGCGGCAGCTGTCGGCCATCTCCGGGGGCATGAAGATTGAAGCCCGCAGCCAGGCCCACCCCAAGCGCGTATTCAACGGCGAGGTGATGATTGTCGAAGCGCGGGTGGACCCGCAGACCCGCGCCTTTACCGTGCGCGGTCGCCTCGACAACCCCGATGGACAACTGAAACCGGGCATGCTGCTGCGCGTGCGGATCGTCAGCAACCCCCGCGAAGCACTGACCATTCCCGAGGCCGCACTGGTACCCATGGCCGGGGACCAGTCGGTGTTTGTGGTGAAAAAAACCCAGAGCGGGCATATGGTGCAGCGACGCGATGTGGAATTGGGCCACCGCTATGAGGGCAAGGTGGAAGTGCTCTCGGGGCTCGCCCAGGGTGAGCAGGTCGTGACCCGCGGCACGCTGCATATCCGCGACGGCCAGGCGGTTACCGTGCAATCTGAACGCGGGGCTGCCAACCAATGATCATCAGTGATACGGCGGTCAAACGCCCGGTTTTTGCGCTGGTACTGTCCCTGCTGCTGGTGGTGTTCGGCCTGATCAGTTTCGACCGGCTGGCGCTGCGGGAATACCCGGATATCGACCCGCCCATCGTGTCCATCGACACCAACTACCCCGGTGCCTCGGCAGATATTGTCGAGACCCGCATTACCCGCCTGATCGAGGACCGCATTGCCGGTATCGAAGGCATCAAGACAGTGAACTCGTCGAGCACCGACGGGCGCTCGCGGATTTCCATCGAGTTCAACATCAACCGGGACGTAGACGGCGCGGCCAACGATATCCGCGACCGGGTTTCCGGTGTGCTGAACAACCTGCCGGTAGAGGCAGATCCGCCGGAGATCGAGAAGGTCGACAGCAGCGATGACGTGGTGATCTGGCTGAACCTGACTTCCGACCGGATGACGGTGCCGGAGCTCACCGACTACGCCAACCGTTATCTGGTAGACCGCTTCTCGGTACTGGACGGCGTAGCCCGGGTACGGGTGGGCGGCGCCAAGGACTTCGCCATGCGCATCTGGCTGGACCGCGGCGCCATGACCGCGCACAACGTCACCAGCGCGGATATCGAACAGGCGCTGCGGGCGGAAAACCGCGAGCTGCCAGCGGGCTATCTGGAGTCCACCGATCGCCAGTTTACCCTGCGCCTGCAGCGCCAGTTCCAGAGCGCCGCGGATTTCGCCCGCCTCGCCATCGCCACCGGCGACAGCGGCCATGTGGTGCGCCTCGGGGATGTAGCACGGGTGGAACTGGGTTCCGCGGAAGATCGCTCCACCTTCCGCGGCAACGGCGAACCCATGGTGGGTATCGGCATCACCCGCCAGTCCACCGGCAATATTGTCGCGGTGGCGGAAGCGGCCAAGGCGGAGATGGTCAAGGTCAACAAGACCCTGCCCGACGGTATGCACCTGAGCCAGAGCTACGACGCCTCGGTGTTTGTATCCGAAGCGATCAAGGAGGTATACACCACGCTGGTGATCGCCGTGATCCTGGTGACGCTGGTGATCTACCTGTTCCTGGGCAACTGGCGCGCGACCCTGGTGCCCGCGGTCACCGTGCCAGTCTCGCTAATCGCCACCTCCATCCTGCTGTACGCCTTCGGCTTCAGTATCAACCTGCTCACCTTGCTGGCACTGGTGCTGGCCATCGGCCTGGTAGTGGACGACGCGATCGTGGTGCTGGAAAACATTTTCCGGCGCATGGACGAATACGGTGAGCCTCCGCTACTGGCCGCCTACCGCGGCGCGCGCGAAGTGGGCTTTGCGGTGGTGGCCACAACCATGGTGCTGGTGGCAGTGTTTGTGCCGATCACGTTCCTGGAAGGAGATATCGGGCGGCTGTTTTCCGAGTTTGCGCTGACCATGTCGGCCGCAGTGATCTTCTCCTCCATCACGGCACTCACCCTGTCACCGATGCTCGCGGCGAAACTGATCCGGCCCAACGACCAGCACAATGCGGCCACGCGGTTTATGGACAAGACCCTGACCCGGGTTCAGCACAGCTACAGCGGCGGGCTGGACGTCCTGCTGCGCAAGCACTGGATCGCCGGCATCGCGTTTGTGGCGGTCATGCTATTCGCCGCCCTGTCCTTCCGGATGATCCCCACCGAGTATGCGCCGCGGGAAGATCGCGGCTCCTTTTTCCTGCTGGTGAATGGCCCCGAGGGCGCGAGCTACCAGTACATGCAGGAATATATGGACACCATCGAGGAGCGGCTGATGCCGCTGGTGGAAAAGGGGTACGTCAACCGGCTCCTGGTGCGCTCACCGCGCTCCTTCGGCACTTCCGCCACCTTCAATACCGGTATGGTGATCTTCACCCTGGCGCCCTGGGGCGAGCGTCCGTCGGCGTTTGAACTGATGAACCAGGTACGCGCGACGGTGAGTGACCTGAGCGGGGTGCGCGCCTTTCCGGTGATGCGCCAGAGCTTCGGCGGCGGTCTCGGCAAACCGGTGCAATTTGTGCTCGGCGGTAGCAGCTACGAGCAACTGACCCAGTGGCGGGACCAATTGAACAATGCGATCGACGCGTCCAACCCCGGGCTGCTCGGCGTCGACTGGGACTACAAGGAGACCCAGCCGCAGCTGCGTATCAATGTGGACTACGAGCGCGCCGCGGACCTGGGCGTGCAGGTCAGCGATGTGGGCACCACCCTGCAGACCATGTTCGGCTCATTGCGCGCCACCACCTTCATCAATAACGGGGAAGAGTACGATGTGATTCTGGAAGGGGAGCGGGAGTTACAGCGCACCCCGGACAGCCTGGAAAACCTCTACGTCCGCTCCTCTACCACCGGTGAGCTGATCCCCTTGCAGAGCCTGGTGGAAGTTTCCGAATACGCGGACTCACCGCAGCTGCAGCGCTACAACCGGGTGCGCTCCATCACCCTGGACGCAAACCTCGCGGATGGACTGGTACTCGGTGAGGCGCTGGAATACCTCAACAACCTGGTGGACGAAAACCTCGAAGGCACTCCGGTGATCGACTACAAGGGCCAGTCGAAGAGCTTCCAGGATTCCAGCAACACCATCCTGTTTGCCATTCTGCTTGGCGCACTGGTGGTGTTCCTGGTCCTCGCCGCCCAGTTCGAGAGCTTTATCCACCCGCTGGTGATCATGTTCACCGTGCCCCTGGCCATGGCCGGCGCCCTGCTGGGCCTGCTGCTCACCAACCAGTCCCTGAACATCTACAGCCAGGTGGGACTGATCATGCTGGTAGGACTGGCGGCCAAGAACGGGATTTTGATCGTGGAGTTCGCCAATCAGCTGCGGGACCGCGGGGTGGAGTTCGGCCAGGCGTTGCGCCAGGCCGCGGAAACCCGACTGCGCCCGATCCTGATGACCGGCATCACCACCGCCGCAGGTTCTCTGCCACTGCTGCTGTCGTCCGGCGCCGGCTCGGAAACCCGCGCGGTGATCGGTACCGTGGTGCTGTTCGGAGTGCTCGCGGCAACACTGTTCACGGTATATATCGTGCCTGTGGCCTACGACCTGCTGGCGCGCCGTACCGGCTCACCAGGGCAGGTAGCGCGGGATGTGGCAGCGCTCGATGCGCAACACCCGGTGAAGAACAGCGACTGAGTGGCGGCTCTTTTTGCGCAGGGGTATCCGCATCGACAAATTTCTTTTAATCTTTTGCGATCGGGCGCAACTTTTTTTCGCGCCCGCTCGTCTAATTGGCAGTACTTCAGGAAGACACTGCAAACCGCAATCAGGGATACCCATGGGCAAGCGACTTACCGCCATCATTGCACTGATCACTCTGGCACTGGTCATGGCGGCCTGTGACCAGCAGGCCTGTTATCAGGATGGTAATAGCGGCAAACGAAAGCCGCCAATGCCGTTTGCCTCTACCGCAACCGACCTCAGTCCAGTACTAAGCCTGATCCACCCCTACTGATCGCCCGTAACGAGCAACCTCAGGCTCTGTCGGCTGCCTTATTCTCCCAGCAATTTGCCTATCTGCCGGTCATTCAGGCCAAACAGGTACAGTGCCGCATCCAGCCCAAACCCATCAATTGCCTGTGGAGCCTCCGCGCGCACTTTGGGTTTCGCGTGGAACGCGATACCCAGCGCACCCAGAGACAGCATGGGCAGGTCGTTGGCGCCATCACCCACCGCAATCACCTGCTCCAGCGACAGGTGCATCTCCTCCGCAATTTCCTGCAGCAGAGACGCCTTGCGCGCACCATCCACAATGGGATCGATCACGCCGCCGGTCAGCGCGCCGCCATCAAACTCCAGCTGGTTGGCATGGATCACATCCACCGCCAGGTGATTGTCTTTCAGGTAATTGGCGAAATAGGTAAAGCCGCCCGAGAGAATCGCGGTTTTACAACCGAGCGCGCGCAGCGCGCGCAGCAGGCGCGGGGCACCGGGCATAACCGGTAATTGCGGGGCGATTTCGGCGAGACTAGTCTCGGTAAAGCCTTTCAGCAGCCCCATCCGCTTGCGGAAGCTCTGCTGGAAATCCAGCTCCCCACGCATGGCAGCGAGGGTGATCTCAGCCACCTGATCGCCGACGCCGGCAATCTTGGCCAACTCGTCGATAACCTCCGCCTGGATCAGGGTGGAATCCATATCAAAGCAGGCAAGGCGCGGCGTGCGCTGGGTACCGCCGGGCTGCAGCGTCAGCTCTACGCCGAGCTCCCCGGCCAGCTCCAGCAGCGCCAGCCGTGCATCGTGGAAATCCAGCTCACCGTCCAGTTGCAGGCGGAGCGCGCTGCAGTCGGGGCGGCAGGCGAGAATATCCAGCCCACGCACCGGCCAGCCACGGTTATCCAGAAACGCTTTCAGCTGTCTGAGCTGGGCTTCCTGCACACATTCGGCGAGCAGGGTCAGACACCAGGGCGCGGTCACCGCAGCGGGCGAATCGGGCATGTTGTCCGTATGGGAGACCGGGAAAACCTGCTGGCTGAGGGCGGCGAGGGAGGAGTAGGTAACTGCGTCCATGACTGACTCTTTTTGGCGTTGGGGCGGGCACTGGGCGACCAGAGCACCGGGAAAAGACCGCGCATTATAGCCCGGCGCCTTTTTTCGCTGAAGAAGTGGGATAAAATCAGCCCCTGTACTGCCAGCGACACCATAACAAGATGAAAAACTTTCTCGCCAGCCTGTCCGAATTCTCCAGCAGCCTGCCCCAGCGGCTCGCCGGACTCACCCGCAAACAGCAGCGCCAGTTGCTGGCGGCCGCCATCTGGCTCACCCTGGCCGGTTTTTGCCTGGCCACCCTCGGCCACGCGTACGGCCAGCAACAGTCCGCAGCCTTCGCCCGCGACCGGGCGAGCGCCGAGGCGGCGGCAAAACTGCTGGCGAGCCAGAGCCTGGAGCAGATCGTGGCCGGCGACCGCATCAGCCTGCAGATGCTCGCCCAACAGGCACTGGCACTACCCTCGGTGCGCGGGGTGACCATTCAGGATGTGGATTCCAATCCGCTGGCACAGGCGGGCACACGTGATCGCGGCGAGATGATCACCCAGCCAGTGGTGCTGCATGACAGCCTTGCGGGTAGTGTGGCCCTGAATATCCAGCCGGGAGCGTCGGTCTCCTATCCCTGGGCCAGCCTGCTGCTGTGCCTGATCTTCGCACTGCCGTTCAGCGCCGCCTGCGCCCTCGCGGTGACCCAGATCAGGCCACAACAGCCGCGCAAACCGCTGATTGCCCCCAAAGCCAAACCCAAACCACCACCGGAAGTCACCGCCGGCCTGTACCTGCGTCCGCTGAACTGGGCTCAGCTGGGCAACCAGCTGTCCCGCAGCGCCGTCGACAGCCTGCAGGCGGAACTTGAACAGCGCCTGCAGCTGCTGACCCGCATCTACGACGCCCGTCCCCTACCCAGCTCAGGCCCGTTCGTGGGGCTGGGGTTTGCCGGCGACGACGCGGCCTTTCGCGCGGTGTGTGCGGGGCTGCTATTGCGCGGGTTACAGCAGTCGAGCCGCGCCACAGGCCTGCAACTGGCGCTGGCGGTTCTTCCCACCAGGCCAGAGCAGATCGACTTTAACGGCGAACAGCTGTTGAGCCAGCCACGCGGGCTGGCGCTACACCCGCAGCTACAGGGTGACGAATCCCTCGAGGACCGCATCCAGTGCCACACGACCAGCTGGGGCGCCGAGATTACCGGGCTCAGCCCGAAGCTCCAGCAACTGCTCGACAACCAGTTGCAGCAGCTGGTGTCTGCCGGATGACCTAACGCTTATATCCCGCCCCGTTTTAATCGCATATTAGTTGTTGCTTTCCCCTATAAATCTTCGTGATCGGGTCTTCGCGACCCTTTAATACCCTCCACTTGGGTTTCGGTTTGTCGCCTGCCGCTTTCGACCGGTGAGCAAATCGAAAATAAAAAGGTTCGCCCGCCCTCGCGGCGTGGAGGTTTTCATGAAGCGTTCTTACGCAGGATTGGCCTGCGGGTTGGGAGCCACAGCTCTTCTGGCCCTGTCCGGCTGTACCAGCATGGAGGATATGACCGGCACCACAACGGCCGTCAATCTCACCAAGGACCGGCCGGGTTACTACTCGGTGCAGGGTCGTTACTACCACTGTCATGAAAACGGACGCTGTCACAACGTCCGGCATCCCAATTACTACATGGGCGGCGGCCAGTACCGTTCGCACATGTCGCGGCCCCGCGTCACTCAGCCTCGCTGAGCCTTCACTAAACACAGTCAAACCGACAACAGAAAACCGGTATCCACAGTGCGTCCGTGCTGAGAATACCCGTTGCATGCCCCTCGGAGGTCCCCTATGAAGAGCATTGTCAAAAAAGGCCTGTTGGCCGTCACCGTGTTCGGTACCCTTACCCTGGGTGCCTGTGTTTCCGATGGTTACTACAGTTCCGGCAGTACCGGATATTCGACGTATCCCTACTCCCGGCCATATGTGTATCCATCCGGTAGTGTCTCCTTCTACTATTCGTCGCCGCGCTATTACCGGTACGGTCATCCCCGCTACTATCGCGGTGGCTACTATCGCTATCACGGCCGTCACTACTACAATCGTCCCGGCCATCGCCCCGGCCGCCACTACTACAATCGTCCACACTACAACCGTCCGCACTACAACCGTCCGCACTACAACCGTCCCGGACATCGTCCCGGACATCACGGTCATGGTGGGCATCATCGCCGCTAAGCCCGGCACCCGGACCAGGGTATGAGTTAACTCATACCTTGGTCATACAGACCCGCAACTCCCGCCGCTGCTAGGATTCATCCAAAGAATAAGCATCTGCGGGAGTTCACCGTGCAGCAGAACCAATCACACTCCGTCCTGATCACTGGTTCCACCAGTGGAATCGGACTCGCCATTGCCCACTGTTTCGCACGTGCCGGCCACCATGTGATGTTGCATGGCCTTGCCAGCGATGAAACCGCACAGGCACTGCGCGCCGAGTTTGCCGGCTATTCCGGCAACCAGGGATTCAGCGCGGCGGACATCTCCACCGAGGCCGGCTGCGCCCAGCTGGTGGCAGACACCCGCGAAGCCATCGGCAACCCCTCGATTCTGATCAATAATGCCGGTATCCAGCACACTGCACCCGCGCACGAATTTCCCGCCGAAAAATGGCAGCAGATTCTGGCCATCAACCTCAGTGCCGGTTTTTTTCTCAGCCGTGACCTCCTGCCGGCAATGCGCAGCAATGGCTGGGGCCGCATCATCAATATCGCCTCGGTACACGGCCTGGTAGCGTCCGAACACAAATCCGCCTACTGTGCCGCCAAGCACGGCCTGGTAGGGCTGACCAAAGTACTTGCCCTGGAAAACGCCGACCGCAACATCACCGCCAATGCCATCTGCCCCGGCTGGGTGGAGACACCGCTGATCCAGCCGCAGATCGAAAATATCGCGAGGGAGCAGCAGGTGGACCTGGACACCGCACGCGCAGAACTGGTCGGTGCCAAACAGCCAATGGCACGGGCTACCAACCCCAGTGCCATCGGTGAACTGGCGCTATACCTGTGTGGAGAATTCGCCAACACCATTACCGGTGCGGCCTTACCGGTGGACGGTGGATGGAGCGCACAGTAGTATCCATCGCACCCAGTTCATTTATTCTTCAGGGTGCTGCCGTGAACTACCAACTGCTGATTGCCGACGACCATCCGCTGTATCGCGATGCGCTGGCAACCACCCTTACCCCGCATTTCCCCAATGCCGACCTGCTGCAGAGCGAAGACCTGGAATCCACCCTGGATCGCCTCTGTCGCACCGAAGTCGATCTGCTGTTACTGGACCTGAATATGCCGGGCAGTGAGGGTTTCAGCGGGCTGGCGCGGATTCGCAATGACTTTCCTGCGGTACCGGTGGTGGTTGTTTCCGGCAGCGACCGGCACGCCGTCATCCAGCAGGCCGCGGGGCTCGGCGCCAGCGGCTTTCTCTCGAAAACCGCGCGGCCAGAGGAAATCGTGCAGTGTATCGAGTGTGTGCTGGCCGGGGATCAGTGGTTCAGCGAAGAGGCATTACAGGCGGAGAGTGAAAGTGCGCTGGCGGAAAAGCTAGGCCAGCTCACACCGCAGCAGCTGAAAATTTTCCAGATGATTGCCCAAGGCATGCTGAACAAGCAGATTGCTTACGACCTGGATATCACCGAGCCGACGGTAAAAAGCCACGTCACGGCCATTTTGCGCAAGCTCGAGCTGCGCGACCGCAAACAGCTGATCCGCGAAGCCCAGGCCCTGATCCAGATCTGAGCCACGCCGACTCTGAAGCACTCATATCAAATAAAGTGCTGCACCTTGTTCTTGTAACTGCGGCTCATTTTCAACCGCTCACCGTTATTCAGCACCAGATGGTATTCGCCATTTATGTGTGCGCAGATCTCGCGCACGCGCCTCAGATTGACGATGGTTGAACGGTGAATGCGCTGGAAAACTTTCGGATCCAGTTGCTGCTCCAGCTCTTTCATGGTGATGCGCATTACGTGGGTTTCGCCATTGGCATGCACGCACATGTAATCACCGGCAGCGTCAATCCAGTCAATTTCCCGCGCGGGTACCAGAGTGATTTTCCCGGAATCCTTGATCGCAATTTTTTCCGGGTAGCGACTGCTGCCGAGCTCACCTGCGGCCAGCTTCTGTTCCAGCGCTGCCGGGGATTCCTGGGTGAGATCCGCGACCGCCTCCAGTAGCTGCTCGCGCTGGGCAGCGAGATTCTCACTGCCGAGCTTTTCCCGCACCCGCTGCAGGGCGCGGCTAAGACGATCTTCCTCAATGGGTTTCAGAACGTAATCCACCGCGTTGACCTCGAAGGCCTCTACCGCGTATTGATCGTAAGCGGTGACAAAAACAATCTGCGGCATTTCCTCTTTCGGTAACAACTGCACCAGCTCCAGGCCCGTCACACCCGGCATCTGGATATCCAGAAAGGCCACGTCCGGCTTGAGGCTTTCTATCTGCTCTTTTGCCTCGCGGCCATTGCCGCACTCGGCAACCACCTCGACGCCACCGAGGTGTTCCAGGCGCAACCGCAGCCCCCGGCGAGCCAGGGGCTCGTCGTCCACAATAATGACTTTCAAACTGTCGCTACTCACCGCTCATCACTCCACCTATGAATACCGTTTCCCTGTCGCCCCGACCAAGGTGCTAATCCCGCTCAAAGGGAATTCGTAAATGTACCGCGAGCCCACCCTGTGGGCGATTGCAGAAGCGGGTCTTTTGCTCCTCACCATAAAGGGCCTGCAGCCGCTCACAAGTGTTGCGGATACCCACACCCGACCCTTTGCCCAGCTGCGCCAGCTCCGCCTCGGGCACGCCGGGACCGTTGTCGCTGATTTCCAGCAGCAGCTCACCGGCAAAAACCCGCGCCTTGATGGTGATCTCACCACCCCACTCGCGCTGGGAGATACCGTATTTGATCGCGTTTTCCACGATGGGTTGCAACAGCAGACTGGGAACCAGTGCATGCGGGGCGTCACCATCGAGGTCCACACTCACCTGCAGACGGTCGGCAAAGCGTACCTTTTCAATATCCAGGTACAGCATCAGCGCTTCCACCTCTTTCGCCAGGGTCACCTTCTGCATCGGGTCATTGTCCAGCGAGTGGCGCAGGAACTGGGACAGGCGCGTCACCATGCTGTTCGCGGTCTTGCCGTCCTGATCCAGGATCAGGGTCGAGATCGCGTTCAGGGTGTTGAACAGGAAGTGCGGGTTAAGCTGGTAGCGCAGCATCTTGAGCTGTGACTGGTGGGCGATGGATTCCGCCCTGAGCGCCTTTTCCTGCTGCAACAGCGATGCCTGGTAGTACTTGATGCCATAGTACAGCGCGGTCCAGGTCATATAGATCAGGAACGAATAGGAGAACCAGTAGACCGCCATCACCAGGGGATGCTCATCGCTCTCCTTCCCGTACAGCCACAGGTTGCCGCCGTACTTGATCGCCGCCCACATTACCGCGCCCAGGATGATGACTCCGAGTGTGCCCAGCAGGCGCTGCGCCGGTGGCTTGTCCCACAGGCGCTGGAAACCCCGGCGCATACCCTCGGATATTGCGATACCGGAGGCGGTGGCCACGGCGATATAGCCCGAGTAGAGCCAGTGGTTCTCCACCCAGAAAAAGCCGCCGATAAACGTCAGCAGGGTGTAACCCGCCCAGCCACTCCACTGCAGCGCCCAGTACTGGTTGCGCTCGGAGGCCAGCCACTCGGACAACCAGTTAAAAACAGAAGTACCCATAAATCTCCAAAAATGCGCAGAGAATGCGCCAATCTGGGAAAATAGCCTAAATGACGGCGGGCGTGGGCGAAATACCACCAAACGCAGCAATCTGACGGACTGCCGCAGAAAGCGGCCCAGCACAGGAATTCTGGATGAACTATTGGCTATTCAAGTCGGAACCGGACGAGTACAGCCTCGATGACCTGAGAAGCGAACCGGGTCATATCGGACGCTGGGATGGCATCCGCAACTATCAGGCGCGAAATTTTTTACGGGACAGGGTGCAGCAGGGAGATGGCGTCCTCTTCTACCACAGCGCTTGCAAGGTTCCGGCCGTGGTCGGCACCGCGCGCGTGGTGCGCGCCGCCTACCCGGACCCGGCGCAGTTCGACCCGGAAAGCAAATACTTCGACCCCAAGGCCAGCCCTGAGAATCCCCGCTGGTTCTGCGTCGACATTGAGTGGCAGAGCGCGTTTGCGCGCCCGGTGGCCCTGAAGGAAATCAAGCAGAACCCGGCGCTCGAGGAAATGGTGCTGGTAAAGCAGGGCCGACTGTCGATCCAGCCGGTGACCGCCGATGAGTGGTCACTTCTGCGCAGACTGGGCGGTGCCAGCTGAAACAATCCGCCACTCAGAAAAACTCTGCGATGTCCCCAAGGGGCTTTTTGTCGATCGCCGGCACCTGAGCCCCATCTGCCGGTCGCCCGGCCACCACAATCATGTAGGGCCGCTCACTGGTCGGGCGCTTGAGGATGCTGTTGAGAAACTTCATCGGGCTCGGGGTGTGGGTGAGCGTCGCCACCCCCGCATTGTGCAGCGCCGCCAGTAACAGGCCGGTTGCGATGCCCACGGATTCTGCGGTGTAGTAGTTTTTGCGCTGTGCGCCCTGTTCGCCCTCGGAGAATTTCTTCAGGAAGATCACGATCAGGTAGGGGGCCGTTTCCAGAAATGGCTTGTGCGCATCAGTCCCCAGCGGGGCGAGGGCATCCAGCCACTCTTCCGATGCACGCCGCTGGTAAAACTCCCGCTCCTCCGCTTCCGCCGCCAGGCGAATTTCACGTTTTACCGCTGCAGACTCCACCACGCAAAAGTGCCAGGGTTGCATGTTGGCGCCACTCGGTGCGCTGCCGGCAGTGCGCAGGGCATCTTCAATGACCGCGCGCGGTACCGGCGCCGCGGAAAAATCCCGCACCGAGCGGCGCGTGCGCATCCGCTGGTAAAACGCTTGTGCACGTTCGCCCATGGTGTCGTCATCGAGACGCTCGAACTGCAGTGGCACAAAACCCGCTGAGTCGGCCATATCAGACCACACCCTTGGTGCGGGCAATGAACAGACTGAGGAGCGACAGCAAAGTAAGGACACCGACAATAACGCCCAGCAGCAGGAACGGGCGGAAGGGTTTGCGCTCCACATCGTTGTACCCGGATTTCAGGTACTGATCGACGCGGGCCTGATCCTGGTCGGAGAGTTTCTTCGGCGGGATTGGCGCATCGGCTTCAGGTTTTGATGCAGGCTCTCTTGCAGACATGGTCACCCGGAACTTTTTTATTGTGATGAACCGAGTGTAGGAGATTCAGCGAAACGAAAAAAGCCCCGCATAAGCGGGGCTTCGTGGCCAGCAGGGTGTGCTGTCACCGGAGAAGGGTCAGAACAGCTCCTCTTCCAGGTCCATCAATGTGGCACTTCCGGCTTCCACGCTCGTGGCCAGCGCCATAGCCTGCGGCAGCAGGCGGGCATAGTAGAAACGCGCAGTTTTCATCTGACTGCGATAGAAGTCGTCATCCCGGCCGGCGGCGACGCTCGCGACTTTCGCCCACATGTAGGCGTAAGCGACAAAACCGAACAGGTGCAGGTATTCCACGGAGGCGGCACCCGGGGCGTTCGGATCTTCCTTCGTCGCCTCGATCACCGCCGCAGTCACATTCTTCAGGCGCTGCAGCTCAGTGGCCAGCGGCAAAATGAATTCGGCCAGCGCCTCATTCTCTGCATTGGCGTTGATAAATGCCTGCACATCGGCGGCAAACAGCTCAAAGTAAGCGCCACCGTTGGCAACGGTCTTGCGGCCGATCAAGTCCAGCGCCTGGATGCCATTGGTGCCCTCGTAGATCTGGGTGATCCGCACGTCACGCACCAGCTGCTCCTGGCCCCACTCGCGGATATAGCCGTGGCCGCCAAATACCTGCTGGCCGAGCACGGTGCAGTCGAGGCCCTTGTCGGTGAAGAACGCCTTGGCGACCGGTGTCAGCAGCGCCACCATTGCTTCCGCCTGCTGCTTTTCCTCACCCTCGGAGAACTTCGCCAGATCCAGCCACCTGGCCACATAGGTTGAGAGCGCACGGGCGCCGCCAATGTAGGCCTTCTGGGTCAGCAACATGCGGCGCACGTCCGGATGTACGATGATCGGGTCGGCAGATTTTTCCGGTTGCCGGGCACCGGACGGTGAACGGCTCTGAACCCGCTCGCGGGCGTATTCGATGGCGCTCTGATAGGAGCGCTCAGAGGCACCGAGCCCCTGGATACCCACACCCAGGCGCTCGTAGTTCATCATGGTGAACATGGCCGCGAGGCCCTTGTTCAGCTCGCCCACCAGCCAGCCCTTGGCACCGTCATAGTTCATGGCACAGGTGGCAGAGGCCTTGATACCCATCTTGTGCTCGATGGAGCCACAGGTCACCGCATTGCGCTCGCCCAGGCTGCCATCCTCGTTCACCAGAATCTTCGGTACCAGGAACAGGGAAATGCCTTTCGGCCCCTTGGGCGCGTCCGGCAGTTTAGCCAATACCAGGTGAATGATGTTTTCGGACAGGTCGTGGTCGCCGCCGGTGATAAAGATCTTGGAACCAGTGATGCGGTAGCTGCCGTCGTCCTGCGGCTCCGCCTTGGTGCGGATCATTCCGAGGTCGGTACCGGCATGGGGCTCGGTCAGGTCCATGGCCCCGGCCCAGGTGCCGGCATACATGTTCGGCAGATATTTCTGTTTCAGCTCCTCACTGCCATGGGCGTCCAGGGCCAGGCAGGCGCCGTTAGTCAGCACCGGATACAGGGCAAAAGAAATATTCGCGGAGCAAAGCATTTCTTCCACCTGGGCACCGAGCATCTTGGGCATCCCCATACCGCCGAATTCGGGGTTGCCCACCAGTGCACCCCAGCCACCCTCACAGTAGGTGGTATACGCTTCCGGGAACCCCTTGGGCGTGGTGACCACACCATCGTTCCAGTGACAGCCTTCCTCGTCACCGGAGCGATTAATCGGATCCAGGGTATTGGCAGCCAGCTTGGCCATCTCTTCCAGGATCGCATCGGCGGTCTCGCGATCGGCGGTCTCCGCCAGCGCCGGCAGGCGCGCCCACAGTTTGTCCGCTTCAAATACTTCGTGCAGCAGGAAATTCATCTCGCGCAGTGGTGCCTTGTACTCGGCCATGATCTCGCCTCTCCGGTTGTGTTCGGGTAACTGAATCAATCGTAGAACAGATTAGTTCAATCGTTTGTTTCAAACAGATGTTTGAAATCTAGGCCCAAGCACTCCCCAAGTCAAGCCGGGAGCCCCTTATAGGGGGGGGAAGACAGGCTGAACCCGGGGTCCAGCCTGTTCGCGAGGGCTTATTCGGAAGAAGATAGCAGCGGGGAGAGGTCGAGGTGGGCGGCGCCATTGCGGTAGTCGCCATGTTCATCATGGGCGACCACACCCAGGCAGGGAGCGGGCAGGAGTGCGCGCAGGGTCATCAGGTTTTCTTCCGCCCGCGGCATCTCGCCCTGCGGCCCGCGCGCAAAGTTTGCCACCCAGCCCGCCAATGGCAGGCCATCGCGACGAATCGCTTCTGCCGTCAGCAGCGCGTGGTTGATACACCCCAGCTCCATGTTCACCACCAGGATTACCGGTAACTCCAGCGCTTTCGGCAGGTCGGACAGAAACTGACGCGGTGTCAGTGGCACCCGCCAGCCGCCCGCGCCCTCGATCAACACCAGGTCGGCCTTGCCGCTCATCACCCCGCGGCAGATCCCTTCCAGCCGGGAAGTATCCAGCCGCTTGCCCGCCTCCATGGCGGCGATATGCGGTGCAATGGCCGGCTCCAGTGCAATCGGGTTTACCTGCTGGTATTCCAGGTCCTGAGTCATGGCATCCATCAGGGTCAGGGCATCACTGTTGCGCAGCCCATCCGGGGTTTGCTCGCAGCCGGAAGCGATCGGTTTCACCGCGGCGGTCTGCAGCCCCTGCTCCGCGGCCTTGTGCAGCAGCGCGGCAGTCACATAGGTCTTGCCCACTTCGGTATTGGTGCCAGTTACAAAAAACGTACGGGTCACGGAATCTTCCTCAATCTGTTCGGTCTTTTTTATTGACGCCTCTTTAAACGTGGTCTACTTGATGATAAATTGACCACTCAGAGCATTAATCATACAACCCACTTCGCCATTATACGGTTCGGGTTAGGATAATTGCCTAATAATCGCCCCGAACGTGGTTCGGGGTGGCATCAAAGGACAGCGCTGTCATGACGCTATTGCGTTACCGAGTCGCACCGCGCAACCACATTGCTTTCTGAGCGCGAACCGGGTTCGCCACAGAGGCAAGCCTCCCCGCTTTTTGCAGGGATGTGGAAGTGCGAGAGCACGGAAGCTGACTGTTTAGCCCCGGAAAGTCACTACTACCGATGAGAGCCATGCGATATTTAAAACTCAGCCTGATAGCCCTTTTCCTGATGCCGACCCTGGCGCTCGCCAAGATCAAGCCGGTTGACGAGGTCGTGGTCTACAAGTCCAAGCACCTGATGCAGCTGAAACGCAACGGCAGAGTTGTGAAAAGCTACAAGGTGGTATTCGGCAAAAATCCGGTGGGGCACAAACAGTACGAGGGCGATTCGCGCACCCCAGAGGGCCGCTATACCCTGAACTGGAAGAAGAAGAACAGCACCTACTATCGCGCCATCCAGGTGTCCTACCCCAACGCACAGGACCGCGCGCGGGCGAAAAAGCTCGGCCGCAGCCCTGGTGGGGCCATCATGATCCACGGTCAGAAGCCGCACTGGAAAAATATCGAGCAGTACCTGACCAAGATGAACTGGACCGATGGCTGCATCGCGGTAACCAACCCGCAGATGGACGAGATCTGGGCGATGGTGGATACCGGTACCCCGATTGAGATTTTCCCTTAAGCCTGAAAACTGGGCACCCCAAATTGGTGGGTAAATCTCGAAAGTAGAAATCGAAGGCCAAGTGCCGGGAGCGGGGTTTCAGGAGCGTCGGCGACAGGGAGGTCGCCGACGCAGCGTACAGGGATGTATACACAGCGGTCCTGAAACCCCGCACCCGGTGCTTGGCCGCCACCGAACAAGCTACGACCGCACCCAAAAAGACTACGAAGCTCAGAGCCTCAGTGCTCTTCCTGATAATATTCCGGCGCCAGATCATCAAAGCGGGTGTATTTGCCCACAAACGCGGCCCGGCAGGTACCAATCTCACCGTTACGCTGCTTGCCGATAATCAGCTCCGCCAGGCCCTTGTCCGGGCTGTCCTCGTTGTAATACTCATCCCGGTAGATAAACAGGATTACGTCCGCATCCTGCTCGATCGCCCCCGACTCCCGCAGGTCCGAGTTCATCGGCCGCTTGTTCGGGCGCTGCTCCACCCCCCGGTTTAACTGCGACAACGCAATCACCGGGCACTCGTATTCTTTCGCCAGCGCCTTCAGAGACCGCGAGATCTCCGAGATCTCCTGGGTTCGCCCCTCGGTGCTGCCCTTCACCTGCATCAGCTGCAGGTAATCCACCATCACCATCGCCGGCATTGCGCGACGCTCCGCCTCCTCGCGGGAGAGCTTCGGATCCGCCTGCATCAGCTTGTTGGTGTGGTCGCGCACTGTGCGTTTTACCCGCGCGCGCACCTCACTGGGTGACAGGCCCGGGGTATCGTCAATGTACAACCCCTTGCCCTTCATCTTCTGCACCGCGCTGGAAAGCTTCGGCCAGTCTTCCTCCTGCAACTTGCCGTTACGGATACGCCCCTGGTCAATCTTGCCGATGGACGACAGCATCCGCATGACCAGGCTGTCCGACGGCATCTCCATACTGAACACCAGGGTCGGCTTGTGCTGACTCAGCATCGCCGCCTCGACAAAGTTCAGTGCCAGTGCGGTTTTACCCATGGACGGACGCGCGGCAAGGATGATCATCTCCCCCGGCTGCCAACCCGAGGTGCGCTGATCCAGCTCGGTGAGGCCGGTGCTGAGGCCAGTGAGGTCGCCCTCGGACTTGAACAGCTCGTCGATACGCTCGACGGTTTTCTTCAGCAGCGTATCAACCCCGACAAACCCGCCTTCTTTGGCACGGCCCTCGGCAATCTCCGCCACCCGGCGCTCGGCCATCTGCAGCAGGTCGGCAGAGCCCAGACCGCCCGGGTTGAAGCTGGTGCGGCTGATCTCGCCGGCGGCGGCGATCAGCTGGCGCAGCATCGAGCGCTCGCGCACGATCTTGGCGTAAGCGACGATATTGGCGGCGGACGGGGTGTTCTCGGCCAGTTCGGCCAGATACGCCGGGCCGCCGATATCCGCGAGCAGGTCGCGGGTGGCAAGGCCCTCGGCGAGGGTGACAATATCCAGCGGCTGCTCACCACTGGAGAGCTCCAGCATCACCCCGAAGATAATCCGGTGGTTGGCCACGAAGAAGTCTTCAGCACTCAACTGCTCCGCCACCGCATCGAGACGACTGGCGTCGAGCATCAGGCCACCCAGTACGGACTGCTCGGCCTCTACCGAGTGCGGCAGCGGCGAGCTGGACTGGGATTCCTGGACTTCTTGTTCAGACGGGACGTATTCGTTCATGTTCTGGGGATATTGCAGTTTTTCCGGGCGCAGAAACTATTTACCGGACTCAGAAACAAGTCAGGCGCTGGGCTTCCAGTGTCGGTCCAAGACCCACAGGGGAAATCCAGCGCCTGATTGTAGCGCGGCTCGGGGTAGAACGGGCAATTCCGTTCACCCCGAGCACGCTTGGGCGTGCAGACCGTAGCAGAAGCTTATTCGGCTTCTACAACAACCTTAACGGCGGTGATCACGTCAGAGTGCAGCTGCACGTCAACGTCGAACTCGCCCACTTCACGCAGTGCACCTTCCGGCAGCTTCACTTCGGCCTTTTCTACGGCAATGCCAGCAGCGGTGATCGCTTCGGCGATGTCGCGAGTGCCGATGGAGCCGAACAGCTTGCCTTCGTCGCCAGCATTGGCAGCGATGGTAACGACCAGGCCTTCCAGCTTGGCAGCGCGGCCTTCAGCTTCGCCAATTTTGGCAGCAGCTGCCGCTTCCAGCTCAGCGCGCTTGGCTTCAAACTCAGCAATGTTTGCTGCGTTTGCCAGAACGGCTTTACCGGTAGGCAGCAGGAAGTTGCGGCCAAAACCGGATTTAACGTCAACGCGGTCGCCCACATTGCCCAGTTTGCCTACTTTGTCGAGCAGAATAACTTCCATCTCGGAACCCTCAGTTTCAGTTCTTGTGCGCCGCTCAGCGGTTGTTGCTCGAGCGTGCGCGAATATCAATCCAGCTATCGATCAGGGCCAACCCACACAGGAAGCCAACTATTGCCGGGGTCGCGATGACCAGCATCACATACATGGCAATTAATGGCCCCCGCCCCCAGCCCCTCTGGGCCACCAGCCAGTGGATCAGGCAGATGCCCGCCACCACCATGGGGAAAGCGGCGATCATACCCCAGAACATTAGATGCTCATTTACGAGGCAATACACCCACACCAGCATTCCAGCGCCAGCCAGAAGGAAAGGCGTGCGCAGCGGATACATCTCATCCCGCAAACCGCCGGGATTGTAGAGCAGGGCCTGCCACCAGCGCGCCAGCAGCAACATCAGCGTGCTGCTTACCAGCAGGCCCCATGTCTGGTATCCAATAGCCTGCATCTCGCCAAAAGACTGCTCTCTCATCTGTTCGGGATCAATACCGAAGACTCGCTCAAACGTGTCGAGCAGGCTCTCCAGTATTCCACCTGAAACCCGCGAGCTGATTACAGTCCCTACGGTCACGCCAATCATTAGTGCAACCAGTGCGAGATTCCACGATCGTGTGGCACGTAGCACCAATGCTCCGATCAGCAACGCAACAAGTTGCGTAATGAGCAGACCGGAAACAAGTGGCGACAAATAGCCAACACTCGCGGCGGCCACCACCGGCATTAGTGCCAAGGCCAGAACAAACAGGCCGTCACCACTGCCGCGGCGCAAGCCCACCAGCGCCAGCGCTGCCGGGCAACCCAGCGGGATCCCTACCAGGGTAAGGAGTACCGCATTCATGCGCGATCGCATGACAAATTCAGCGATGGCGCGCACTAGATAGCTTCTCTATTAAAACAATACGTACGAAGCAAAGCGCAGCTTAGGCTTCGTGGCTGTCCGTGTACGGCAGCAGCGCAATGTAACGCGCACGCTTGACCGCAGTGGCCAGCTGACGCTGATACTTGGCTTTGGTGCCAGTGATACGGCTCGGTACGATTTTGCCAGTTTCAGAAACGTAGGCTTTCAGGGTATCGAGATCTTTATAGTCGATACGCTTGACGCCTTCGGCGGTGAAACGGCAGAACTTACGACGACGGAAAAAACGTGCCATCAGATTATCCCCTTACTCTTCGTCTTCAGTTTGTTCGGAAGACTTGTCTTCATCAGCGTCGTAGGAAGAAGACTCTTCCTTGTCGGCGCGCTCGCGACGCTCAGAGCGTTCTGCGCGCGCTGCTTTGCGCTCGCGGGACTCTTTTTCGGCCTTCATGATCGGGCTTTCTTCGCTGATGGCTTCGTCTTCACGAATCACCAGGTTACGGATCACGGCATCGTTGTACTTGAAGTTGGTGGTCAGTTCCGCCAGTGCTTCTTCGGTACATTCAACGTTCAGCAGGATGTAGTGAGCCTTGTGGATCTTGTTGATCGGGTAAGCCAGACGGCGGCGGCCCCAGTCTTCCAGACGATGTACTTCACCGCCGCTCTCTTTGATGGTCGCAGTGTAGCGCTCGACCATGCCGGGCACCTGCTCGCTCTGGTCCGGGTGAACCAGGAATACAATTTCGTAATGACGCATTTTTGCTCCTTACGGGTTAACACAGCCTCCTGGCTTGCCACAGCGTTAGTGCGGTGGCTGCCCGGTGAGGCAAGGAGTGCGCAATAGCATCCCAGACGGGTGCATTGCGGGCGGCGTATTCTATGCGCCCCAAGGACTGGTTGCAAGTTGAACAATTCAGCGCAAGTGAGAGGGTGCGTCTGCAGCAGCGCGGGACGAATGACGCACCGGTCAAGCTTGCGCGTGACGAGCGGAGCAGTCACAGCGAGAGGCGTCCGGCACTCCAGGCGCGACTCCAGTCACAAATTTTTGCAAATTGTGATTGAGGGGGAGGGAGAGGCGGTCGTCTTACCCGTACAAGCTCGCAAAAATAAACGGAATCCAAGATTCCGGTATAAGAATCCCAGTCAAAATAACAATAATCTCCAGGGACCGAAGAATAACAATCAGGACCTAATCCGCAGAGGGGCGGTCACACGCCCCTCCACTTTTCCCCCGCCAGCTCTGGCACCTGCTCAACACTCACAACCAGCTCCCCGGGGCCGCCCCTCCCGACAGTTCGCATGCTGCGCATTGACCCTGCCACAGGGCGCACTACGGGCACAAAAAAGGGCCCGAAGGCCCCGGGTAAACAGCGCTGATCAGCCTCAGAAAACGTAGCGTATGCCCAGGCTGGCCTCGGTCTTGTCGTAGGTATAGATATCGAAGTTCTCTTCATTGTCGGTATGGATTACCCGCGCATCCAGCTGCAGACGCGGCAACAACTGCACTTCGGTACCAATCCAGCTGCGCAGGCGATTGCCATCGCGGGCCTGAGCCTTGAACGCCCCGTCGCTATCCTGCAACCGGTTACTCCCGCTATAACTGCTCGTGCGATAGTGTGTGCCAGCATTGAGGGTCCAGCCTTGCGCCACAGGCAGCTCCACCTCAAGCCCCAGCGTCTGCCGGCGCGGTGAGTAGCTGTAAAAACCATCGTCCGCGGTAGTCAGGTCCTCGCGATCATCCAAGTCCAGGCGGTAGAGGGCATCAACCTCGAGGTTCGCCAGAGGTGCGCTCCAGCGCGCTTCAACCCGTTGGCGCCACCCATCCAGATACTGGTAATTATCCGCCGCACTGAAATAACTGGGCAGGTAAGCCAGTGTCAGAACGCCACTGCCAAAGACCTGCCGCATCCGCCCCACGAAGCGCCATTCGTTGGTAACCCGCACCCCGCCAAGAGAAGCGGTTTCGGCGACGCCACCCACTTCCACCAGCCATCCCTGCCAGGGAATGTGCCGGGAAACCCCCAGGTTGAAACTGGAAAGGTCCAGACTCTCGAGTTCACTGTAACGACGCCCGAATGCAAACCCCTGCAGACGCCAGCCATTCTCTGCCGTGCCCTGCAATCGGTACTGCCCCCAGGCGAACAGCTCGGTGTAGGTGTCTTCACCCACCGAATCGTCGGTCAGCAGCTCATTTTGCAGTGAGTAGGCATTGCTGTCGAAACCGGACGTCAGGCTGATCAGCGCCAGCCCGCGATCTTCTTCTGGTGCCGATTCCACACCGGGAGCGCGCGCCAATTCGGTCAGCCGCGCGACCGCCAGGCCGCGAAGCTTGGGGGATTCGCTGTCGGTAAGCACGCGATAGTGCGCAACGGCGGACACCGGGCGCCCCTGCTTTTCTGCCAACAACCCGAGCTGCAGGCGCGCCACGTCTGCCCATTCAGGGTCACCCAACAGTTGCTGAAATTGTACCTGCGCCGCCTGGTAGCGCTGTAACTTGAACAGCGTCACGCCCAGGTTATAGGTCAGACTGGCCCCCTGCTGCCCGGACTGGCGGGCCTTTTCAAAATGCGCCAGTGCGCGCTCGTAGTCTCCCTCCCGGAAAGCTGCGGTGCCACTGGCAAAAGGTTCCGCCGCAGCCGTCGTTGCGGCAGCCCAGCAAAGCAGGCCGGCAAACAACTTTGATGTCAGATCCATTTACAATACCTCCAAACACAACAGGCCGGGCGCACAGGCGCCCAGCCTCAAGACAAATAAACCTTCTAACAGACCACAGCTGTTACATCCGTACTCGTCAGCCTTCCACCCCAACGTCTGCGGCAGCAGACGGATCGAAGTCCATCACCCGCTCAAGCAGACTATCCAGATCAACCGGCAAACGGTCTTTCACATCTTGTGGCAGGTTGTCGATGATGGCCTGCACGTCCGCCATTGAACCTTCGTAATCTGCACCGCTTAGCGCATTTTTCAGGGCTTCTTCGGCAGCTTCACGGGCGGCCGCGGCATTCTCCTGGGCGCTCAGCGCCGCTGCGTTGGCTTCAGCGATCGCAGCTTCGCTCTGCGCCATGGCGTCGGCGATCAGGGCTGCGACCTCTTCCGCCTTCAGCTTGCCAGCTGCGCGCACCTCGGCTTGTGCCTCTTCCCCGTCCGCGCTGGCAGCGATTGCCGCTTGCGCGGTCTCCAGTCCTGCGGCAGCGGCGTCCGCGGCGATGCTGCTCGCGGCTTCCGGAAGCTCGATCAAATTGATCGCGTCGGCGGCGGTGGCTTCGGCGTCGACGACGGAAACATCCACGTCCAGATCAGCATTGACGTCGACATCATTCGCCAGTGCTGTGCCACTGATGGGCGCCGCGGCAATCAGGCCCAGTGCCATCCATGCTTTCAATGTTTTCATAGGTTTACCTCATTTGTGTCTTTCAGCGTTGTGTTTGGAATCAGATCGTTTGCGGCCCCGGTGCCGCACCCTGCTTTCCGGGCGATCCCCCGCCTGCGGGAAAATCCACCGGCACATAGAATTCTTTGCGTGCACCTTCGTGCTCGATACGGATCAGGATCTCATTGCGCTGCCCGCTGCGTGCGCGCACCGGCAGCGTCAGCTGATTCGCGCCCGCATCGAGATTGGTGCGCCAGCGCAGCTCCCGCTGGTCGCCGTAACCTTCCAGCGCGAGATTTTCCGGAAGAGAGACACTGATCACCGCCCCCTCCATTGCGCGCGCAGCATCCACAGACACACGCAGCGGAAGTGTTGCCGGCACCGCCGCCTGAATCGCCGCGGCTTCCGGGGCGGGCGCTGCCGGTTGCCAGTGCGGTAGCGCTGCAACGACGGCGAACAGCACACTCGCGGCGGTGGCCAGCTGCCACTTGCGCACATTGCCCAGCGCCGAGCTGCTCCGCTTCGGCAGCGCGGCATTCAGCACACGCTCCTCGAAATACTCACTCGGCGGTGGCGCCGGCATGGTGCGCAGCAGGTTTACCAGCCGCAGCTCTTCAGCGTATTCGCGACATTCGCGACAGCGATGCAGGTGTCTCAGCAGCGCGCTGTTGTTTTCCCTTTGCATCAAGTCCAGTTCGCGTCGGGCTTGGCAGCAGTTCATCATCTTCCTCAATCCTTCAGTGTGCAGCCCCAAGACGCTCTTCGTCTGTGCTGCTGTATCTATTGCTCTACCGCTGGTCTCTACTGTCTAACACGCGGCAAAGGCTTCAACGGTTCCCGGTTCCAGCACCGATCTCAATTTTTTTCGCGCCCGGTGCAAACGGGACTTCACGGTACCCACATTGATATCGAGTATTTCGGCCACCTCGAGAGCGGTGTAACCCTCGACGTCGTGCAGCAAAACCACATCCCGCCAGGACGCATCCAGGGTGAACAATGCGTTATTGAGTAACCGTTGCAGCTCCAGCTGTTGATAGCGGTTGCGGCCATCCTCGAGCCGCTCCTGAAAAAACGCATCATCACTGATACAGACCGCAGTCTCATCAATAGGAGAGTTGGCGCGACGGCGGAAGAGGTCCACGTAGCGCCGGTAGAGCACCTTTACCAACCAGGGCCCCAGCTTTTCCACAGCATCCAGCTCGTCGGTGCGGGAAAACAGGTGGGTAAGCACGTCTTGCACCAGATCTTCCGCATCTGCCCGATCCTGCGTCCAGCGGTAGGCCATGCGGTGCATCAGGCGCAGATGCGGACGCACCAGCGCGGTAAAGCGGTCTTCCTTTGCCGCCCGCCCGCGAAAAAATTCGATCAAGGACACCCCTTTACTCCTTTCCCATTCCTACAGTACCGTTTTTCATGAATTGCCCATTAACACGCAGCAGCCCCACAAAAGGTTCCCGCAAACATAGCGCGATTGGTGACAGTGTCGAGGGGGAGAGGCGGGGTGGAGAAGGAAATCCGCCAAATGCACAAAAAAACAGGCACTCAATTGCTCGAGCACAGGCTTAATGAGAACACGGGGCGCAGCAGGATAGGAGCGGCCCGCGTCGCCACTGCGCCCGGCAGCGACAATAGCGGGCAAAAGTCTTTTGCTGACGCAAAAGGAGGGGGACGAAAAGAGGGGTTAACCGGCTGAGCGCTGGCGCACCGCCTCGAACAGGCAGACACCAGTAGCGACCGATACGTTCAGGCTACTAACCTCGCCCGCCATGGGAATATTTACCAAATGGTCGCAGTTTTCACGGGTCAGGCGGCGCAACCCGGGGCCTTCAGCCCCCATGACCAGCGCAATGGGGCCGGTGAGGGAAGTCTGGTAAATATTCTGCTCCGCCTCGCCGGCGGCACCGTATAACCAGACGCCCGCCTGCTGCAGCATCTGCAGTGTGCGGGCAAGATTAGTGACAGTGACAAATGGCAGGACCTCCGCCGCGCCACAGGCTACCTTGCGCGCAACCGGGGTCAACCCGGCAGCCTTGTCTTTGGGCGCGATGACCGCATGCACGCCGGCGGCTTCTGCCGAGCGCAGGCAGGCGCCGAGGTTATGGGGGTCGGTAATACCATCCAGCACCAGCAGAAACGGCGCCTCACTTTTCTCGTCAAGCTGTTGCAGCAGAGACTTCAGGAACTGTTCGTCGTAGATCTGCGTATCGCCCACACAGACCGCCACCGCCCCCTGGTGATTGCCATCGTCACCGACTTTTTCATCCAGTGCGCGACGGTCCACGAAGCGAATGGAAATTTCATTCTGCTCCGCCTGACGAATAATTTTCTGCAGTTTCTGGTCTTTACGACCGCGCAACAGCAACAGCTCCTGCACCTGCTGGGGAGAACTCTTCAACAATGCCTGCACGGCGTGCAGGCCATATACCAATTGCTGTGCCACGGCCTATTTCTTCCCACCCGGTTTTTTCGCCAATTTCTTCTTCAGTTTTTTCTTCGCCGCTTTTTTCGCGGACCGTCTTGCCGATTCAGCCTTGTCCGCCTTCTGCGCAGCCTTGCGTGCCGCCACCGCGGGACGCTTGCCGCCTTTTCGGGGCTGCGTTTTTTTCGGCTTGCGCTTCCTCGGTGCCTCGCCTTCACTGGCGGGAGCTTCTTCCGGCAATTCCGTTGAGGGAGGGACAACCTCAGTCTCGTCAGTGCCGACCTTGCGCTTGCGGATCGGACGCGGCTCATCCGCCTCGTCCGATGGCGTTTTCTTCTTGAGGCCTCCCCCCCACGGGCTGGCTTTCTTTTCTTCCGAGCTGAAGTCCGACTTGCCACGGCGCTGGCGCTCCTTCTGGAACTCCACCGCCAACTCCATCGCGCGACCAGTCACTTTTGTCGACTCTTCACCCTTGCTTAATTTGGCGGCACTGGGAGCCTCAGCTTTTGCTTTAGGCATTTTTTCAACTTCTCCATCCGGTCTCGCGGATTTCTTGTTTGACTTCGGCTTGCGGTATTTGGGGTTCTGGTAACTCGGGCGCGGGTGCAACTCCACAAAGGTGAAGTCCACTTTGCGCTCATCCAGATCGACCCGCGCGACCTGCACGGTGACACCGTCGCCGAGGTGGAAGCGTGTTCCGCTGCGCTCGCCGACAAGACGCTGCTGCGCCTGCTCGAAGTGGTAGTAATCTTTGGGCAGGGCAGTCACGTGTATCAGCCCCTCCACGTAAAGGTCGTCCAGTTCAACGAACAGTCCGAAGCCGGTCACCGCACTGATCACGCCGCGATAGACCTCGCCCACATGATCCTGCAGGTACTCGCACTTGAGCCAGCTCACGACATCCCGGGTGGCATCGTCAGCACGGCGCTCGGTCATAGAGCAGTGCTCGCCCAGCTCAACCATGGCGACAGTGCTGTAGGGCAGGATGTCCTCCCGCTCCAGCGCATGGGCACCGGGCGCCTGACGGACTTTTTCTGCAACCGGGGCTGGATTGGCGCTACCGTTGCGAATCAGCCAGCGCAGGCCGCGGTGCAACAACAGATCCGGGTAGCGACGAATGGGCGACGTGAAGTGCGCGTATGCCTGGTAGTCGAGACCAAAGTGACCGCGGTTTTCCGGCTGATACACCGCCTGGTTCATGGAGCGCAGCAACATGGTCTGGATGATGTGGAAATCCGGGCGACCATCCACCTGTGCCAGCAATTCCTGATAGTCACTGGGCTGGGGCTCGCTGCCACCTTCCAGGCGCAGCCCCAGCTCCCCCAGATATTCGCGCAGGTTTTCCAGGCGCTCCTTTTTGGGGATATCGTGCACGCGAAACAGCGCAGGCAGCTCCGCGATTTCCATCAACTCCGCCGCGCATACATTGGCGGCGAGCATGCACTCCTCAATCATCTTGTGCGCGTCATTGCGCTGCACCGGCACAATACGCTCGATCTTGCGCGCAGCGTCAAAAATGATCCGCGTTTCAGTGGTTTCAAAGTCGATCGCACCACGCCGGTCACGGGCGCGACGTAGCGCCCGGTAAAGATCGTGCAGGTTGTCGACATGCGGGGTGAGCGCGGCAAACTGCTTGCGAATACCACTGTGGCGGTTGTCCCGCTCCTCCACAATTTCACCGACCTGGGTATAGGTAAAGCGGGCATGGCTGCGCATCAGCCCTTCAAAGAACTGATAACCAAGAATATTGCCGGATTCGTCGATGCGCATCTCGCACACCATACACAGGCGATCCACTTCCGGATTCAATGAGCAGAGCCCGTTGGAGAGCTTCTCCGGCAGCATCGGCACAACGAAATCCGGGAAATACACGGAATTGCCGCGCTGGTGCGCTTCCACATCCAGAGCCGTACCTACCCCGACGTAATGCGACACATCGGCAATGGCAACAAGCAGCTTCCAATTGCCATCCGGCAGCACTTCACAAAAAACCGCGTCATCAAAATCCCGCGCGTCTTCACCGTCGATGGTCACCAGTGGTAGCTGACGCAGGTCAATGCGCGCCTTTTTATCTTCTTCGAGTACCTCGTCGGCGATCCCTTCCACCTGCGCCAGCACGGCCGACGGCCAGGCGTGGGGAATCCCGTAGTTGCGAATGGCAACATCGATTTCCATACCCGGGGCCAGGTGATCGCCGAGGATCTCCGCGACCTCCCCATGCGGCAGCGTATTGCGGCCGGGCTGGGCGGTGATATTGACCACCACATACTGGCCACTTTCCGCGTCCGCACACTTGCCCTCGGGCACCATCACATCGAGGGTCAGACGCGGGTTGTCCGGGCGCACAAAGCAGATGCCGTCTTCCCGATAGATGCGGCCGGCCAGCTGGTGGGTATTGTGCTTGATGACGCGCACCACAGCGCCTTCTCGCTTGCCGCGAAAACCGCCGGGGGTTTCCCTCACCAGCACCTCGTCACCATCAAATACCTTGCGCATCTGGCGGTGGGACAGAAACAGGTCATCACTGCCATCGCCCGGAGACACGAAGCCGAAGCCATCCCGGTGGCCGATCACACGCCCGCGCACCAGGCTCATTTTATCCAGCACACCGAAATCACCGGCGCGGTTACTCGCAATCTGGCCGTCCCGGGACATGGCAATCAGGCGGCGGCGCACCCCTTCGCGACGATCCTCGTCGTCAATCGACAGCAGGTCCGCAACCGCTTCCCAGGCCACCGGGCCAGGCTGTTGCTCAAGGAGGTCCAGCAGGAACTCCCGGCTTGGAACGGGCTTTTCGTATTTCTCCGCCTCGCGCTCGGCATGTGGATCGGCAACCGGACCAGCGCTGTCAGCGGAGGGGGAGTTAGGTTTGTCTTGATTCAAATCAGCTTCCAATGTTCTGCGATTGACCGCGCATATGGGCGGACCCGGTGTACACCCGGCGCAGTGGTATGAGTGGGTGCAACCAGAAGTGGCGAATGCCGGGAGCGGCGGCAGGCCACCCGATACGTTGCACAGTGCCGCGAGTATAAGCGATTTGAGGGCAATTCCCGACCCGTTTTGCGGTTCGCGACCCCGCCCGGCTTCCCCGTCCCAGTGGGCACCGACGGCAATGGCGCAAAAAACCACAAAAAGCGTTGACACCCCCGACCCAAATCAATATAGTGCGCGTCCTCAACGGGGCACACCGTTGAATTGCCCAGGTGGCGGAATTGGTAGACGCGCTAGCTTCAGGTGCTAGTGACCGCAAGGTCGTGGAAGTTCAAGTCTTCTCCTGGGCACCATATCCGTATAAAAAAGGCCGACTCGCAAGAGTCGGCCTTTTTTATTGCCCCTTCCCTGTGCCCGGGAACGGAAGGCCACAACAGGCGCCTCCCTCCAGCATTACTCGCTTTCCGCGTCACTCTCCGGCGACGGGCGCGGTTTCGGCCTCTCGCTCCTCGTCTTCCTCGTCCTCTTCCTCGGCGGGTTTCAGCCCGCTTGCGGTCAGGCGCATTTCCGGTGCATTCAGGGTATTCATACCGAGACTGTACGGCGTGACTTCATCGAAGATTCCCGGGTCAAGCTGGGCAATATCTTCTGTCGGGCGCTGCACCGCAGACTTCAAACCCTGGGACGCCTGTGCGCTGATCAGCGAGGGTATCCCCTCGCCAGTGGCAGTAACCACCGGGAAGCCACCCTCAAAAATCGGCTCGTAGAAATTGAACGCAACGATATCAAGGGAATCACGGATATCGACCCGCAGGGGCACAGAAGCAGTACCGATGTTTTCCCAGCGCTGATCCCCCCTTCCCAGCTCGACACTCCCGGCCGTTATGTGCAGATCATCGATACTTTGCCCGTAAAGCGCACCAACCGTGGACGTCAACAGGGAAAGGTGGCCGCGGCCGATATCAATCTGACCAATGATCAGGTCTTCCGTGGCGACAACCGAGGCATCGATGTCGCCAGCGGAAGAGAAGAGTGATAACACCTCGACATTGGAGACAATATCGAGATCCCCGGCCAGCGTCAGCGCCGCGTTGCGAGCGTATAGCTCGCCACCAATGGGATTTGCCGTGCGGCTCACCAGGTTCAGGTCCCCACTCGGGTCATACGCGAGCGTCATGCCGGTCGTCGAAAACTCGATGCCAGCAGTGGCCGGGTCGGCGCTGCCATAAAAATCGAACGCCAGACTCGTGCTCAGATCGAGCCCGCCGCCCGTGTCCGCGAGCAATTCAAAGCCTCTGAAGTCGAGGGAACCGACGCTATTGAATTCAGCAATATCACCATCAATCAACCAGCGCTGACCCTCAACTTCAACCTGCAACCGGTCTTCACCGGTCCCTGCGGCCACTGCCAAAGACTGCCCGGCAGTAGAGACAACGAGCACATCGTTGTCGGCGCCCAGGGAGAGCTGTGCAAGTTGCGCCTGCTGGAGCTGGACGGAATCGTCTCCCGCGCCGGTATCCAGAGACGCGAGTACCGCATCACCCAATTCAAACTGGTCGGCACCGCCGCCGGCGATGATGGTGTCAAACCCGGAAAATGCGAGGCTGGACTGGCCATCACTGACGACGCCCTGATCACGCCCCAGGCGCCAGGTCATATCCGCATCGAAACCGTACAGTGTATTCGCACCGCTACCGGCAGCCAGTGTTTGCAGGCCAGCGAATTCAACACCCCCCATATTCAGGCTGTCCGGCCCGGTGAGATAGTAGTCGTCGGCCACGGCAGGCCCGGAGTAGTCGCCGGTATTTTCCACGCGCTCAAGGTTCTCAAACACAACCGTGACGCTGTCCACTGTTGCAAGGGCACTACCGGAAACAAGGCCACCGGGGTCCGTCGCAGAAGTCCAGGAAGCGGCGGCGCCATCAACGACGTCGCTACCGGCACCACCGTCGACCCCGGCCAGCCCGGTAAATTGCATCGCGGCTGCACGGATATCGCCGTTAGCGGCCACACTGAACGTATCATCGCTACCGGTACCCACCAGGGTATCCGCACCACCGGCACCAGAGACTTGCTCGACCCCGGAAAACGCTATGCCCGCAGCCGCAAGGCTATTCGTGCCACTGGCAAGCTGGAATTCATCGGCCCCGGCGGTTCCGATCAATTCCGCCGCTTCACCTTCGACACTGTCAATTCCGGAAAACAATACACCGTTGGCGGCGATACTGTTCCGACTACCCTGCAGCTGCCATTGATCCGCCGCACTCACCACGGTATCGCCATTATTGCCGTCGCTCGCCACAACCGACGATACCGAGGAAAACAGGATGTCCAGTATCGACACCTGCCTCCCTGCGCTGCCCAGCTCAAATACCTGTGGCCCGCTGGCGGCAGACGTATCGATGCTGGCGTCGACGGTGGAAACCGTTTCGATGCCACGGAAGGTCACACCATCGACAGTGGCGGTTGCCGCGGTACCGTCCAGCGACCAGACAAGGCCGGCCTCTGTGGCAACAGTGTCCCGACCAGCACCGGCATCGACACTGGTTACGCCCTCGAAGTCGACGGCACTTACCTGCAGCACGCCATTGCCGAGGGTATATTCGCTATCCGCGGCGCCACCCTGCATGGCGCCGCTGCCACCGGCAGCGGTTTCAATACCCGCGAATTCAACACCGGCATGGCTGAACGTGTTGCCTGCGCTACCGAGCAACCAGTCCTGATCGAGGTCACTGTCGAGGCGGTCATTACCGCCACCGCCATTTACCGTAGACAAGCCACTGAAGGTGATACCGCCGGCCACGAGGCCACTGTCGCCGAGGGTAAATACCTCGGCCGCACTGCCGCCCAGAAGTAATGGACTGATCGCGGTTTCGAACCCGCGCACTTCCAGCCCGTCGGCCAGCAACAGACCATCGGTGCCGGTCAGCTGCAGTCCGCGGTCAAAACTGCTGGCGTCGAGCTGGTCGATCACACCGCCAGCGCCACCATCGATGTAGGCCATACCCTCAGCGAGGATATTGCCCACGCGTACGCGACCGTCATCCAACAGCGTGAACACCTCCGCATCGACCGAGCCAATCAGCCCGCCATTATCGACGACCAGGTGCTCGAAGTTGACAAATTCAATACCGAGGCTTGTGGCACTGTTCAAGCCACTGATGGTCCAGTCCTGGCCGTCGAACCCGGTTATAGTGTCCTCACCCTCGAGGCCGTCTACGCGGGCAAAAAATCCCATCTCCCGACCATTGATCGTGACCAGACCGGATGCAGAGATACTGATTTCATCATTATTACGGGTTGCTGCAATCAGTTCGCCACTGACCAGCCCCACACGATTGAACTGGATACCCAGGGTCTCGAATCCTGGCCCTTCGTCACTGATCACCGTGCCGTCCGATGCAACAATATCGGATTCATCAGCAAGGACATTATTCAGCGCGGAGATCGTCATTCCCTCGACCGACACGGTACCCACGTCGGTTACGTGGAAGTTGTGCTCATTACCGTCATCACTCGAGAGTGTGAACATCTGCGCGCTTGAGAAATCGAAAAAAACCAGATCGCCAGCCGCCAGTTGTCCATCGGTTGTGGTCAGGGAAACAATCGATGTATATCCCGTGGCATCCAGGGAATCGGACCCGCCCCCGCCGTAGACTTCCCCAAGACCGGAGAATTGCATATCCCCAAAGCCGACAAGCTGTCCACTTTCCTCGCTACCGGTCAGGGTAAACGCTTCGTCACCCGCCGTTCCCAACAACGCCGCAGACTGAGAGACCAGAGTGGTAAAGCCGGTGAATTCGATACCGCTGGTGGACGCCGTATTGCCGAGCGCAGCCCCGTTTGCCCCTGCCACCAATTCCCAGTCCTGACCGGAAGCCGCCGTCACCTGCGCGGCGCCGCTTCCGGCAAAAACCTCGGCGACACCATCGATGGTCATACCCAGCACACTGAGTGTCCCTGTGCCGGTCGCGCTGAAACTTTCACCACCGCCGCTTCCGGTGACCAGTGCACTGGTTACGCTACCCATACCGGAAAATGTCAGGCCACCGGTCGATGCCGTTACCACTTCACCCGTGGCGCCGCTGAGCCATACACCATCGGCGTAGCCGGAAGCATCGAGAACACCGCTGCCTGTGGCTGTGACTTGTGACAGACCGGACACATCGATGCCGTCGACAGAAATCCGGTTGCGCCCCAGCAATACATAGCCTGCAGCGCCGACCTCATCGGTCAGTGAACCGCTCACCGTGCTGAAAGCGTCGATATTGCGGAATTCAACCCCGCTGTCATCGGCAAAGTAGTTGCCACCGCTATCGGCACGCAAAAACAACGCGTTTGCGCCGCTGAGGGTATCCACCGCACTGACACCGTTTACCTTGGCGAGGCCGGAGAAATTCAACCCGTCGGCAACAATCAAATCACCCACGCGGGCAAAGTCTGTGCCGGCGGTCGCCGCGTTCACAGAAGTCGCGGAGACATCTTCGATTTCACGAAATACAACGGTGGCGGTATCGAGTGCACCGGCAGTGCCAATCAGGTTTAACGTATCCGCGTAGGCCGCAGCATTCAGAGTGTCCTGTCCGCTGCCGCCGAGTACCGCGGTAAGATTTCGCAAGGTCACCTGTTCGGCCTCCACCGAACCGTCCGCATTCAGCACAAAGGTGTCGCCGCTATCGGAGCCCGAAAGGCTCAAACCGGCGGCGTCGACAATCCAGTTGCCACTGAAGTCAATTCCGCTGGAATTTTCCTCGACGCCGGTGCCGGCCAGTACGCTCCAGCCGGTTCCGCCGGAGACGGTGGACGCATCTCCACCGGAAAATTCCATCACATTGCTGAAGGTTACCGCGGCCGTGGCGAGACTTCCGGCCCCGGAGATACTGAGGGTGGCGGCATTGCCATTGGAGTCCAGACGACTGGCCTGAACGCCGGACAGCCCGCTGATCAGCGTGCCTCCGGTGCGCGTGGAAGATACCTGGGTTCCGGAAGCATTGCGCAAGTAGAGCGGGGCGCTTCCCATTCCAGTCGCGTCAAGCTGGCTTACGGTTATGCCACCGAAGTTGGTAAAAGTGATGCCTCCGCTGCCATCGACAACGGTAGACACCAGAGAATTGGAAGCATTTAGGAGATAGAGCGGAGCTGCACCCAGCGAGGTGGCATCCAGGGCACTGTTTGCACTGCCACCATCGACCGATTCGACACCTACAAAATTAAGGCTCGAACCATCCACAGTGACACCGCCACCGACGAGGCTGAACGCCGTGCCGGCATCGGCGCCGGTTACCGCAATCGTTTCGACGGTTTCGACTTCACCAAACAGGATACCCGCGGTGGAGACACTGTCATTGCCGTTTTCCAGCTTCACACCATCCGCGAATCCGGTTGCATCCAGGGTATCGGTACTACCACCGCCACTCACCGATGCCAGGCCAGTGAATGTGAGTGTGCCCACTGCCAGATCGCCGCTGCCGTCGAGGCTGAAAATGTCAGTATTCGCGGTGCCTGTCAGCGATCCACCCGTTGCATCAACAAACCAGAGGTCGCTAAACAGAATTGAACTGGTGCTTTCCCGCGTACCTCCCGCGAGGTCCAGGGTCCAGTCACCGCCTCCGGAAATCTCCGCACCGCTACTGCCCGCGACTTCAGAAAGCTCGGTGAAGACGGTACCGCCACCCTGGGCCTGTATGGATCCCACCCCGGCAATGTCGAAATTGACCGCCAGGCCATTGGTGAACAGGCGGTTTACTGAAACCTGCTCCAGCGAACTGAACAGCGTACCGCTTGCCGCGCCCGTTGATACGCTGCTCCCCGCTGCGTTGCGGAGGTACAACTCACCAGCCGCCAGGGTGGTTGCATCCAGGTGGGCAACTGAGATGCCGGAGAAATTCGAAAATTCGATACCGCTGCCGTCTGTCTCAGTAGCGACAGTACCGGCGGCATCGGTAACGTACAGCGCGGCATCGCCGAGAGCTGAAGCATCCAGGCTACTTCCCACTACCCCGGTGACCGAACCAAGGTTGCTGAACTGCAGTCCGGAATTCACGATGCCGACATCGCCATTCGCCAGGGTAAATGCACTGCCGGTGCCGCTGTCCGTCAAGGTTGCGTTGTTTACGGTGCTCACAGCCCAGGTACCCGAGAGCGTAATATCGCTGACAAGCTCAGTAGCCGAACCATTGCCACCAAGCTGCCAGTCACTCCCACCATTCAGCGTACCGCCGCCGGTTACACTGGAAAGCCCCTGAAACGCCAGGTCAACGTCATCAACGGTGACAACACTATTATTTTCGAGGGTAAGCGTGAAGTTGTTCACCGACAGGGTATCGGCCCCGGCGCCGGCCAAGACCGAATCCAGGCCAGAAAAAATCAGATTTGAACCGACCTCTAATTCGCCATCGCTGTTGACTGTAAAGTTTTCGACACTATCGGTACCGGTGAGCGTCGCACCCTCTGATGCATTGACGGTCCATGCACCGCTGAAAGTCACCTGGTTGCCGGCTTCCGACGTATTTCCATCGACATCCAGCGCCCAGCTTGGGCCACCGAAAATTTCCGCTCCGCTACTGCTTGTGACCTCGGATAACTGACTGAATATCGTTCCATCCGACTGAATCTGAATCGAACCGGCGCCGCTGATATCAAAGAGCGGGGAGAGCCCATTTGTGTGTAGAACACTGACGGCAACGCTTTCCAGCCCACTAAACAGGGTGCCACTGCTCGCCCCGGTGGACGCGCTGGTGCCCTGGCTATTTCTAAGGAACAGCTCCCCGCCCCCCAGGGAGACCGTATCCAGCCGCGCCACCGATACGTCGGTGAAGCTGGAAAACGTGATCCCGCTACCGTCCTCGGCAGTGGCAATAGTGCCAGTGGCATCTGTCAGGTAGAGAGCGTCCCCCGCAAGGGACAGAGCATTCAGGCTGCTTCCTGAAACCCCGCTGACCGAGGCGAGACCGCTAAACACGAGATCGGAATTGGCGATACTGACAACGCCAGAATCCAGCGTGAATGCACTGCCGCTGCCTCCATCGGCCAGGCTACCATCAGCGGAAGTAGTTACCTCCCAGGCGCCATCAAAGCGAATACCCGTTACGCTCTCCGTGACGGTGCCGTCGCTACCCAGGGCCCAACTATTGCCACCACTAACGCTGGAGCCGTCGCTACCCCGGAATGTGTCTACACCAGAAAATTCGACAGCCCCCGCGCCAGAAGTAACCCGGCCATCCGCCGTTACCAGGGCAAGATCAGCGGCAAAGCCGTCGCTATCAAGTGATGCAACAGTAACCGTACTCAGGCCACTAAATACCGTGCCTCCACCAGAAGCGGTGGACAAACTGGCTCCGGAAAGGTTGCGGAAATAAAGAGGGCTTACCCCGAGCGCAGTCGCGTCGAGCACGTTGACTGCAACGGTGGAGAACCCGCTGAAGCCGATGCCATCGGCAATATTTTCCGTCGTGGAGACCGTGCCCGCGGTGTCGAGCAGGAAGAGTGCTTGGCTCCCGAGTGCTGTTGTATCAAGCGAAACATTCGCAATACCGGTTACATCCAGCGTGGCGAGATTGGTAAAGCGGAAATCGGAGAGGCTCGACACCGTCACTTCCGAGTCCGCGTCAACCGCGATCTGTTCGCCATTGCTCACTCCCGTCAGGGAGGCATTGCTGGCCTGCAATATTTCTACATCGACAAGCTCAACGCCGTCCTGCTCGCTCTGGGCAAGTTCCGTCAGCGACCAGGCGACACCGGATTGACCGATTAGTGTGTCAGTACCATCGCCACCATCCAGGGTGCCGATGCCGGTGAAATTGATACCGTTACTTTGAACACCACCCGCACCAATCAGGGTAAAAGTGTCCCCTCCAGCGGTACCAGACAGTGTATCGCCAGCCTCCGCGACGACGGCGTCGATGTCCGTCAGCGTTCCCGAGAGCGCACCATTACTCAGCGAAACTTCTGAACTATCCGTTGCCGAGAATGCCAGTGCCCCGTCCATATCCGAAAACGATACACTGTCGAACCCAGAGCCACCCGCCACCGAAAAGCTTCCGGTATAGGATAAATCACCTAATTCACTGTTCGTATTGGAGCCTGCGCGCCCCACGCGTAAATCGAAGTCGGATACCGCAATAGCGCCGGCATTTAAAAACCCACTCTCGGCTTCAACGGAAAGGTTCCCCCCAGCGAGCTCTGATTGCCCCTGTCCATTAATGAAATCCTGGACTTCGACTGCGGCTTCGGATTTCAGCACCAATGTAGCGTCACTCGACCAGGTTACCCGGTCACGAATGGAAATACCGGTGTCGTTTTGCGTGCCAGACGCCATCAATGTAACGGTCGCGTTATCAGCCAGTGCATCAGATAGCAGAGCCCCATCGATACAGCCACTGCCGCAATCCTGAGTGGGATCGCCGGTAATTTCGTCGACCACCAATCGTTCGGCGGAAATTTCCCAGGATCCGTCCGCGGAACCGTTCTGCCCTGCAGTATTGACGGGACTCTGGCTACCACTCAACACCAGTTGCCCGGTGGACGCTGTAACGGTGGTTACCACGGCGCCACCGGAATTCCCCGCACCGCTACCCGCCGCGGTTACCGCTCCACTGACCTCAAGCCTGTCGTCTGCAGCGAGCGTAATGTTGCCGCCACTGCGATCGGTCACCGCGCTTGCAGAAATAGTCCCACTCTGGGTGATTTCAGCGGCTTCAATCAAGATCGAACCCGCGGCTACGTCCTGTGCTGCCGCGGCATCAGCAGAAACTGTAATCGTGCCGGTATTATTGATGGCACCACCACCGGAGCCGGTCAGGCGCACCACGCCGCCAGACAGGTCAATCCCTTTAGCCTCTACCGTACCGCTGTTATTGACTGCCGTAGCCGTGATGGCATCAGACGCCGCTGCGGTCATCAACACCTTGGAACCGGAGATCAACGCATCGTTGCCATTGACGATGAGTTCGTCCGCAAGTGAAGCCGAAGTGACTTCCACACCATACAGGCCGGACTGAGAATCCAGGCTCAGGGTTACCGAATCTGCTGCCACCAGGTCGATAGTGGCAGACTCAATACGTGCACTTCCAAGTCCCCCTTCCACGGTAAGGTTCTGAATACTGCGGCCAATCAGGGTAATCCCCCTGTCGGCCAGTAATGTTCCGGAATTCTCGATAGTGCCGGGAGAAAAATAGTGATCACCGTCACCGATTTGCCCGGTTTCATCGAATTCAAGCGAAAAACTGCCGTCGCGGCCAGAGATGGTTCCGCCAAGCGTAGACACTGTAAGCGCACCGACGTCTACCGAAGCTCCGTCGTTAAACAAAACCCCCCGCGGGTTGATCAGTACTACGTGGCCATTGGAGGTCAAGCTCCCCGAAATAGACGATCCGGCCTGAAGCACCTTGTTGACCACGATCCCACTGCTTGGATCAGCAACCTCAGAGTTAAAATTGAAATCGACATCTTCCCCTACCTCGATATCAAAAGTCTCCCAGCTGATTTCTGCAAAATCAGTGGATATATCCACGTTGGTCGAGTTCGGGGTGCTCGGCGAACCCTGAGATACACTCGCGGTGCCGTTAATTACATTCCAACCGGTAGGTGCGCCCATTACAACTGGAGAAATCAATGCTCCACACCAGGTAAGGTGCGCTAACGTGATGGCTTTGGCGAGTTGTTTCTTTTTCATGTTCATCATGATGATCGTATCCAGCGGGCCGTAATCGCCCTGTCCTTGATGTCGGGTACAGCTCAATACAGGAAGTAGGTGAAGTCAGCGTATACGGTGGGCGCATCGGCATCGTCACCGGTGCCGTCGATAGAAGAAATCGACATGGTGGGCCAGGCGACGGATATCTGCCCGGCCCAGCTCTCTTTCCAGTTCAGTTTGAACAGCAGGCCAGCACCGGAGAGCGCCGCCCAGTCATTGGGAATGACCTCGCCACTTCCGAAGATGTCGCGCTCGTAGTTGTTCGCCACGCCGTAGCCTGCATCGGCGATCACAGCCACTTGCAGGATGTCACTGAGGCGTCCGTCAAACAGGTGCGGGTTAAATATGGAAGGCATATCCGGATACCACTCCGCCGATACCACGGCGGCCTGGTCGGCAGAGAAGTCCCGCACGTCGAAGGCGCGCACACCATTGGCGCCGCCCAGGGAAAACTGCTCGAAGGACGGCAGCGCACTCTCGCTGTATTGCGAGCGGGTTTTAACAATCAGGCGGGACTTGTTGTCGGTAAACAGCGACGGCACGAAAAGAAGTGAACTGGTGTCCGCAGCAAACTTGAAGAACTCAGCATCACGCTCCAGGTCAATTTCGTTGTTGAATTCGCCGTACTGGAACCGGGTGTTCACCACATTCAACATGGGGATCACACCATCGGAAAGGCGGTCAAAGTACAGCCCCATTTCTGCTCCGCTGACATCATCTCCCGAGTCAGGCAGGGTAATTGCCGCCTCGATTTCTGATTCTTTTTGCGTCAGACCGAAGGTGCCGGTGATGTTGAACTCTCGCGAGCGGATAAACTTATGATCGACGGACACACCGAAGCTTTTATTGACACCCTCGATTTCCAGTGAGTTGATCGCGTTTTTTTTGTTGTTCGAGTCAAACAGGTTGAACTGGTTGTAGTCAGCGGTCAGCTGCAACCTTGTGCGGGCGCCAAAAACGGGCAGG
This sequence comes from Microbulbifer hydrolyticus, assembly GCF_009931115.1. NCBI lineage: Bacteria > Pseudomonadati > Pseudomonadota > Gammaproteobacteria > Cellvibrionales > Microbulbiferaceae > Microbulbifer > Microbulbifer hydrolyticus. Next base: position 436,670 of record NZ_CP047491.1, on the reverse strand, counting down.
CTATAGCGGAATTGTCCGAGGTCCGACCCCAGGTCACCTCCAAAACTTTCTCCATCGGTCGATTTCAGGTAGGCCAGCGTCAGCTCATCGCCAATCCCTAGCGGATTACCCCAGTCAAATGAGGTATACATCCGCTGGTCGCCGGTAAACGTGGAGCCGTGATTGTCGTAGCGACTGATAATCTGCCAGCTGCTGGCATCGCGTACCTTCAGGTTCAAACGAGTTTCCCCGGGGTTATCACCCGGGCTGAAATAACCATTGATATTCAGGCTCGGCAGGTCGTTCAAGAGGTAGAGCGATTGCTCAACGTCTTCATGATTGACCAGCTTGCCCAGCTGACTTTTAAATGGCTGCGACAGCCGGCGCTCGGAGTAGCGCTCGTTGCCGGCAATGGAGATCTGCCCCAATACCCCTTCCCGCACGGCAAATGTCACCACACCGTCCTTTACTTCCTGGGCGGGAATCTGCACCTGGGCGAGAAACAGACCCTGCTCGCGATAGAAGCGGGTCAACTCGGCCGCTATCTCCTCCAGGTCCGCGTAGGTCAGGCCACGTTCAGCATTCTGCCGCTCTACCGTAGTCACCAAACGACGCAGTTGCTGAGGACCGAGACCGTCGCTGCCAAAGCGCGCACCCATGTTATCCAGTAGAACCGCCAGTTCTTTAAGGTTCTCCTGGGTAAAGCCGGCGGCAACGATCTCGTCCTCCTTCATGAACCGGACGCGCAGGGATTCCGCCAGCTCCTCGAGTACTTCTTTGGTGATTCCGAATTCCGGGTATTCTTCCAATCGGTGGAAGCGAATTTTTTTGACGGTGATACGCGGCCCCAACTCCCGACCGGAAAACTCCGGTATATCGGTATCCAGGTTGGGATCGCGCGCCTCTTGCATACGCTTGCGATACTCTTCGCTCACATCCTGATTTACCGGAACATCCTGCTCAAACGCAGCGTGAACACGATTCCTGAAGTTGGCACCACTGTCTTGTGCCAAAGCGGTCAGTGACAGTAGAAAAAGACAGACACCACTTCCCAGCGGATATCGCTTATATTGCGACGACATTGGCAAATTCCCTGTAACAATGCATCGCTCCGCACATTGCGGAGCTGATCCGATATCAATAAAGAATGAAACGCGGCTCGCCCAGAGGCCCCCAGGCGAAGTCAGCGGCTGAGGTTACGCACCACACGGAATCCCGTGACATCATCCGGTGCGCCGCTATGAAAGACCTTTGAGGTAACCAGACAGCGGCTCATCGGGTCCAGACGACTTCCGCCCGCGGCAATGAGCCGCCCGTCAGCCCCCCAGACCCATTCGCGCACGTTGCCGACTGTGTTTAGCAACCCGAATGGGTTGCCGGTACCGGCCTTGACGGCAACCAGCTCGCTGCCTTTGCTGATGCCCCCATAGGTCAGAAAGCAATTTCGGTCAGCAACCTCACCTCTGCCATCGACACTGGAAGCGGCGAACCATTCGCGCTCAGTTGGCAAGCGGTACTCGCGGCCGGTCTGGCCGCTCAGCCAGGCAAGGTAGCCCTGTGCCTGTTCAAGGCTGATGTTCCGGATCGGCAGCTCGGGCGCGCCCACAAATGAAGTGGAGCAATCACCGTTGGCGAGACAGTACTTCCGAAAATCTGCGGTACTCACCTCATACTTGCTGACCGCATATGGCCGCCCCCCCTCACCATTTACCACCACCATTTCAGGGCCCTCGCCACCGGAAACAAGTGGGTCTGCGCAGCTATAGCGATCTCCACGACCACCACTTCCGGGCTGCAGATGCGCACAGTAATCGAGGTCAAAATTCTGCAGCACTTGTTGCGCGGGCAATAGCGCACGGGAGTCCGCCAGCAGGGGGGAGGTCCGGGTGGGGCTTCTGCCCGCCAGGTGCTTCAGGCAAGTTCCCAGCTCATCGGCAATTACGGGCCGAATCTGGATACCCTTTACCTGATCAATCGCTGCCAGTTGCCGCAGTGGTGTACCAACGCCCACGGGGATATCCATCGAAAACCGGCAACGCAGGGCGACTTCCAGGTCGTCTACGATAGCGTCGATTCTCTGCTGCTTTTCAAGCTCGGCCTGCCGTTTGCGAGCAAGCGCTTCTTGTGCTCGTAAACGCTCCGCTTCGCGCGCTGCCGCAATACGCTCGGCTTCAAGTCGCTGCCTCAGCTCCGCCCTCTCCTGGTTCAGGGCAGTTTCTACCTGTTGCGCTGCATCACCGGAGTAGTTCCAGTCAGCGGCGCGTTCGAGCATCCGCTCAGTCTCATCCAGGTTGCCGAGCGTTAACTGCCCTGTCGCAGCGGAAACAAATAGCTCCGAGACACGCTGTATCACCGCCTCAATATAATCGGTATCCGCGGGGTTCAGCCCGGTGTACTCATCGATCTCTACTCGCAAGTCCCGCTCCCAGGACGGAGTTAGTACACTCAGCTCGACAAGCCGATCAATTGCCTCCCGCTTGTCAGCAATCCTGCTTTCAAGTAATTCAACTTCGTGCTTCTGCTCAAGCTCGATCCGGACACGGTTCTGCTCCGCCGTATTTTCACGCTCCAGATAGGTATATCCGGCAACCGCTGCAGCAATCGTGGCAACACCCAGGCTTCCAGAGATCCACTTCCAGCGGTTGCTACCAAAGAACTGCTGGGTGAATTCTTCGACCGCAGCCGGCCGATCTTTGCGGCGAAACGCGAGCGCAGACTCAAGCGCGCGCCACTGACGTCGACTAAGACCCCGGATACGAGCGGGCTTGAGTTTTTTCTCGAGTGCCTTGTCTGCCGGTATGCGCCCGTATGGGTGTCGTCCGCTGAACAGCTCGTAAGCCACGCAACCCAGCGCAAACACATCGTCTCCGGGCTGCGGTTCGCCCCCATTCAGCATCTCGAGACTGGCGTAGGCAGGCGTCAGGGCACCCAGCGTGCCAGCATCGAAAACCGTCTTCTCACCGGCCTTAGCCGCGATGCCACCTTCGGAGACCGCTCGGGCGATACCGAAGTCGATAACCTTCGCGCCCTTCTTCGCAGTGATGAAAATATTCCCGGGCTTGAAATCTGAGTGCACGATCCGGTGGGAGTGGGCGTATATCAGTGCGCGGGAAACATCACGAAGTATCGACTCTGCACGCTCTTTATCGAATCCGGTGCCGACTCGCTCGCGCAGAAGCTTGTCCAGAGGTGAACCCTCCAGATACTCCATTGTCATGAAGACCCGATCGCCCTCGCGGTCGAAGTCGTATACCGTAACAATGTTCGGGTGCGCCAGCGTCTGGGATTTTCGCGCTTCCCGCTGCAGGGAGATGAAAGCGTCCGGGTGCTTCTGGAAGTCTTCATTCAGCAGCTTGATAGCGACATAGGGGTCGCTATCACTCGCCTCGAGCTTTCGGCGGTCAAGGGCCTTGTACACGGCACCCATACCGCCAACGCCGAGTAACTTATCGAGCTCGAAGCGCCCCTTGATGACGGTTTTGGTAACCGCACCCTCACGCGAAGTCGAAGGTTCGAAGTGCACGGCCTCTCTTGGACGGGGCAGAGGGCCGGGGACGCCGCCGCCATCCACAATAACGGTTGAGTCCGGATTATCAGGGGTACCGGCTGATTGGCCAGGTCGCGAAGGTACCAGGCCGGGATTACGCCCGATGGGCGGATGATCGTTAGCACCGGTATTCTCGTTACCGACGAATACCGTCACATCTGCGTCGTCACATGCTGAAAGGTTTTCCGCAGCGGTTTTGACTATGCGGGTGTTGTCATTCACTACCATCTCCCTGGCGCAAATTGGACGGTGGTCCCTCTCACCGACAAGGTATTAGCTAGCCCCGGCATACAAACCATATCCGCGACTTATCAACACCTAAATATTCAACAGGCACATGCCTGAAGGCCGCGAAGTATATCGAAGGCCATTAACACCAACAATTAATTACCTCTTAAATTATCGCTTTTCTGATTACACTTTCTTACATACATATCTACTTGCGACGCAACTAACACATACGTACCAACAAAAACGACAAAACTTAGAGACCTGGAACTAACGTACAATTTAAAACCCCGCCATACGCCCACCAGAATTCCGTCTAATTATTTTAGAATTACGAAATTTATTCGTACCAGATCCAATTTATTCGCGCCATTAAACATCCGGATATCTTCAGGGAAAGAATATAAATTGGTGCCAGAGTCGATTTTATAGTTACAGAATGTGGTTTTTTTTTGAGGAATGCTCTGCTTAAATCTCCTCCGCCTGCCGAATACGGCACCCCTGAAGATTCTGCAATTCCCGCAGCGCAGGGACCTCCACAATCGTCCACATACCATATTGAGGGATTAACAATGGCTATTTACATGAACTTCAACAGCAATACACCTGCAGGCAATGTGACTGCAAAAGGTTATGAGAACTGGATTGAAGTTGACAGCTTCAGCTTTGGTGTCGGTCGCGGAATTTCCATGGAGGCCGGAGCGGTAGCCAATCGCGAAGCGACTCGCCCAAGCCTGAGTGAAGTAACGGTAACGAAACGTATCGACGCAGCGTCCGGTGGTCTTTTCAAGTCATCTGTAACTGGTGACGAGGGTGTTAAGGTAGAAATTCACGTTGTTCAGACCGGTGCAAATTCCGTCGAGAAATTTGCCGTTTACACCCTGGAAGATGTTCTGATTTCTTCCTACAGCATTTCCGCATCTGCTGGCGGTGCCCCAGCCGAGTCTATCTCACTGAGCTTCGCAAAAATTGAAGCCGACTTGGCACACGCTGACAAAACCAACAAGAACCCGAAAAACATGCGCGTCGGATACGACCTTACTACCGCATCTCCGCTGTAAACAAGTCACATTAATATCAAGCCGGGCTCTGCAGAACTGCTCTGTCGAGTCCGGTTTTTGTCGTTACCAGAAGTCGAGCGTGTGTAACAACAAAGAAGTCCATCGTGAACCAGACACATGGCCGCCATGGTCACATGAGCGGGAACGAGGATTAGCGAATTAATGGACTTATGGCATCGATAATGACCAGGGGCTGACATGTCTGTACTCAATCAAGATAAACGCATGATCCGGACCAAGTGCCCAATTGGCCAAGATACGTTTATTGGCACGGCGATTTCCGGCGAAGAGCACATTTCAGGCACCTATCGCTATCAAATACGCCTACTGTCCGACAACCACGATATTACCCAGGATGCCATCGTCGGCAAGACATTTACTGTGAGCATCCATTACGGACCGTCCGAAAAGTTCATCCACGGATATGTTACTCACTTCTTCCTTCTCGATGTGAATGCGGAAGGCTTACGCGAATACTCGGCAGTCATTCAACCTGGATTCTGGTTTTCTCAACTTGGCGGCAAAAACCGAATTTTTGAGAAAAAGTCGGCGCGCGACATCATCAAAGAAGTACTCGGGGAGTACGCCAGCGTAGTTACGTTCGCCGACAAACTGAACGGTGAATACCTTACTCGAGAATACTGCGTACAGTTCAATGAGAGTGACTTCCAGTTTGTTACTCGCCTGATGTCTGAAGAGGGCATTGCATACTACTTCATTCAGACCGATGGCAAACACGAGATGGTGCTTTGCGACGATCATAAGAGTTTCTACGATAGCAGCACAGAAAATATCGAATATGACGGCGGCGGGAGTCATCCAACCAAACATTCGGTGCACAGCTGGCAGCGCAGCTTCAACTATCATGGTGGCGGCTTTGAGCTCAAAGATTACAACGAGTTCACGCCAGATAAAGACAATATGCAGAACGTCACCACCACGAGTAAATTGAACAGCGTTCAAGGGTATATCCGGAATTTGTACGGCATGAACCACTTTGAAGACAACGGTGATGGCACCCACGCCTTTAAAGATGGCTACCACAAAGAATTGACAAAGCGCGCAATGGAGGCACAGGAAAGTGGCTTCGACGTGGCAACGGGAACAAGCGATTTCAGCCCATTCAGCGCCGGTGGGCGTTTTAAGTTCGCACATACCCTGAAATCCGAAAAAGGGAAGTACCTGATAACCTCGGTCCGCCTGTCCGCGACGGACAGCAATAGTGAGGATTCGCAATTCCGTAATACATTCAGGTGTATTCCCGAAAATGTGATGCCTCGCCCTGATCCGCTTGTTGCCACACAGAAAATTCATTCCCCGCAAGTCGCGCAAGTGGTGAACGTTAAAGCCACGGAATCATCTGGCTCGGAAGATCGCTATACCCAGCTCAAGGTCAAGTTTCCGTGGAACTCAAAGCAGAACAGCTGCTGGATCCGCGTCATGCAATCGTTTTCCGGAAAGAACTGGGGCGCAAACTTTGTACCCCGCGTTGGCCAGGAAGTCGTTATCAACTATATCAACGGCGATCCGGACAGACCGCTGGTGACTGGCGCCGTTTTCAATAGTGACAATCCCGGCCCCCAATATACCGCCACACAAAGTGGCTGGAAGACCCAGATTAAAGACAGCATGTACAACGAACTGCGGTTTGATGATAAAAAAGGCAGTGAAGAGGTCTACATGGAGGCAGGAAAAGATCACAATTTTCTGATTCATAACGACCAGTGTGGCAAAATCGACAATAACCAGACGCTTGAAATCAAGAAGAACCGAAACGTTACCATCGCCGAGGGGGATGAGAGCATCACCCTCGCCAAGGGCAATCAGACCACCAGGATAAAAGGCAATCACTCGATTACCCTGGATTCTGGAAACCAGGAAGTAGCGATAAAAACCGGTACTCAGAGCGTTGATGTGATGGGTGCGATAAAAATCACGTCAAAAACATCAATTGACCTGAAGGTCGGTAGTAATACCATCTCGATCAGCCCCTCTGGTATCAAGATTAAGGGAGTGATGCTCTCGTGTAAGGGAGATGCGACCGCTGAAGTAAAAGCGGGGGCGATGCTTACCCTGAATGGCGGTATAACCAAGATCAACTAATGGATTGAGATATGACCGATCTGGTTAAAGTAGAGGCAGTAACTACAGAGCAGCTGCTGCAAAACATCGACATCAGCGACGAGGGGCGGCCGGTTCTGGTGCCGGATACGGCGCCGGAAGTCAGTATTCTTCGACTTCTCGAAGCAGGTTGCTACGCCGACGCCATCAAGCTACTTGCACTCGGGCTACCCAAGCGTGAGTCTGTATGGTGGGCCTGCCTTTCCACCAGAGACATACAGACCCCGGCCACCGATGAAAACAACGTAAAAGCATTGATCGCCGCGGAGAGCTGGGTAAAGAAACCCACTGAAGAACGCCGGCTGATCTGCAAACAATTGGGTGAGATTACCGGCCATAAGACCCCGGCAAGCTGGGCAGCAACCGCCGCGTCCTGGTGCCACGGTAGCCTTGCCGCGCCCGGTGAGCCGGTGATCGAACCACCCGCACACCTCTATGCCCATGCGGTCGCCGGAAGTGTCATCCTTTCTGCTTCCATTTCAGACCCGGTAAACCCCGAGCAGGCCTTCAATCGCTACCTGCAAATGGGTCTCAGCCTTGCCCGCGGCGGTAGCGGGAAACCAGAGTAATCGACGATGGGAAAGCCCGCATCACGAATTACCGATATGCATGTATGCCCCATGACCACAGGCACCGTGCCACATGTGGGAGGCCCAATACTCTCGCCGGGCGGCCCTACAGTGCTCGTCGGCAAGCTGCCTGCAGCGACTGCTGGCAGCACCTGCACCTGTATTGGCCCCCCGGATACCATAGCCATGGGTAGCGCGACGGTGCTCATCCAGGGCAAGCCCGCCGCCCGCATGGGGGACTCGACAACACACGGTGGGAAGATAGTTGTCGGCTGTCCAACGGTACTTATCGGGGGTTAAATGGCTGACCGGTGACGCAAGATTTTTTCACTTGATGCTGCACTCTATCGCTACAAACTGTATTTTGGAGAATTGAGGAAGCACACGGGATAGCCAATTTAATATAAGGATGTGGCAAGTCTCGCGAGTGCTTTTACAGAATTCTGGCAGAAATGCCGCAACAACTCGCAAATATGAAGCAGCGCTTTTCCCGTGCCAGTAGAACCGTGCACTACTTTTTTCTCATGACGCCGGTTGACCTGGCAGCGATAATGCCAGGTCAGCCGGTGTACTATCAGCCTACTTCATAGGTGAATCCACCGTCATTGTCGGCACCCACATGGATAGTGGTCACTTCCTCACCTTTGGCCATTTTATCCAGACACTCGCTTGCCAGTGACGGCAATAATGTGCGGTTTAGAATTACTTCAATATTACGTGCACCGGTGTCGGCCTCCTGACAGCGGGCAACGATATTGATAAGCACGTCGTCGTCGTAACTGAAGCGGGCACCATAGTGATCGCGAACACGCTTTTCAATACGGCGCATATTGATCTTGCAGATTTCCACCAGGTTTTCGTCATCCAGCGGATAGTAAGCAATTACGTTTGCACGGCCCAGGAAAGCCGGCTTGAATTTTTTTAGTAGATATGGACGTATATTTTCCATCAATACATCCGGCTCAGGTTTTTCTTCAACCTGATCGAAAATCGCCCGTATTGCGTCCTCACCGGCGTTTGAAGTCATTATAATCACGGTATTCTTGAAGTCGATGTCCCGGCCTTCTCCATCTTTGATGGTGCCTTTGTCGAAAAGACTATAAAAAATGTCCTGAACGCCCGGGTGGGCCTTTTCCATTTCATCCAGAAGAATGACCGAGTAAGGTTTTCGACGCGCCGCTTCCGTCAGTACCCCACCCTCACCAAAGCCTACGTACCCGGGTGGAGAGCCCAGCAGCATTGATACTTTATGCTCTTCCTTGAACTCAGACATGTTAATCGTCGTGATATTATGCTCGCCACCAAATAGCGTGTCCGCTAATGCCAGCGCGGTTTCCGTCTTGCCGACGCCACTGGTGCCACAAAACAAGAATACTCCGACCGGCTTGCGCGAATCAGTGAGTCCGGCGCGAGATGTTCGTATCGCCTGTGCTACGGCTTCCAGCGCGTGGGGCTGGCCAATTACTCTTTCATTGAGCCGCTCGGCCAATGCCTGAACCGCCTGAATTTCATTGGACACCATTTTTCCAACCGGAATCCCTGTCCAGTTGGCAATCACCTCGGCAATCGCCTGCTCATCCACGTCCGGCTGCGTCAGCGGCGCTTCACCCTGAACTTCACGCAACTGTGCTGTCAGCTCTGCCAGTTCTTGCTTGAAATCACCAACAACAGAATCGTCCAGGCTTTTTGCCCCTTCACCTGCGTTGAAGGCATCGTCAATCTGATCGCGCAGAGCCCGAATCCTGGAAATCAGCTCGAGTTCCCGCCGGTGCTGGCCGCCAAGAAGTTCCATACGGTTTTCAGCTTCGCTCTTTGTCGCCGCCAGGCTCTCAAGGATCTCTTCATGCGCGCCTGTAGCAGCATGCTCCCTACGTAGCTTTTCGATAGTCCTGTCAGTACTTTCGATGGTTCGCTGTGCATCTTCTATCGCGGCTGGCGTGGAGGACTGGCTCAGGGCGACTCTGGCGCAGGCGGTATCCAGCAAGCTGACGGATTTATCCGGAAGCTGCCGACCCGGTATGTAGCGATGCGAAAGTTTCACTGACGCTACAATCGCCTCATCCAGAATACGCACCTTGTGGTGCTCTTCCAGATTTGTCGCGACACCACGCATCATATCCACAGCGCTGGCTTCATCTGGCTCTTCTACTTTCACTACCTGAAAGCGACGTGTAAGCGCCGGATCGCGCTCAAAATACTTCTTGTACTCGGCCCAGGTTGTAGCAGCAAGCGTCCGAAGCTCACCTCTTGCCAGCGCAGGTTTGAGAAGGTTGGCCGCATCACCTTGCCCTTCCTTTCCTCCCGCGCCGATCATTGTGTGCGCCTCGTCGATAAACAGGATAATTGGGGTAGTGGAAGCCTGCACTTCCTGGATTACCGACTTGAGCCGGTTTTCAAATTCGCCTTTTACGCTTGCGCCCGCCTGCAGAAGCCCAAGATCCAGGGTCCGCACCGCAACGTCGCGGAGGGGCTCAGGAACATTGCCGGTACTGATTTTCAGCGCCAAGCCTTCTACAATTGCCGTCTTGCCCACACCGGCCTCGCCAGTCAGAATCGGATTGTTCTGCCGGCGGCGAGTCAGAATATCAATACATTGCCGGATTTCCTCATCGCGCCCCAGTACAGGGTCTATCTCTCCCTTTCGTGCACGCTCGGTAAGATTTACCGTGTACTTGTCCAGTGATGGCGCCTTGCTGGCGGCGACCTGTGCGGGAGTAGCATTACCCGCTTCCCTGTCCACCGCCAGATGACTCGATTCACCGGTTCGGGTGAACATGGCACGGGCCGTTTCGCGGATGGATTCAGGCGCAATGCCCTTCAATTCCGGGCAGGAATCCAGTATCTGGCGCCGGGAAGACTCCTCAAGCAGCAGTGCCGCGAGCAAGTGACCGGACGTGACTGCCGGGTGTCCATAGTCGATGGAGGCCAGCATCCATCCGTTCTTGGCCAGGTCGACGATAGCAGGCGACAGTGCCGCCGGCCTGCTACTACCCGATTTAAACCCGGCAATCGCCGTCGCCAGCTGCCGGGCCAGATTGGACGGGTTCACTTCGTGCTTTTCCAGAAGGTGGAAAAGATCGGTATCCGATTGATCCAGCAACTTCAATAACCAGTGTTCTATTTCAACATTGTATTGATTCTGTGCCAGGCATAGACCGGCCGCCCCCTCGAGTGAGTTACGCATATGCGGCGTCATCGTCTCGATCAGTCGTTTCAGATCCAGATTAATCATCCTGAATATTCCCTCGTGGTAGTCCGTGTTTTTCCAGATTCGCTGTACTCGTTAATGCCGGCTCACGCCGTTGGTAGAGCCTCGTCCGGAGAAAGCTGATCCGCGCCGAGACTGATAATGACCGGCTTGCCATCCTTCTGCTCTGCGGCCATGTGCGAATTCCAACCCAGAAGCGGCTGCGTCGCGGCATTCAATGAAAGTTGAACTGGCGCCACTTGCTCGGTGTATAACGTCGCTGCTATTTCAAAATCCATTTCAACACCGGCGCTTAACTGAATAAACGCTTTCAGCGCTTCCAGCTTGCGCCCGCCCGGCGCCATAGCCATGTGGTCTTCGTACCCCATCGGCTCTATTACCACCCGGAACTTGTTCTGGGCCTGAAAACAGTGCGTGCCGACAATGGTGTCTAGGCCCAGGCGATTGTTCACACCCTGCGGATGTTGATCACAGGGAAGCCTGGTTAGCACGTCCTCGGGCAACGCGTCCCACCGCCCCTGAAACTGCTCGATCGCTACCTCTAGGCCGAAATAGCAGCGAATCATATGCTTGAGGGAAACGGCTGAACACTGCTGGCGGCCGAGAAGCCCCGCCATCCCGAGAAGCGCATCATCCGGCAACGGCAGGCGGTAGCGCATTTCACTGGTACCCAGGCCCGCTACAGAGGAGATTGCCTGACTGAAAAGATCCGGGTCTTTGTCACCTCGCAGCCTGGCAATCTCATAATTCACAGGCATCTGGTATTTTTGCCACGCCCGGTATAAAAGGGAGACATGGCGATGGTGAAATATATCGAGAAACTCTTTTAGCGCAGAGTTCTTCGCTTTAAGTTCACGCTGTAATGTTTCAGTCAGGTAATATGGGAGAACCCCCTGGCTACCAGCCAGACCAGTAAAACCAACTTCCATCTCCCACTTTTGACACCACGCTTCGCTACCAGATTCAGTATTTTTTTTACGCCTTCCTGGTCCTTCAAGACGTAGCACATCGGCGCTTACAAACGACAGCGAGGTCTGCGCGCTGAAGCGTATAAATTCACGCGATGGCGGCGCAGAATCGCCAACACTCACCCCATGGGATTGATGCTCGTCTTGCAATGCCGCCATTTCCAGAAGGCGGACTGCCTGGAAAAACTCATACTCATAGGGAGCGCTCTCCAGATTATCGATTACAACAGTGCTTTGTCGCCTGCGCGAGGTGGCCATCGCTTCAGTTCTCCGTCTCGACCGCTCTGTTTTGCGATCAACCTCGTAAATGAATTGATCGAGCAGTACAACGCGAGGAAGCGCTCGATCACGCTGGCAAAAAGAAATGAGCTGGTTCCTTTGAGCATCATAGAGTCAAGCTCGATGATCACTTCCGTTCCACGGCATAGAACGACGCCGCCATCAATTTGAATTGGCGCTGTTATTGGTCTGGTATCCAATTTCAGCAGTGCTTCAATCATATTTCGGGTGCTGCCAGAATTCCGGAAGTCATACAGTCGTAGAATTTCCTTAAACGCTTCGCAACCACCCTCACCACTTAGTGATAAGTGATTAAGATTGAGGTGCGAAATCAGTCTCCAGTACCCACGCTCGCGACGCGGGGGGCGTAAGGTTTCAGTCGGCGCTACCGTACAGCTGATGCGACGGGTAGGCGCATCTCCATCAACAATGCAAAGGTGGGGCTGAGCATTCCCTGTCGGCAGTCTTTTTGGCAGATTGCGGTTGCTGCAGGTCAGACTCAGGTCAAGTGTTTGTCCTCCCGCCCGGTACGGGTTGAACTCCAGGTCGACCAGCGTAATATCCATCTCTGAAGCCAACTCATTACCATGCTCGCCCTCAACCACATCTCGCCGACGCGAGTACCAGAAGGCACTTTGCGTACCCGGTATCTGGCTGTGCTGAAGCCCGTAGAAGCGGCGGTACGCCGTGGTATTTCCGGCACTGTCAGTTCCGTTGACCTGATCGATGGAGTACACCTCGAGTCCGCCACTACGTCGCACGTCCGGCACAACCTGGTACTGGTACTGCCGGTGATTCACCGGGATCGGATCCGCGCTCTGCGGGAAAAGATTGACGACCGGAGTACATCCGAGCACGAACATCTCGGGCGCGACCTGCTTTTCCAGTTCATCATGTGTTTCAGACAGGTAAAAATAGAGATTAAGCGTATCGCCGTAGTGAGTGTCCAGCGCCTCGCCAAGTCCGGTCACGTCGATAAACTGGAATTTCTCAGGGAAGGCAAAGTATTCCGTCAATAGGCGATATCCCATAAAGGCGGAATCAGGGTAGGGTAGTAGTGCCTCGTCCGGATCCAGGCCGACCTGTTTCAGCAAGTCCGGCTCCAACATCACCGGTTTTGGATCGCCCTCACCGTTGGCTACCACCAGCTTCACACAGCGGGTGAAAAGCAGGTCGTACAATTCACAAATATGACTGGGAAGCCCACGCAGGAAAAAACGCAGAGAATCAGGCTTGAGGTCCGAAAACCGAATTTCTTCAGAGAGCGTTTTCAGTGACAGCTTGAGTACCGCGTTGGCACCCGGCACATCGTTACAGCCCGGCGCAATAAATGGCCGCGGCATCAAGCTGGCGGACTCGACGCGTACCGGACTGATCGTCACGGGGTAGCAGCTGGTAAAACGACAATTCTGCCCCTGAAAAGTTTCTGTTTCGAGCAGCAGGTCGCGTTCGATACTTACAATACTGTCCAGATCGGCTTCCGGCTCAAACTGCGCAATGGCACACGATGGAATCGGGCGCAGGTAATGGGGATACAGGGTTTCCAGCACGGCGTCCGTCAACTCGGGGAAGTCGTCATTCAGCTTTTGCTGGACTCGGGCATTCATGTAGGCGAAGCCGGAAAGGAGCCTGCCCACCAGCGGATCATCTACCGCATCGGTATCCAACTGCAATCGGGATGCAGCCGCCGGGTGAAGACGTGCAAATTCGCCCGCAGTTTGCTGAACGAAAGCCAATTCCTTTTCGTACAGATCGATCAGTTTTTCACTCATCAAACAATCTCCGAAACATCCACAAGCTGCGTGACCGGATTCAGCGTGGAATCAAACACAATCACTTCAGAGGCAGGATTCACCTGCAGTACGGCTTCCACACGAAAATGGATACTCGGGTCCTCGGTATCCACCTTGTCCTGAGCCGATACCCTGACAGAGCGAATGCGTGGTTCGAAATCGAGTATGGTTCGCTCGATATCCCGGCAAAACCGTTTGCGACTATCAGCAGAGGTCAAGTTGATCGTGGAAAGATCAGGAAGACCGAAATTGATGTTCGAAGTTTCCAGGTTTTCACATTCGGGGGGGTGGGACAGGCACCGGTAGCGTGTGTTAAACAGGTGCTCTAGATCACGTCGCACGGCCTCGCGCAGTTGCCTGAGCACCTGATGAGGACGGTGCATATCAATTTGGCTCGAGGAATCCAGCAAGCGGTCGAGCAGCGGAGCCAGTAAACGCTTTTCCCCGGTCATCCGCTAACCGCTCCTACGCCAATCTGTGACAGGGCGGTAGTTAGCTTCAGCTCAGATACCAGGTGGTCTACGGTATAGTGCGTTTTCAGGTGAATTACACTCTGGTAACTACCTATTTTTCCCGGCTCATCCATCACTTTTACCCGCGCCTCCCGCAACGGATACCGAGCCAGCATGTCCCACGAAAGATCTTCTCTTCCAGTTGTATACCGGTCCATCCACTGCTGTAGCTGCCGCTCGCAGTCAGCAGCGTTCATATACGCGCCGACCTTGTCACGAATCATGACCTTGATGTAATGCGCAAACCGGGAGGCACAGAGTATCTGCTGCAACATGCTGCTGATCCGTGCATTGGCCGTCGCAGACTTCGTACTGTATTGCTTTGGCCGCTGCAAAGAGGGAACACTGTTAAAGGCACTGTAGGGAGTGTCGTAGCAGTGGCACAGGCAGATAAAACCGAGATCGCTCAGCTCCCGCTCCGCAAAGTCGGTCACCAGAATCGAAGTGGACATTTTGACTACCTGTGAATTGCTATCCACACCAAAACCCACGGAAGGCAGCTGTGTTACCAACCCCCCACCAAGGTGATCCCTTGCGACACCGCGAATATGGGAAAACCAGCCTACTTCGTCGAATTCCCGCACCAGCACTGCGGCCATCGCAAAAACACTGTTTCCCCACAAATACCGCTTACTGTCGGTCCCGCCCACCTCCTCACGGAAGTGCAACCCGCGCAGCGAACTGGAGCTCCCGCTGTACGTATCCCGCAGCAGCACCTGCGGCAATGTAATCCCGATAAACCGGCTATCCTCAAGGTCGCGGAGACTATTCCAGCGAATGTACTGCTTCTGCCGAAATATTTCCGCATAGTTCATCGGTTTGGCAAGATCATCGTAGCTATCCACACCGAACAGCTGAGGTGCGGCGCTACAGATAAAGGGGGCGAATGCCGCAGCCGCAGTATGCGCCACCCCCTGGAGGGTGAATACATCGTCGTGTGGATGTCCATCAAATGGTCGATGGGCGACGTAGTAGTCGCCAACCAGTAACCCATAAGGCTGACCACCGGGCGTACCAAACTCTTCATTATAAATAAGATGAAAAAAACCAGACTGGTCAAAGTCAGGCGCGCGCTCGATGTCGCGACTGAGATCCTTCCAGCTTAAATCCAACAGCTTGATCTTTACATTTTCTGCACTCGGCGCCTGGTTCACCAGAAGTGATATGCCTCGCCAGCTTGCCTCCAACTGCTGAAACTTTCGATCGTGAATAATGCAGTTAACCTGCTGCGAGATCAGTTCGTCCAACTCCGAAATAACGCCGCTGATCCACTGTCGCACACTGCTCTGGCGACGGCGTACGTCGGCCACGCAAGCGGCAACCAGGCATTCAAATGCAAACAGGTCGTCAGGCTCATCAAGAAACTGCTGCAGCCAGTTTCCTTCCGCTGATGCGATGTCATATCGTAGTGAGCGATCTACCTGACCTGCAGGTAGTCCACAGAAAGTGGCAGGCAAGAAGGACTCCCGGAGAGGTGAAAAATTCGATCAGAAATTCATTGGTGAATAAACGGGGTCGGCACGTATACCGACCCCGCTCGAATCAGCCAGCTGAGGGAATATTGGCAACCATGCGCATGGAAGTCGTCAACTCTTCCATTTGCAGCCAGGGCTTCAGGTAAGCAACGGCGCTATAGCAGCCGGGTTGGCCAGGAATTTCCTTCACCTCGACTCGCGCCTCGGCCAGCGGATACTTGGCTTTCATCTCGGCACTTGCTTCCGGATTTGAATTGGTATACTGGGAAATCCACTTGTTCAGCCAGCGCTCGCAGTCGCCGGCCTCCATAAATGATCCCACTTTATCCCGCGCCATCACCTTGAGATAGTGCGCTATACGTGAAGTGGCCATCAGGTAAGGCAGGCGTGCAGAAATTGACGCATTGGCCGTGGCATCCGGGTCGTCGAACACCTTTGGCTTTTGCGCACTCTGCGACCCGAAGAATACAGAGTAGTCGGTATTCTTGTAATGACACAGCGGAAGAAATCCCTGCGCACTCAATTCTGCCTCACGGCGGTCGGTAATACCGATTTCTGTGGGACACTTTTGGTCAAGATCGCCGTCGTCACTCTTAAATACATGAGTGGGCAAGCCCTGTACTTTACCGCCACCTTCGGCACCGCGGATGGCAGTACACCAGGAATTTTCGGCGAATGCCTGTGTCAGCGTGGTACCCATGACATAAGATGCATTCATCCAGCAATATTGCTCATGATCCGCAGGTCTTGAGACTCCGGACTCGTCTACTTCAAATTCTTCAAAATTAAAGGACTCGACAGGCTTGGTATTCGCTCCATACGGCGTGCGCGCAAGTGTCCGCGGCATCACCAGCGTCACGAACCGAGAATCATCGCTATCGCGGAAACTTCGCCATTTGATGTATTCGCCAGATTCGAATATTCCACCAAGGTCTCTTGGCTTGGATAGCTCCGTAAAGTCATTGAAGCCAAACATGCCCGCTCCCGCCGCCGATATAAACGGACAGAATCCCGCGGCTGCGACATTGGACATTTTACTAAGCAATTCCACATCTTCTGGGTGGCTGGTGAACTCGAAGTCCCCAATCACACACCCAAATGGCTCACCACCCGCGGTACCAAACTCTTCCTCATAAATCTTCTTGAAGGTCTGACTCTGGTCAAACTCGACCGCTTTATCGAGGTCGCGGAACAGCTCTCGCTTTGAGAGGTTCATCATGCGAATTTTCAGCGTAGAACCAGTTTCGCTGTTCATAACCAGATGGTTCAAGCCGCGCCAGGAACCC
This sequence comes from Microbulbifer hydrolyticus, assembly GCF_009931115.1. Classification (NCBI taxonomy): domain Bacteria; kingdom Pseudomonadati; phylum Pseudomonadota; class Gammaproteobacteria; order Cellvibrionales; family Microbulbiferaceae; genus Microbulbifer; species Microbulbifer hydrolyticus. The sequence continues at coordinate 419,644 of NZ_CP047491.1, read as the reverse complement.
TCCAGCTTCTGAAACTTCTGATCATGAAGGATGGCAGATAACTGGCGAGACATAGCCTGGTCGATTGCCTGGACCGCTTTATTGATAGTCTGGGTAAGGTTACGATCCCAGGTCACAGTGCCCTTGAGTACTTGCTGAGTGAGATTCGCAATCAAATCCTGAGCTTCGTCCGGCTGGGTCTGCTTCGTGGCTGAGATCGCCTGCTCCAGCAAGCTAACCGACTGCTCTTCCAGTTCCTGTTCTACTACGTTTTCAACTTCTGTGCTCATTATGCATCCTCCCCCTTCTCTTCACCGAGACCAAGCTGCTCCGAGATCGCACTGACGTTTTCGGTACTCTTCAGGATATCCTCGAGTACTTTTTCGAGATCTTCGGATCGATCTGCCTTGCTAAGCAGGTCACGCAGCTTGCTGCGCGCTTCCAGAAGCTGCTTGAGGGGCTCCACCTGATCGACAATCTGCTCCGGGGAAAAGTCGTCCATATGATTGAAATCGAGGTCCACAGCCAACTTACTACCATCACCTGCGAGGGTATTTTCGACTTGCAGGTTCAGCTTCGGATTGACCTTGCCCATTACATCATTGAAGTTGTCGCGATCGATTTGAACAAACTTCCGTTCCTTGAGTGGCCTACGGTTCTCAGTGTTGTCTCCGGAGTAGTCCCCCATTACGCCAGTGACAAAAGGCAGTTCTTTTTTTACTTCTGCGCCATTTGTTTCAACGTCATACGTAATATGCACTCTGGGCTTGCGTACACGTTTCAGTTTGTTGTGAATACTCTCGGACATCTGGGTCTCCTTTCCTCTAAACTGGAATCTCGATGATTATTAAGCTTCCGGAATCTGAAGCTATTGATTCGCCTGGGTATATGTATCTGGCTGGCCGACTGCCGGGCACATTTTCAAGGTCTGCCTACCAGCCCGTGGTTTCAGCGGGTTCCTTATTCTCCTCACCCCAGCCACTGCCCGCCCCGCTATCGGATGAAGCGGCAGGCTCGACGGAAGATTGCTGCGGTTCACTTGAAGCTGTAACTTTCGGGGGCGCGATGTAACGCTGGCTATCACTCCCGTCCAGCTTTACACCAGTGAGCTGTGAGTACATTGCACGCGAGTGCTCATCCGGAAGTAATTCTGACATGAGCTCTGCTACCGTCATCCGGCCCCAGCTCAGCAGCCGCTCGAGTCCCGGCGCCAAAGGCGTGTGGGGTTCATAGGTACGAAAGTACTTCGCCGCTCTCTCCAGCAGCATGAGTGCATCTTCGCGAGAAGTGACAGCCCCCCCGGGCACTGCGAATATGTGACCAGCACCAGTGCCGGCGAGCTCAGAGGCAGATACAAACGCGTCCTCAGTGTTTTCTGTGGGCTCAGATTGCTCTTCGACCACGTTCAGCGACTCCAGCTTTTCTTTATAAATAAAGCGGATGGTACGGAGGACTTCATCTAGAAGGCTGCTGATGCTGGTGCTCGGCGGAGCGTCCTGCCCACAGTGAGCACGCAGGCTTTCGTTAAGTTTTTTGTAGGTGGTCAAGCACTCATCAAGGGTCTCTACGAGACTCTGAGCCCATTCCGGAGCCGCAATACTTACGCTTTGATCAAAGTCAGCGAGGCTATAGCCCAGCGCCTCGATCCTGGCTAACTTTGCATCGTCATCGACGATTTTTTCAGCGTCGCGAGCCTGCTGGTACTGGAAAAACGTAAAGCCCCCGAAATCACCCACGGGGGTAATCTCCGCACTGCGAATCGGCAACAGCAGAGTACCATCAGCGCCGTCGCCATTTAGACCGGCAAGCGGCGCCACCTTGGATTCAAGCCCATCTTCATCTGGCTCCGGATACAGGCCATCCCAGTACTTTTCGACCAGGCCGCCAATCAGAAGAAAGCCGTCCCGCAGCCCTGAAAAACCATACAGGCGGATCAGCGCTTCAGCGTACCAAGCGGCTACTTCAAGGTCTTTACTGTGGTTTCGCAGGATTTTTTCGGCCGTAGCCGCCACCTCCCGCCACGGAGCAAGAAGGTCACTGTCGCTATCGTCGAACATTGCGGAGCGTTCGGCCGCCCTCGCACTATTTCTGGCATCCTTGATCGTATAGTAGTCGGATGTCGGCGAGCGATCCTCGCGAATATCCGCGCCCTGAGGCTTCTCGCCACTGATTTCTGCAAGCAGGGAATCGATTTCAATTACATTGGCAAACGCCATTTGAATTCCTTCTCACTCTGTCTTCGTATTTCAGTCAATTACACTTTGTTGAAGCAGTTTATAAGCACTGGCCTCAATAGAGAGGTATTACTTTCGCGTGCGGCTGCGCCTCCCTGTCGCCCACCGACTGTGCCAACACATCGAAACTTGCCGACACTTTTCTCAACAGTTTCCTTTTGTGACGGTACTCACGTAACTCACACCACAGGAATTGCGTAAATATCCTGTTACCGCGCCTGACGCAGGCCACCAGATAGGCAACTGGAACGCCGCCTATCTCTGCAGTGATCTCGCCGACGCAGCCCCCTCCCTCTTCTGGAGGCAGCTTTTCTGTTTGGCGTGTCACTACACCACTCGACACCTGTTTTGCACACTGTTGCAACTGAGCGCTACAGTAATCATTCAGAGATTCGTCAGTTTCTGAAAGACTTACCTGCTGGGATAGCACCACACAAAATACATTTTCGACCAGGCTGCCCGCTTGAATAATTGCGCCGTCATTCAGCCCTTCCATGGCCTGCCAGTGCGTGGGCACTTTTAATACACAACTATCATCACTCGCGGTAATGGTTCGAAACGCCTCCTTTACCGAGTCAACCTTGCCGGCAATCTTCTCATCGCCGGTAACCGCCGGAGACTCGTGAACTTGAGCCTCCCAACCAGTTTTCGCGAATGCACGTACAAGACTCGCAGCCTCTGCCTGACTGGCACAACGCTTCACTATGACACGATCAGAAGAAAGCAGATGGTTTATTCGCTTGAAGTCGAGCCGAAAGCGATTCGCCAACTCCGCTATTGCCTCTCTACGGTCTTTCCCCGAACACAATTTTCCAGTGAATACAACCTGAAAAGATTTCGTCGACATTCCCTGTCCCTGAAACCGGCCTCCAGAACTTAATCCGGTGACACATATAAAATAATTTTCGGAATTCATTTCCCGAAGTTAATCGATACAAGTGGCACAAGCGTACCTCTTGTAAAAAAATCTACTCAACATTCTATCGAAATACGTTTTTTATTGAACCAGACAGGCAACGCTATTTCAGGAAAAAGCAGAAATTATATTGGTACATATTTACCAATTTACTCAAAATTAAATCAACTCGAGTCATTGGCGGTACGAGGACGTGATAATTACTGTGTATATTTCTGGGCACCCAACATGGATCGATATTTATCCGGGTCGACCAAACCGGGACATAGCATTGTTGTGGGCATCAATTGCGGCGACCCTGCGCACCACCATAAGCTGAAACTACTCATCTCATTTTGAGCTAATACTTTCAATAACCCTGGATAACTATGTGCCGGCGAGATCCCACCTTCCAGAGTGATCATTTCGCTGCAATCCGCATTGCATGTGACAACAGGCGATGGACCTCCAAAGGCAGGGAATTTCTCAAGTACATCATCAACCATCAGATTGCGCTGCAATGCCTCAATCGCCAGATCGGACAGCGCCTGATACCACGCCTCATCATCATTCATGATTGAAAAGGGGTTTTCATTGGCGGGCCTGGAAGCTACCAGTGTCAGCGGAAAATATCGCCCAACGCTGTCGACGCTCGGCACGAGAATTCCAGACCACAAATGTGCGTCGATGACCCCAGGGCTAAAGGCAAAGCGCCAGATAGGGCTCGTCATGTAATAATCCAGCCACGAGCTCCCCAGCGCCTCTTGGGCTCCGTACACAGCCTGCTGCAGCCATGCATCCCAGATGGATACAAAGCTACCGGGCAGGCTGCGCTGCACAAAGTCACCGTGTGCAGGCAGCTTTCCATATATGCCACAAACCGTCATATTCATCGCACACTCACAGCCGCTGTGGGCAGCGATAGGCCGACAACAGGTTTTTATCGAATGGATCGTAAGCGCTAGAAGCCGTTAATCGGAATTGCGCGGAGCGGCTCGATTCAGTGAAAGTGATGAGATGCTCGTTATTGCTGCCACCTCGCTCCAGACTCGACTTGGCGATCAGTCGATGCCACGCCCAGTCACCTTCGAAATGCTGGCGGTGGACCGTCTCATTCAGATCTTCAAAAATAATTCGCGCTCGATTTGATTCGCCACCTCGCCAATCCAGCGTGCGGCTGGTACGAGGGCCATGAGAATAGGGCACCCTTTGCCCCCCCAATTCCAGAGCAAATAAACGGACCCCAGAGTCCAGCTTGGTTGGCTCGATTCGAAAATCGTATGCGGCCTGCTCTCCGGTGCTAAACAGCGTCTTCCTGATAATTTCGGCACGCTTCATTTGCGAAAGTGCCGCACTGGACAAGCCAAGGCTCCTGCCGTCGAGCACCCGAGGTTTCCAGTTTCGAGTATCGATAAATGGCTTTAGATACTGCTGTACAAACTGCTGTTCTACGCCTCCCGGCTTGAAAAATTCATTGAACTGCATCATTGGCGCATCCAGTGAGCTGCCAGCCCACAAGGGGTATCGCTGCGCAAGGCTACGTTGGTATGTGTCGTACACCTGCTGCTGCCACGCTCGGTCAACATGGGCCTTGGCTTTTGCCATGACCAGCGCCCAGGTATTATCCGCCACCTGTTCCAGCCAGCCATCAAATGGGAAGGGCGCGTTGGCCGCTTTTACCCGTAGCTGCTTGATGGCATCGCTCGCACCCTGGAAGCGCGCTTTTGCTTTGTTGAAGGCAATTTCATTCGAATCAACACCGCCATCAATTTCAGCTACGTAGCCCTGCACTTGAGCAATTGCAGCGAGGTACTCCTGAATACGAGCAGGCCGCCCTTTTACACTCTGTGTCAACCGGTGAAGCGCTTCAAAGCGGACATCCACCATGGTGGGCTGGTACTGGTCGGCAAGCGCATTGATGGCGCTGCTGGCAGCTGTGCCACCCAGCTGTCGGGTGGTGGTTGAAACGGGAAGGGGTACGCCATTGGCATCCACAGGTAGTTCTGGGCGAGGCGTTAGACGCGTATTGTCCGCGGCAATTTCAGATAGCGCGAGTAAGGGAGAGTACACCGGGTCCGAAAGCGTGGACAAAACCTCGAATGCTTCCTGCGTCGAGTCATACCCCTTCAAGGAAAAGCTCGCAAGGAAGGATTGCCAACGTTGATGATATTCAGCGAGATAAAGGCCTTTTACCTGCTCGCCGAGCTTCTCAAGATCTTTCTCGGAAAAATCTTCACCATCAAGATTCCCGCCATAGATCCAGCGCTCCTGCGACAGATTTTTGAGCAGCGGTGAGTCGGCTCCGAAGTCCACATCCTTGTAACCTGCCCGAGTGTAGAGGTAAGGGATCTGAAACCGCTGATCACCTGGCTGTACACCGAAAAGCCGAGCGGTGTCTCCTCCGACATCGCTGTACAGATCGACGCGAGTGTTAGCCAGTTCGCCGCGCTGTAACTGCCCATAGAGTCTCTGCGCAACCGGTATGCGACGCAACTGCTGCTGTGCCACAGCCACCACGCGGTCATTCGGGGTACGACCTGCAGGAAGTTGCTGCGAAAGCAGCCGGTCTAAGTGTGCGACTAATTTCTCCTGCTTTTCCGCATTGCCACTAAGGCTCTCGGACCAGGCATGCTGGTAATATGACTTCAACGCCTCCTGATCCCGCTTCTCTTCGTCAAACAACATCAGATAGGTTTTCAGCGTCGGTGTCAGTTCAGCATCCGCACTGTCCAATCGGGCCAGTTTTCGCTCCAACTCCTGCTGCAACGCCGGCAAAAATATCTCATTCAGCTTCTCGCGATACAGGGCGTCAGCGGCTTCGTCGACCCGGTCGTCATAGAGCCCCATATTATTCAGCCATGGGTGCTCTTCCTTTTGATAGACGGTGGACGCCGTGTAAAGTGGATCGAGTAATGCCAGTGCATCAACCGGCCCTATGGGGCGGCCGTCAGACTCGCGCTGATACTGTTTAAAAGCATTCAGATTTTCCTCGACTTCCCCCATATATAACTTGTTCTGGGTAATACTGCCTGTCCAAAGTGTCAAGGCAGCCACAAGCATGCACACCGACGCCGCATAGACTGAGCCACGTACCCAGTGTGTAGCGCGCTCGAACTGACGGTTGACGCCCACCAGTTCCGCCTCCGGAAACACCACATCTTTCAGCAGCCGATGGAGGAAATAGCTTTTTCCGGCGCCCTGAAACTTTTTACCCATATCCCGCTCAAGGCCGAAGTCGGAACTGATCGATGCCATCATGCGATCGATCGGGCTGCCTTCCTGTGTGCCGCTGGTAAAGTAGACACCGCGCACCATGGGCACGGTGTCGTAACGATTGGCGCCGAACGTCTGATGGACGAATTCCGTGATCACACCTTGCAGGCTTTCCATCCGTGCCGGGAATCCCTGTAGCAACGCGCGCTTTTCCAGGTTGCGCTCGTGGTGTATACGCCACAAGACTCGCTGGTTCAGACGCGAGATCAGCGCGCGAAACTCTGCAGAAAACTCTTCCAGAGGGGCGCCATCTCCCACTCTCAACTCTTCCGGGAAGCTGACGCCCCAAACCTGTTCACGCTCAGCCTGGGACAGGTTGTCGAAAAACTCGCTAAACCCGGCAACCAGATCGCATTTGGTAAATGTAAGATAAATAGGAAAACGAACACCGAGCTTTTGCTGGAGCTCATTGATTCGCGCACGGATCGTTTTGGCCTGATGTGCGCGCTGCTCCCCGGTCTGCACCATCAAATCCTGGAGACTGATGGCCACCAATACACCATTGATTGGCCGGCGGCGACGATATTTTTGCAGCAAACTGAGAAATGCACGCCACGCGCTGTTGTCGTATACCCGGTGACTATCCTGCGTGGTATAGCGACCAGCGGTGTCTATCAGCACTGCGTCATTGGTAAACCACCAATCGCAATTGCGAGTGCCTCCCACCCCGCCAAGCGCCTCCTTACCGTGGCTCTGTGCAAGTGGAAACTCAAGCCCCGAGTTGACTAACGCGGTGGTTTTACCAGACCCGGGCGGGCCAATAATGATGTACCAGGGTAGCTGGTACAGGGAAAGCTGTCCCCGCTGGGAACGAAAGCGTGCCTTGCGCAATACTTGCATAGCTTCACGGAAACGGTCGGCTAGCGCCTGCAGCTCCTCCTGGCTACGCTCCTGGTCCGGATCAACTTCTTCATCTCGCGTTGATTCAATCCCCTCGATCAGTGCTTGATTCTGCCGCCGCTCTACCAGCCATTGGCTGAGATTCCACACCAGCCAGATAACAAACAGGAATGCGATGATCGTGATACGCGCCCCTTTGGAAAGGGTCGCGTTATCACTGCCAAACTTTATGTACTCGGCGCCAAACCAGATCAACAGCGCAAGAGCCCCCAGGCCGATCAGGCCCAGTACCCACTTGTTGGCAAAGAAATTAGCCAAACGTCTCATGTATCACTCCAATAACCACAACCGGAATCGGCGGGCAATTCACGTCTGCGAATCAGCGCAGCTTGGTATTCGGACCTGCGCTATCGATTTTTAGCGCCTGTATTTCGTTGGCGACTGGTGTTGCACTCTGGTACAACCACCAGCGATAGCCGCTGAATGTCGCCATCAGGATCCCGAGCACGACACTGGCAATGACCCATAACGGCACATACTGATGTAGCCGAGTTTTGCGTTCGACACAGCCCTGCCACCGCGGTGACAGGTCCCGATCCATCGGAGGACGATGGCTTTCGATGGTGCGGTAAAGATTCTCGCGGATCTGCTCTAGCTGTTCGTAGCCTCGCTGAACTAATCGATACTTACCCTGAAAGCCAAGGCTAAGACAGAGATAAAAAAGCTCAAGTAACTCGATGTGGTAACCGGGCGTTTCCAGTGTGCGCTGTAATATCTGGAAGCATTTTTCACCGCCAAATGTTTCCTTGTGAAACAGGCTTAGCAGCGAATGCTGACTCCAGCCGCTTGCTGTTCCCCAGGGCGTGGTGAGTACGACCTCATCAACCACTGAGCACAATAGATAGCGCGCGGTCAGGACAGTGTCCTGCGACAGCGATAGTTGACGCGCCTCCCGCTCAAAACTCTGTATCTCGCGGGTCAGACGCTTATGCAGATCCGGTACGTTACCGTGACTCATGGTTGTGCGTAGCTTGATAATGGCACCGAGCAATTTGGATGCCGCAGAAATGAGTGGATTCAGGCTGTTACGGATCTGCAGCTCTGGACCACCGTCACCGGTAGAAAAATTCTGTGCTCTAGGCCGCTGGCTTGCAGCAACGGCAGCTCCGGGTGTTGGCACCATCACGGTTCGGTCGTCCGCTGAAGGCGGCGTATAGGCATCATTGGTCATATCAATTATTCCGGATCGCCCAGAGTTCCATGTTTATTCCCGGGAATTCTGCACCGAGATGAACGGCAAAGCCGCCGGAGCGCTGCATCGTTTGCCAGAGCTCGCCTGTGCGTTCGAGTTCAAAGTAAGTAAATCCTGCGTGATATGGTATCTGTCGTGGGGCCACCGGAAGTGCGCGTACGGAAAGTCCCGGTAATTGCGCAGAAATTAGTTCGCGGATGGCTTCTACCGGCGCCACTTTAGCCTGACTCGGGAAACGACTCCGGAGTATATCTCCGGGCATATCCGCTTTTGTGGCGAGTACGAAGCTCGCAGTTTTCACCAGTGATGGGTCCGTAATTGGTGCTACGTAGATACCGAACTTTCGCTGCACAAGGTCCATCGGAATTGCGGTTTGCTCAAGAACTGTCGACAACGACTGGCGCAGTGCAGAAAAGAGACCGGTATAGCTCTGCTGCAGGTTTTCGTGCATGTAGCGTGGAATTTCCGGGGGGCGCTTATTACTTGCGGTAAACGTGGATAGCTCACCCGCAAGCTGCAGAAGTTCAAGATAGAGGTTGTGCGGATGCAGGCGGGGTTGGCCGGTAATCTGTTTCAGCAATGGCTCAAAGCGGTTGATTACCTGCAACAAGAGATAGTCCGCTATTTCTGCAGACCCACTGCGGCCACTGTCGCTGAGCCGATGACCGAGGGCACTTCCACGATGATCCAGAAGCCCTTTAACCTCCTCGATATACGCCTTGATGACCGAAGACGCATCTGCATTCAATAAGGGAGGGATATATTCGGCATCCAGCTCTACCGGCTTTTCCGGCTGCCTTTCACGGATACGTGCAACGCCAATGGCCGCGTAGCCTCCCAGGTCTTCACTACCTAGCTTGAGGCAGGTGCGTAATTTTCCGACCTGAATACGTGCAGCCTCACCCGAGGTGGAGGCGCTATTACGCGCATCAAAATTGAACGCCTGATAACGGGCCTGTGCAAAATCTTCCTGATCCCTGACCGATTCCTGGCTGCCCGGACGCCGCATGGGAATACACAGGTAGACGATTTCATCCCGGGTGTTCACGGGAACATCCAGCACATCCGGAAGCTGCTCATTTTCTGGCGCCAGCATGGGGGTACCGTCAGGAAATATGGCGCTGACGCGCGAGATGGACAGCTTGCCCATGGCAAGAGGCTCACTGTCAATTGCCAGCTCTGCAAGCCCCCAGGTATAAGGGCCGAACGCTGAAGTGCGCGCTTCCAACAGCTGCTCCAGATATCGATCCTGCTGCTGGAAATGTTGAGGGCGCAGAAACATTCCCTCGCTCCATATCACCTTATTATTTGCCGACATACAATTTCCCTGTTGCGGCGCAAGGACGTTGCCTTACGAACTTTAATCGCAATTTGCGTTATGGATTAACAAACGGAATCACCGCTTACCAGTTTTCTGTAACTCACGTAAACGCTCGTACTCGGCACTGGAAATGGTAACGGTCGCCTCCTTGCTTTCGTCTCGAATTTTTTCGGCAGTGCGACGCCGCATGTCCAGGGCTTGCGTGGAGGCGATGCGGGTACCCTCAAGCGTAATACCGTAGGTATTTTTCTTGTATTCCGTGATCGGTAACAACATCAATGCCTCCGCCCGTCGGTACTGGACAAACTCCGCCAGCAAGCCGATATATCTTACTTCCGGGGTAAGCGACAACTCTTCAACCCGTTGTTCTCCCGGCGCAAACTCCTTCAGGATCACGGTATCAAGGAGATCCTTGCCGAGACGGGACTCAGCGTTCTCATAGAGATTCAGGAATTCCTCGCGCGAAAACTGGCGGTCATCGGCCAGCATGAAAACCCTTACAACTACTGGCGACGCGCGACCATCGCTATCGGGGTTTACGTTGTGCTCGATATCGATATCCAGCGTTACGCTGGTATCGAAATTCAAAGTACGGCGTGTGGTCTGGCAAGCAGCCACGGTGATCGCGAGTGCCGCTATCAACACCAATTTCATACAGTTTCTATATTTCACGATTTTCTCCCAATATCCAAAATCCACGGGCGCAGCAGCGAGGCTGTCATCGGCGATTAAAATGGTTCATTTTTCGCGCATTCTTCAGCTCTGAAAGCTGATGTTCATAGGTAGTCGCAAACTCTTCTCCGAACAATTGTCGATAGCAGGCATCCGGGTCGCTCACCATCTTTCGGTATGAATCGACAAAGCTTTCCCAGTTACGCGCATTTTTACTGGTAAAAACGCCGTTATGTGCACCACCTCGCTTCGCAATATTTTCCGGACTAAAAAATCGCAACATCGCTTCGTAGCCTGCACGCATTCCTGAAAGCACGGCCACCTGGTGATCCGACAGGTCATCGAAGCTATCTCGCACCGCCTCTACTGGCGACATAAACGCGCTGGTACCCGCAAACATTGCACCCAGGGCATCTCTGGCCGTTGCACTGAATTTCAGTGGGTTATTGGCTTCCGTCTGGATCATGGTGCGCTGTACACGCAATTCATTCTTGATACTGGTACGGGCGCGTAGTAAATCAATCAGTCGTGCCACTGATTCCTCGACAATGGCCGCGGCCTGGGTATCCAATTCTGCGAGCTGGTGGCTATCGAGGTTTAAGCCAAGTTCCTGCGCCAATGCCGCCGCCACACCCGGTGATCCGGCGGTCGATTTCTGCTGCGGGCGAACCTGGGAGGGAACTTGTGCAGCCGGTTGTTGCTCGCGCTCTGCAGGCTGGGGTGCTGGCTGAATGCCGGCGTTCATCGCTGGAGGCGTAAACTGTTGTGATCCACTGGCAAAAGCATCACTGGCCGAAGCGCGAAGCGGAGCCTGTTGGGGAGGGGAATTCGGCGTGGCAAACCCGGGCGTCCCTTCGACCTGGCTTCCCGCCATTGCCGAAAAGGATTCAGCAAACGGATTGTCAGTAGTAGACGACGCATTTTGCTCATGAGCAGGCGCAACAGGGGTGGGATAATCCGGCTGCTGGTCCATCGGCATCACTGGCGTATTGATAACGCCAGGTGGTTCCGGCGGATTCACACCAGGCACTGACTGTACTTGCGGAAGTGGCGAAGGGGACGGCGCTGGCTCCCGTATTGCTGACAGCTGCATTGCGTGGCTATCTACGGGCGCGTGGTCCTGCTCACTGCCATCTTTCCACCAGGCGTCGTCACCTGCCCACTGACCGGCAGACGTATGACCAGTGCCGGCGCCACCGATCGATCCGAAGCTGTCTGCAGGATCCAGGACCTGCAGCGGGTCTGTGGGAGCCTCCACACCAAGAAGGCTATCCAGCGAACTTGCACCTTCACTCCCGCCGCCTGGCGACACCAGGTAGCCCCATTCACCACTCTGACTACCCTTCGTGTCGCCCGCAGGCTCCAGCCAACTGTCGAGCTCGCTGGCGTCTCTGGCACTTTGCATTTTTGCTTCGGCAGCGGGACTGAAAGTAGTGCGATCGGAGTTATCGAGAAAATCTGCGCTGCCAAGTCCCTCCGGAATACCGCTATCCATCGCTGGTTTACGTACCGAAACTTTCAGCTGATAGTCGCCCAGTGAGACAAGGTCGCCATCGGCCAGGGGGATTCGGTTACCTTTGCCAACCGGGTCCGACGACTGATTGTGAAACGTGCCATTGGTGCTCTGATCGGTCAGAAAATACCGATTCTCTACAAAGCTGATCTCCGCATGGCGCGAGGACACTACCCGCTGCGGATCTGGCAACACCCAGTCATTACTATCGGCGCGCCCCACACTGCCACCCTCGCGGTTAAACAGTTTGGTGTGCTTCAGCATATTGGCCCCTTCAGGGTCAGACACCACAGAAAGCAGTAGATCCATGTCAGTTTCGCTCGTCGTTTGGTTGGCATCGGCTCGCCCGCTGCCTTAAACAGGAACTTTCGGTATTGCGTTTCAGGCCCACGGACCTTTCAGTTGTGTGCCGGCGATGGATTGCAGTCTCGGTAAAAGAATCTCGTCACGCCCCCGTATGGAACGAAGCGTGCTCAGACCAGCGCTGTCGAAGCGCGCGGCGGCACCATCTGTCATCCAGGCCTCAGCACACGGGGTCAGCCACTCTCCCTGAGGCAACTTGCGCAGATGGAGTGGAAGTCCCCGGTAGTGATCCGCTACTACCGGCTGCGGCGAACCGGCGGTAACAAACGCGCTGCAAATAGACAAAGTCAGCAGGTAGGCACTGTTGCCCCACAGATAGTAGCGCTGCCCCAGTTCGGGACTCAGCTCTTCGAAGGAGAATGACTCGGTGCGCGATGCATCTGCGCCATAAGGTAGTCGCAACAAAAAGCGGGGCGCGGCCAGGGCAAGATGTGCACAAGCCTGGTACTCACGCACCGCTTGCCAGCTCTGGGTAAACTCGCTTGAAAGTGGAAAGCCCCAGTCGTCTGGATCCATTGCTCCGGCCATACTGGGGCACCCGGCAAGGCGACAATCACCGCCCATGACCACGGTGCTGCCCGCGGCTTCGGCGATGGTTGCGAGATCTATCAGCATATGCAGATCACGCTCATCATCATTGATGGTAAAGTCGCCGAGAATCAGGTCATAGGGCGCGCTCCCGGCTACGGTATGGCGCTCTACCAGACACTTGAAGAGTCCCGACTGCTCCAGATCGCCTTCTGCCTGCGCAAGATCGGCGAGCACTTCTGCCTTGCTGATATCCAGAAGATGAAGCTCTAACCCGCGGTGATCCTCCAGGCGTCGAAGCAGTAAGTGCAGGCCTCGCCAGCTGGCCTCCAGCTGACGAAAATCACTGTGGTGCATGATTTTGCGCATTGCTTCCGAGGCTGCTTCGCTGACCGCATCCAGATAAATATCCCGATTTCCGTCTGGCTTCTTCTGCACGTAGGGGGCGACAATGTCCTTGATCAGTTGATCGATCTGGGCCCCTGCTTCTATCTGCGACTGAGCCTGGGAACTTGTGCCGGACAGAATCCTGTCGAGCATCGACGCCGTATCTCTCGATGCCGTATCACTCTTCGTTGTAGCATCCTGCGAGCCTTGCGTCGGACTTGCCAGGTCTGGCCGCCACTGCCGAATCTCCTCGGCCGCATGCGGAAATTCCGATGGGTTTAAAAGCCGATTTTTGAGCTGGATAAAGTGACTAAATAGCGGGACGCGTTGATAGAGGTAGTCTGGGTGCAGGTCATCGAACTCCAGTAGAGAAAGTGGCTCCGGCATACATGGGAGGCTGACCGCAACCTGCAGACGTTCAAACACCTTCTCGAAGTTATCTTTTCGCAACGGATAGGCCGCACGTGCACGGATGGTTTCCGGTTCACAGATTGATCGGCTGACGCGACCACTAAAATCGCCGATGATGGCAACGCGGTATTTGGCACCTGGGTGCCATTTGCGTAAAGGTTCGTCCGCTTGCTCCGCTTTAAAAATAGCGGCTTCCGCTCGTACATTTGCCCTGCTCACGCCCCGGCCTCCAGATTTACGGACTTTGTGTCAGGCTCACTTTCTGCCTCAACCGCCGCATTCTCAACTTTAATTTTGGTATTTTTTTTGGGACGCCCGCGTTTCAGTGGCCTGACCCGCTGATTGGAAATCTGTTCGATTTTGTCTTTGAACACATCGCCTCCGAGAACCTGTCCTAGCTTGATGGTCTCAGCAATGTACTCCAGTAGCCGCCGATCAAAGCGGTAGCGGAAAAGCTCCTGGTAGGCTTCGGCCCTCGCTTGCGGCGTTTTGCCCAGTACAAGATACAGACGGTGATCCTTGATCACATTGCTCTGTTCGATATTCGCGTGATGGCGGAAGCTCGACCAGGGGTACTCACTCATGGATTCCACCAGCCCCAGATAGATTGGGCGAGACTCAACATAGCGGTAACAGGTGAGGAGGTAGGAATCCGAGTCGATCAGGCTGGACTTATAACGCCCGGCCCAAAGTGTTCCAGAGCGTCGATAGCGGTGATTGACGAACTGGACATATCTGCGCCCCAGGGATTGCATCATCGATGAAATACCATCAGGCACCCGGGGTGTGGCAATAATCTGGATCAGGTTGGGCAACAGGACATAGGCGTGCACGTCCACCCGATATTGATCGGCCGCATTGCGCAGGCTGTCCAGGTAAAATTGATAATCTTCCTCATCAAAAAAACACGGCAAATTATTGTGCCCGACTTGCACAATATGTTGAGGAATATCGATTAGATTTAGTCTCGGAAGACGGGGCATCTTGCCAAAAAGTCCTTTTTAATTTGCACAGGTGTACCAACTGCACTCCTGAAACCCTGCAGGGGTCGGCATTATGGCAAATGATTTAAAAAAAATTCAAACCTGATGCGTTAGCAAGTTAACATTACTGTCTCAAAAAATACGGAAGTCATGGAGACTGAACCGATTTCTGGTTTCCCGGCGCCACAATAATCTGGAAATGTCATGGAGTTGTGACAGACATGGAGCCCATCAGGCTGGCAGTAAACGGCCGCACGGATATCGGTCAGGTACGAGACGAAAACGAAGATAGTATTCGCTGCCATAGTGATCCAGATCACCCCTTTGCCTATATTGTCGTAGCCGATGGCATGGGAGGCTATAGCGGCGGCGCTACGGCCAGTGATATTGCAGCGGACACCCTGCAAGGCGAACTCGATAAGCTACTCGACACCCCCTTCCTCACCTGCTCTCGCGAACGCCAGCACATCATGTTGAGGACCGCGCTTGTCGAAGGCATTGGCATTTGTAACCGAAAAATACTGGAGACAAAAAAAACTCGCCCACAGTTTTCCCAGATGGGAACCACTCTGGTGGCGGCGGCAATCTGGATGGATTTTCTCATCGTCGCACATATCGGCGACTCTCGTGCATACCTCTGGAATGATTATGGACTGCAACGCCTCACCAGGGATCACAGCGTGGTTCAGGAAATGATTGATGCCGGGCAGTTAACCGCAGAACAGGCACAGACGTCCCAGGTAAGGAATCACATAACACGTGCACTGGGAATTTCCGAGCCCGTCGAAGCCACAGTAAACAGCTGGACGTTAACGGAAAGTGCACTGTTGTTACTGTGTAGCGATGGCCTCACCGAATACATTGACGATCACACTATCGAACGTGTACTGGCCACCTATCGGCCGGCACTGGAATGTGTTTATCATTTTATAGATGACGCCAACCGGCGTGGCGGCCGCGACAACATCAGTGCCGGTATCATCGAATTCTGCAACCGCCCGGAAGCGGTGACGGAGTTCTCCGGGGATCCAATCACCTTGCAACCAAAAGCCACGCATGACATTACGGTGCGAAAATCCAGACGCTGATGCCTCACGGTCAACGCTCTCACCAAATTAAAAGCCCAATCTACGAGAAAGCGACATGACACCGGATCGTCTGGTCGAATTTATCCCTACCGTTATCGACTGGTTGTTACCCCCTGCCATGCCGGACACGGCTGGTGATGCAATAGGTATCTGCAAATGGTTCCAGAAAATTTCTCGCAGAGAGCGGGAAAACTCAAACGAGACAGTGGTACCAAATAGATTCCCCGACGACTTCTGGCCAGAAGCACCACAGATTAACGCTACGGAATACAGTCTCGTGCGTGCTGCAACTATGCCGGAGTTGAATGTACCAGCTTCCACGCTCGTGCGATTTTGCAATTACCCGGCCTATACCCCGCAAGGTGATGCACTTCCGGCCCTGCATGATTGCCACCAGATTGGCGGTCACGTGATTGCCGCCAATGGTGAACTCGCTTTTTGTCGCGAAGACTTCACGCTGCACGGACCATTTCCGTTTCGCTGGCAAAGGTACTACCGCCAGGGGCAGGAACGCGACATCGGCCTCGGCCCCGGATGGCGCCACACTCTGAGCGAACACTTGCAATTGCCGGAGACCAGGCCCGGAAAACAACAGAAACTATTATTACATACCGCAGATGGTCGACTCGTGGCGTTTGACCTTCCCGCGATCGGCAATGCCAGCTACAACCGCAGCGAGCGCCTGCACCTGCTTCGCCAGAGCCTGCACAGCTTTCGTTTATCGGCGTTTGATACACCAGACAAAATTTTCCGAGCAGATGGCGCGGGTAAAACCGCACCCTTAAGTGAAATTCGCGACGCGTTTGGCAACACACTGAGCGTGGATTATCGCAATGGTCATGCGCAAAAAATTGTCACATCCTGGGGAACGACGCTGGAGTTCGAGCATGAGAACGGTCGGCTCGCCCGGATAACTGATCGCCGTTCCGACAAGGCCCCAGCGCTGGCTGACTACCAGTACGACGCAGAGGGGTGTCTTGTAGCTACGCGCAATCGGTTAGTACAGGAACGCTTTACCGTTAGCGGCGGACAGATCAGCTCACTGACCAATCACGAATTGGGGCGGCTGACGTTCACTTACGATAGGTTCCAACGGGTAAGACAGGTCTGCCGCTCCGAAGATGCCGTCCAGCCGAACGACATAGAAGATGACCGCCAGATGGTGTGGAATTTACGCTGGCGATCAGGCACACAACGGTGCATTGTTACCACACGCGGTCAGTGCGAAACCCATTTGCGGTTTGATACCTGCGGTAATCTGATTGAGTCAACCCGGGAATCTCGCAGCCAGCGCTGGCGGTTTGACCTATACCGCAACCTCTGCCACAGCGTGGATGCACTCGGACAGGATACCCTGTACCGCTACGATGCATACGGACGACTGCGGAGGCGCACCCGAAACGGGGTAAATAATCACTATATTTATGACGATGAAGGAAGGCTGATTGCCGCTGGAAACCTCGTCGGGGATACCGGTACCCGCGTGTGGAAATACAGATATGCCGCGACCGATCGCCGCCCCACCGTCATCATCGATCCCGCCGGAGGTGTATGGAAATGTGAATACGACGAACGCGGTCAGTTGCGGACGCTCACGGATCCTGAGCACGGGCAACTTTCACTCGAATGGAACGCCGAGTGTCAGTTGTCCAGGCTTGTTCACGGTGATCGCGTTCTCACTTGGGAGTACGACAGCCAGGGAAATATCGTGGCACAAACGGGCACCAGGCTCGCTGCCAGAAAATGGCTTTACGATCAGCACTGCAAGCTCGAACGCTTGACGATTGGTGATTACACCCTTACTGTCAGTACGGATGAATACGGCCGCCCATGCACCCTCAGCCACAACAGTGAACCCGTGCTGCAATGGCAGTATGACGGCTGTGGTCGTGTGCGGTGTATACAGCAATTTTTCGGCCCGGCACTCAATCTCGGCTACAACCCACAGGGAAAGTTATCCACGCTGCGCTGCGACGACAGACAATATCGCTGGCGATATAACCAGTTCGGCCAACTGGCAAGCTTCGATGATGAACGCAGCCCGCAGCTCGAGTGGCATCATGCTGCGGGCGGTCAACTGCGAGAGTTCCGCGATTGCGACAGCCATTGGTACCTGCAGTACAACGACGCGGGCCACCTTGTGCAGATACGCAATAACAGCGGGCTAATCTGCCAATTTCATTTTGATGCCCTCGGGCGCCTGACACAGGCCGCCAATGAATACTGCAACCTGCGCTATCGCTATGACGCACGCGGGCTGCTGATCGCCGAACATCACGATGTGGACAGCGAAAATTCAGCCGACAACGTCAGCATCAACCACAGTTATGACAGCCGTGGCTGGCTGAAAAGCTCCTGCTCAGACTGTATAAATATCGCATTTACCTTTTCCCCGGCAGGGAGGCTATACGGCATCGATACCAATGGGGCTATGGCTGTACGTAGTGAGATACCGGCGAATGAACAGAAGAGTAACGACCAACCACATCGTGAATTTCTTTCCCTGGGCAGCAATCAGGTTATAAAAACCTTTCAGCAGGGCGTATTGAAATCGCTAGACTTCGGCAAGACTGGTGAGCTGGAAGTGCCGCCAACCTCGAACGCCATCCAGGGACTCCTTCCCGTTCTCGATTTATTTTCCCCGGCCCCGCGCTCCGCTGAAACAGCGCGCGACGCGCACGGCAACATCATTGCCACGGCCCGTATCGATAGCGGCCGCGCAGGGAGCTCCCCGTCAACTTATCGTTATCAGTATGACGGCTGGGGCCTGCTGCACAGCGTTGAATGCGGAGACTTTACAACCTGGCTGCGTTACGACCCGTTTGGAAGGCGCCTGATGAAAATCAGCACACACCGCCACTCCGGGCGGCAGCGCCGTATCGCCAGTCACTGGTCCGGCACCGGCCTGTGGAGTGAAACCAATCATCATGACAGTGGGCGCTCGAGCACAATCTTTTTGCACCATCCCAATAGGGGAATAGCACTTGGGCGAGTGTCATTCCAGCTCGCTGGCAATGGAGACACCACCGGTATAGTACCGGAACACCGTGAGTTCTTTGTGGCGGGAGACGATGGTCAATTACTGGCACTCCTTCCAGATACCCCAACACAATCGGATCCGGATACCCCGATTGTTCCGGCCTGGCGATTCAAACCTGAAAAGGCCGGTGACTGCAACGCGCCACTGCTGTGTCCCGGCAGTTATCAGGGAAAGCTGGGAACTTACGACGGTGACACCCGACTGTTCTATCGGCATTTCCGGCATTTCATTCCCGAGTTAATCCAGCGGGAAAACGGCACCAGAGTACCGAGTCTCGGCGCACCATTAGACGGTGGCCAGCGCTACCTGGTCACGCCGCCGGAGAAGCGTGACCTTCAGGTTCCCGGTAAACCCAACACGGCGAGGACGACAGGCGAACCGCAAAGTTAGCGACCGGTCACACAACCAACTTCGACCAGTTCGGGCCCAGCAACTTTTGACGCACTAATCCCTTCACACACCGGTAACTTCCATTAGCATGCCGCGCGAAAGACAGCGCTGTCAAAAATAAAGCTTTTGCCTCGCTCCTTTCAATTCGCAATCGATAATCAACAATAATTACAGGAAATCTGCCATGAATCACACCATCCGCAAGCCGCGTCAAGCGCCACTGGCGGCATCCGCCCTGCTCGCGCTCTGTGCGCTGCCCAGCGTCGAATCCAGTGCGCACGGAACCATGGAAATACCGGAGAGCCGCATTTATAACTGCTTTCTGAACAACCCTGAAAACCCGTCCGACCCCGCCTGTGCCGCGGCCAAAGCGGTCGGCGGTACGCAGCCTTTCTACGACTGGAACGAGATCAACCAGGCAAATGCGGCAGGCGATCATCGCGCGCTGATTCCGGATGGGCAGTTGTGCTCTGGCGGTCGCAGCAAGTATGCCGGTATGGATCTGGCCCGCAGCGACTGGCAAGCAACCCCCATCACGCCCAAAGCCGATGGCACTTTTGACTTCACCTTCTGGGCTACCGCGCCACATTCCACCAATGAATGGGTGTTTTATATCACCCGCTCCGGCTACACGGGTACAGAGCCTCTGCAGTGGGATGACCTGTTTGAATTCTGCCGGCTCGGCAACGTACCCGTGGGCGCAGACAAACGTTACACGCTGAACTGCCCCCTCCCACAACTGACCGGCAAGCATGTCATTTACACCACCTGGCAGCGGTCGGACAGTCCCGAAGCCTTTTACACCTGTACCGACGTAGTGCTCGGTAACGGCAGCCCCAGCATGTGGGCCGATGAGGGTGCGCTGCAGGCGTATTCAAGCCTCGAGACCGGCAGCCAGGTCACCCTGCGCCTGTTCAACGGTAGCGGCAACGATATGGAAACCATCACCCACCGGGTCGAGCAGGATTCGACTGCCGAAGAGTGGGCTTACGCATTTGCCAATACCGTAAACACCCAGTCCCAGTATGCACGTATCGGTACCCTTGATCCCTCCAGCGACACCGTTACGCCGGTTCTGAGTGCGTCCGAAAACCGCGTGTATACCCGGGCGGATCTGGACCTCAGTCATGAGGTGGATATCCAGCCCGCTGACACCAATCGGGGACCTACGGCGGACATCGTTGCGTCCCCGGGCAGCGTGACGGGAGCTGGCGCGGTCAATCTCTCCGCGGCCAACGCCATCGATCCCGACGGCGATCCGCTAAGCTATCGCTGGCAAGTCATCAGTGGTGCCGGTGCCACCCTCAGCAGCACTACCGCAGTGGATGTAGTGCTGGATCTGAGCGCGCCCCAGATTGCACAGACCGTTGTGGTTGAGCTGGTAGTCTCCGATGGTCAGGCAACCGACACCGGCCGCGTGAGCATCCTGCACACACCGGCATCCGGCGGCGACGATTACGACCACATCTACCCCGAAGGTATCGGTAGCTATGTACCCGGAGAAACTGTCGTACTGGCCAGCGATGGGAACCGCTACCAGTGCCGCCCTTTCCCGGAAGGACAGTGGTGCAACGTCAACAGCGCCTTCCACTACGCACCCGCTACCGGTACCAACTGGAGCGACGCCTGGACCAGGCTCTGATAAGCAAAAATTCGTGAACCTGAAACAGAAACGCCCGGCCTAAGCCGGGCGTTTCTGTTTCAAATGAAGAGGGCGCTTCATACACGGATTCCAAGGAGGTTTCCAAGAAGGTCTCCAAGGATAGGCGCTACTTATTGGCACTCAATTACCCCACATAGTCGTGGCTTATCGTATTTTCACTCTGCAGTGCCTATCTATTTTTTCATGGTCCTTTACTTAACGATGTTAACCGCCATAAACCGTCGAATAATCGGGACACATTCAGGGCATAGTTGTGTGCTTGCCGAATCATTATGCCCAGCTTCGTCGATAATATAGAGTTTATTTTTCATGCCTAACGCATTAAAACGTTGTTGAATGCTAATTGCTGCATGATAAAGACCGTTCTCGTCAACCCGAAGGATGTTATCCTTTTCTCCATGAATACTTAACAGTGGTACATTAGAATGTTTAAACATATCTGGGTCGGAGACGATTCCCGAGAGGTTCACAACGCCGCGAATTGTATAAGAGAATCCGGGGTTTCCACTATTACCATCTAATCCAGCATAGTTTATCGCGTGCTTTTCTATGGCTTCGGTTATTTTGTCTTTTGGATCCGCATATGCGACGAACATGGACGTTGTTGCCCCAGCCGAATGCCCGCCAATAAATATATTATTTACATCAATACGGTACTTGTTTTTGCCTTCATTATCTTTTATGAAAAAACGGATTAACGCTTTTTGATCTGATTGTGCCTTATAAATTGCATTATAATAATTACTATCGGTATCGATAGACTTTGACAATCTAAATCGATTGATGGCAACCACATAACCTGCTTTCGCGAATGCTATGCCAAAATCATCCATCCAGTGGTCATCGTGATTAACAAACCCCCCGCCAGGCGTAAGGATCAACAATACGCGAGCTTCGTTGGTATCGCCCTTGGGTTCGAATAAGCGAAATGTGAGATTTTCTTTCTGATGACTCAAGTCATTATCATTTTGCCCGTATTGAATATCCGAAGTGCGAATAACTTCTTCGAACACCTCGTTAACATACCTTTGTTGATCGGCAACTGTATTAACAGCCATCAAGGATAATATAAATATGAATACGAGTTTTCTGATCATAGTAAATTCAAACTTATGAATTTAAGGGGGAAGATTTATTTTCAGGCTGTTTAAGTACGCTGTTTACTCGAATAACTAGGTCTGTAACTATTATTTTCGTGGGTAACTGGGGGCCCAACGTCCGCAGCATTGGGCGTCCCGCGGAGGCCCGAAGGGCCAGAGCAAACTGCCTGCATTTGTTAGAGCGAGGTACCACAGCGCTCCATCAACGGAGGATTATACGCATCTGCCTGCATAACATACCTCATGGAGTTTTCCATCGCCTCCTTTTTAGCACGCCCGCTTAGACCATAAGATTCCCAGTCTATTGCACCTTCTGAGATAGATTTTTGCCTTCTATATTCATCGCAGACATATTTCTCCAGAACTTGTGTAATAGATATACTTTGCTTTTTCTGTGGCTCAAAAAGTAGATCTGAAATTGCGACCATAGTTCTACCTCGAGTGGTTAATGCACTTGCATCATGATGAATCGCCCACTGATAAGCCATAATGAAGTATGAGGCAGCACTTCCTATTGCGATACCGGATAAAAAAATTGCTATGATCGATTTCATTGCTCTAACGCCGCGCTCAGGGGCGGCTTACTTTGTGCAATTTATTGTGCAAAAATGGGAGAGAAGCGACCGCGCAATAAAGTGCACAATGTAAGACGTATCCTTGCAGTGCTTTGTTAGGTATGGTGAACGGTATACCCTAGATCCTCTATGCCACTAACAAGAGCCGGAATCTCTGGTCTACCTAAAACAATTAACTCTCTCTGCTTACCATTTGAGAGTGTCAGGTAAAATTTCCCGGTGTGCGGAACCGGACCCATACCCCACTTGCTTCTTCGATCGTAGCTAATTTTCACGATCTCATCTTTTGAATAGCTAAAGTTAGAAAAAGAAAGCTTCAGGTACTTATGGCTACCTGCAGAGCAGGTATGTGATGGTGAAATTTTGGAAGCTGAAACTAGATCGTACGCATTACCTGTAGCAGATGCAGTGAGAGCTTTAGAGTTCGTTGCCGACATTAAATGTCCGGCGATAGCACCATGCACCCCATTCTCGTCGACGGTGATTTCAAACGTCCTATTGAGTATTAAAAAATAATACTCCATTGTCATAAATCTCATGGTTCAATTTCCAACCCTAGTACCTAACGCCGCCAGCAGGGGCAGCTTACCTTGTGCGCGTTTTGCGCAAAAATGGGAGCGCAGCGACCTGCGCAAAAGGTGCACAAGGTAAGCTGTCCCGTGGAGGGCCGAAGGCCCGGAGCTATTTGCCCTGCCTTGCTAGGAGGCCGCTCCCATGGAAATAACCTCTTCAAATCTATGTGCTGGTATGTCTAACCCAGCTAGCTCTTCCGACAAATTCAATCCTATCCATATGTCTTGGGAAACTAATGAAGGAATAAAGAGCTCAATAAATTCCTTTAAATTGACCTCTTTGGCCTCATAGCCAGGAAAAGATCTTGAAGCACACGCTGTAGCAAGCGATTCTGAACTCCACAAAGGGAATACTGTACCGCCACCCTCTACTCCGTAATTTCCCCAACCCTCCCCATCGATAACATGAAGAGCCCACATCGAACCTCTTTTACTCACTTCTCTGACAAATATATCGTGCCTTGCGTAGGCCAATTGCGGAGAGTCTTCCATGATTTCCTCCTAACGCCCGCAACAGGGGCGATCAATGCTATGCACGTTTTGTGCGAAACTGGGAGCGCAGCGACCCGCACAAAATGTGCATAGCGTTGGGCGTCCCGCGGAGGCCCAAAGGGCCGTAGCAAACTGCTTGCGCTTGTTATGTGAGCTCTGGCACATAGCCAAAAAAGCAACTACTACATAGTAGTTTCCCATGGATTTTTCTCTAGTATGGCTGGGTTCATTTCTACTATTTTTTGGAAGACAGAAATCATACTTGTAGCAGCCTGATGCATAGACAGATCGTAAGTATCAAAATGCTCTAAAGTGTTTGACACGAGAAAATCTTGCCACTCGGCGGAAAGGCTTGAAAACCACAAATTTGAACCAATTTTCCTCAAGGCAATTTCCGCCGCCTCGAACTCATTATTATTTGGAATCGGCTCTTTCAATTTAGGTTCCTTTAAAGCTTAAATAACTCGACTACTGGACTCACATAACAGTTTTATTCATTAGCCATAGGCTTTTGTTCTACGAGCAGCGCTGCATGGCGCGCTAAACCCCCATTAAGAATACTTCCTTTAAAAAACAGCAACTTAACAGTACAACTTCACCAAAGTCGAAATACAAAACAAGCCTACGGCTTGTGTTCATTTTTCTGGGTTGGCAATTTTATTCTGGCCAACCCTTTATAAATCAATTGCTTAGCCTATCCTATTCTGTGCACACAAGCCCAAGGCTTCTGATGTTGGCATCTAATACAGCTCAGTGGAATCGACAATTTCTCGTAGGTAGTCCTTGGCGCCATTTGGCTGGCAAATCCAAAGTCCACACGATTCAGCTCAACTAACGACGGGCTGTGCGGACTGTCGCAGTGTCACAGCAAACAGTAACGAGGCCACCACACCACAACTGGCGATGGCCGCCACCAGGATCAACGGAGTACCATCAAACACCGCACTTACTATGCCGATCGCTGCCGCGCCGAGCATCATTTGCAGGGTGCCACCGAGTGCCGCTGCGGTACCCGCAATCGGCCCGTGATCGTCAAGTGACAACACCATCGTGGTTGGAACCACCAAGCCCAGAAATGAATTTCCCAGCAGCAGCAATCCGACCAGAATCGCAAAGTCGTCAACCCCTGCCAGATTGAGCGCGAGATTTGCCGCAGCGCTCACGGTAAAACCCGTTACCGCCCACTTCACCACGGCCACACCGCCAAAACGCTCGCACAGATTTGCAGCGAACTGGCTGGCGACAAAGAATCCCAGGGCGTTCAGCGCAAATGCCAGGCTGAACTGTGTTGGTGACAAACCGTAGTACTCGGTATAGAGAAAGGCGGCAATCGAAAGAAACGAGAAAAAGCTCGCCATACCCATGCCGCCAATCAGCGTCATACCCATGAAATAGGCATCCCGGAACAGTACCCGGAACGCATCAAACATCGTGGTAATTTTCACCGGTACCCGCTGCTGTACGGGTAAAGTTTCCGGAAGGGCAAAGCGAATCAGCAGCAGGCTTGCCACCGTTGCCAGTGCCACCGCATAGAAGACTGAGGGCCAGCCAAAGGGGGCCATTAACAGGCTACCCACCAGCGGCGCCAGCATTGGTGAAATGGAGATGACCAGCATTACCGTTGTCATCAACCGGGTAGCCTCGGTGCCGGTATAGCGATCGCGGATGATGGCGCGTGGAATAGACATCACCGAGGCCGCCCCCATCCCCTGGACAAAGCGCAGCGCAATCAGCCACTCGATGGTCGGCGCCAGCGCACAGCCCACCGATGCCAGCAGAAAAACCACCAAGCCGAAGTAGAGCGGTGGCTTGCGTCCGAACATATCCGCGGCCGGCCCATAGAATAGCTGGCATACACCAAATGCAACAAAGAAAGATACCAGGGTGTATTGGGACATGGCAGTCGGCACGCCGTAGTCCTCGGCCATCGCCGGCATGGCCGGCAGGTACATATCGATGGCAAAGGGGCCGACGCAGCTCAGCAGGCCGAGCATCAGCGCCATTTTGATCAATTCGGGCTTCATGGGTTCTCGTAATCGGGTTTATGGTACCGCCGGACTGCACCGCCCGAACACGTCCCCGATTCTAACAGCACTCCGCAACAGTCCAAGCCACCAACAGAAAGCCAGTGAACTGACTTCCCTGCAGCAGTGGGTCACAACTACAATAACCGACAAGTCATTTTTTATTGTTGAAGCATTCATGCAGGATTCCTTCGAGATCGCCGGTATCAGCGTGCCCCGTGGCGAAACGCGCAAGATAGAACTACCCATCGTGCGCCTCTATACCGATACGGAAATGGCGATACCGGTATACGTGCACCGCGGCAAAAAGCCCGGCCCCACCATGTTCGTATGCGCCGCGATTCACGGCGATGAGCTGAACGGAGTGGAAATCATCAGCCGACTGATCAACAGCAAGTCGTTAAAATCACTGCGCGGCACACTTATCGCGGTGCCGGTAGTGAACGTTTACGGCGTGTTGCAACAGTCCCGTTACCTCCCGGACCGCCGCGACCTCAACCGCTCCTTCCCCGGATCCGCGCGGGGCTCCCTGGCAGCGCGTATGGCCCACGTATTCCTTGAACAGGTCGTCTCCAAGTGCGACTACGGAATCGACTTGCACACGGGCGCCATGCACCGCAGCAACCTGCCGCAGATACGCGCCAATCTCGACGACCACGAAACTCGGGAGATGGCCAGTGCCTTCGGCGTACCGGTTCTTCTGAACGCCACCTTGCGCGACGGCTCCCTGCGCCAGGCGGCCGCCGACCTCGGCGTGCGAATACTCCTGTACGAGGCCGGTGAGGCGCTGCGTTTCGATGAGTTCTGTATCCGCGCCGGCGTGAAAGGCGTAGTGAATGTGCTGAGGCACTTGCAGATGCTGCCGGCACGCAAGAGCAAGCATGGTGGGATCGAGCCTTTTGTGGCCAGGAAGAGCGGTTGGCTACGCGCTGGCGATAGTGGCATCGTCAATCACAAGCGGCAGCTCGGCGATCACGTCAAAAAAGGAGAGGTGCTGGCGACCATTGCCGACCTGTATGGCAACGAGCTGGACAAGGTACTGGCCGACGCCGACGGGATCATCATCGGCAAGCAGAATATCCCGCTGGCGCAGGAGGGAGAGGCGATGTACCACGTAGCCTATTTCCAGGAACCCAATGAAGTACTGGAAAACCTGGAGCTGTTGCAGGACTCCTTACTGCCTGAAGAAAACTTCTAGCGTGACGCGCACAGGGACAACTTGGCGGCAGGGCACCGGATGAGGGTATTCAGGTGCAGTAGTTCAGAAGCGTCGACGACAGCACGTCGCCGACGCAGTGTACCGATAGGCTGTTAAGGCTCTACTGCTTACGCAGCAGCTCAAGGACCTCTTTACTCGGGAATCCCTGCAGCTCGACGCCAGCTTCCTCTTCAAACTTGAGAATCGCCTTGCGCGTACCGCCACCGGCCTTGCCGTCGATTTCGCCGTCGTAGAACCCTTTTTCCTTGAGCTTGGTCTGCAGCTCGATCACCTCATCCTGATCCAGCTTGGTAAACGGCCGCTTCCAGTCTTTGGTCAACGGTGACGCACCACCTATCTGGTCGGCGAGAATCCCCACCGCCGCCGCATAGCGGTCCGAATTGTTGTAGCGCTTGATCACAAAGAAATTTTTCAGCATCAGAAACGCCGGTCCCTTGCGGCCCGCAGGAACCTTCAACTCGGCTATATCGTTCGGGCGCGGGAACTGCTTGCCGTTTACACGCTTGACCCCGAGCTTCTCCCACTCCGAAATCTTCAGCTTGCCCGCCGGCAATTTACGCTCGGGAATGGTCACCTCATAACCCCAGGTCTCCCCGGAGCGCCATCCGTTTTTCTTCAGCAGATTGGCCGCAGTCGCCAGTGCATCGGGTACAGAGTTCCAGATGTCCCGCTTGCCGTCACCATCCATGTCCACGGCGTAAGCCTGGTAGCTGGTCGGGATAAACTGGGTATGTCCCATCGCGCCTGCCCAGGAGCCTGTAAGATGGCTTTCATCAATATCGCCACTTTGCAGAATTTTCAGCGCCGCCAGCAATTGGCTGCGACCGAACTTTTTACGCTTGGGGTCCGCATAGGCCAGTGTTGCCAGAGAGCGAATGACGCTGCGCATCACCGTCTGGTTATCCAGAATTGCACCGAAGCTCGACTCCATCGACCAGATGGCGAGCAAGATGTTCGGGTTCACTCCAGACTGCTTCTGGATTTTATCCAGCCACGGCTTCAGCTCCTGCTTCTTCGCACGCCCGCGCTTGACCGCATACTTGGTGATGCGATTGTCGAAATACTGCCACGCTGGCGCCTTGAACTCCGGCTGGTAACTCGCCTTGTCCAGCACCCACTGGTCGGGGGAATCGATGCCCTTGAAAGCACGGTCGAACGTCTCCGCAGTAATCCCCTCCTTCATGGCGGTCTTGCGGAATTCTTTTTTCCACTTTTCAAAGCCGGGATCTGCGGCAGCGCCCGCGACGAGCGGTAGTGCACATAAAAACGCAAGCAGAATGGAAATAAAACCGGTACGGCGCACCGGCGGCATCGAGGGAACCTGGCCCATAACAACTCCTTGGCAAAATCAGCTCGCTCAAGGGTAGAACGGAAGACAGGTAACGGAAAGGGAGGATTAACGCCAGTCACTCAGGCTGTGACCGGCCCGACACTCTTTTCATCTTTTGGCGCGAGGAAGGCGCGACTGATCAGGCCGCCGGCGGAATCACATAGAAGAGTATTGCGAAGAAGTGCAGCACGCCGCCGGCGAGCACGAACAGGTGCCAGATGGCGTGAGAAAAGCGCAAACTCTTCCACAGGTAAAATGCGATACCGCCGGTGTAGCAGAGCCCGCCGAGCACCAGCAGCCACAGACCACCGGGCGCAAGGTTGTTCATTAGCGGCTTGATTGCGGCAATTACCACCCAGCCCATCAACGCACTGAGGGTAATCGACAGGCCGCGGTATTTTTTGAGCGGTGTGAACTGGATGATCAGGCCTATCAGCGCCAGCCCCCAGATAACGCCGAACAGCGACCAGCCCCATGGACCGCGCAGCGTCACCAGGGTAAACGGGGTGTAGGTTCCGGCAATCAACAGGAAGATTGAGGAGTGATCCAGGGTTCGCAGCACCTGTTTGGCGCCCGCGTGGGTAACACTGTGGTACAGCGTTGACGCGGAAAAGCAAAGAATCAGGGTCGCCGCATAAATGCTGCTGCTGACGATATGCCATACGTCACCACGCAGGGCAGCAAAACCACACAGGACCCCCAGGCCCGCGATGGCCAGGACGGCACCGATACCGTGCGTAATACTGTTCGCGACCTCTTCAGCAACACTGTAGCGGTGGCTGCTATTGGCTGAAACGCTGCTGGACATGCTCGATTCCCGAATGTGACCTTCTTCCGTCCGCCATTATGGCAGGGAAATGTGACCAAAAATTAAAATTAAGTCTCATCATCCGGGCTTCAGCGCCCACTGACAAGCAAAGTTTCGGACCGGTGAGTATCCAGTGCATCGGACAGGGACCGGTACGGCGGCGCTGTATATTAGCGCGCCTCAGTGCATGGTTCGCAGGAAGCGGGGCAGACAAAGGGGGAGGTGGGAAGCCTGACTGGGAAGAGTAACTGGAGCCGGCGGACACCCGCCGGCTCCAGGGGGGACATACGATCAGACGCTGGCGTTGTGGATGCCCATTTCGCACAGGGCGGAGGTTTCGCGCACGATGGTCTGCATGCGATCCGGCCCGGTGGAGATGATGTCGATGGGCGCGCCCACCAGCTCTTCGATACGCGCGATATAGTCGCGCGCGGCCTTGGGCAGCTCCGCTTCGCGGCGGACGCCGAAGGTTGTGTCACTCCAGCCGGGCATACTTTCGTAAACCGGCTCCACGTCTTCCCAACCGGCGGCATCGAACGGAATTGGCATCTCTTCGCCGGCACTGTTGCGGTAACCGACACAGATCTTCACTTCCTCGAGGCCATCCAGTACATCCAGCTTGGTCAGGCACAGGCCTGAAATACTGTTGATACGGATGGCGTGGCGCACAGCGACGGCGTCGAACCAGCCGGTGCGACGCTGGCGACCGGTGGTCGCGCCAAACTCGTGGCCCTTCTCACCCAGGTGACGACCCACGTCGCAACCCAGCTCTGTGGGGAAAGGACCACCGCCCACGCGCGTGGTGTAGGCCTTGGTAATACCCAGTACGTAGTCCAGGTACAGCGGGCCAAAACCGGAACCGGTGGCGGTACCACCAGCAGTGGTATTGGAGGAAGTCACGAACGGATAGGTACCGTGGTCGATATCCAGCAGGGAGCCCTGGGCGCCCTCGAACAGGATGTGTTCGCCATTTTCACGCGCCTTGTGCAGTATGTCTGCCACGTCGGCAATCATCGGCACCAGCTCTTTGCGCCAGGTTTCCGCCAGTTTGACGGTTTCCTCGTAGCTGACCGGGTCTACCTTGTAGTACTCGGTCAGGGCGAAGTTGTGATATTCGAGCAGCTCTTTCAGCTGGGCACAAAAATTGTCCCAGTTGCACAGGTCGCCCAGACGCAGGCCGCGACGCGCGACCTTGTCTTCGTAGGCGGGGCCGATACCGCGGCCGGTAGTGCCAATCGCCTTGTCACCGCGGGCTTTTTCACGGGCCTGGTCCAGAGCCACGTGTACCGGCAGGATCAACGGACAGGCCGGGGATAGACGCAGGCGCTTGCGCACCGGTACGCCGGCGGCTTCCAGCTCACCCATCTCTTTTTCCAGGGCTTCCGGGGACAGCACCACGCCGTTGCCGATCAGGCAGGTGACATCGGGGCGCAGCACACCGGAGGGGATCAGGTGCAGCACCGTTTTCTCACCGTTGATCACCAGAGTGTGGCCGGCATTGTGACCGCCCTGAAAGCGGACCACCAGCGCGACTTTCTCGGTCAGCAAATCGACAATTTTGCCTTTGCCTTCATCGCCCCACTGGGTGCCCAGCACCACTACATTCTTGCCCATGTGCGTAAATCTCGTGTCGTCAGTTCAGTAGACGGGCGGAAAAAGAGAGTCGGCCGCGCCCGTCGTGCGGCCTGGGAAATCAGATCAACTGGCTTGGGCCAATTGCAAAGCTTAGGGTTTACGAGAGTGGCTTCACCACCCAGGCAGTCCCCTCCCGCACCAGCTCGCGGTCGCAGCGGGCCAGGGTTTCACTGTCGTCGTCCCCGGAATCAGCCATCAGGCTGATCACCACTTCACCTTCTGCGCGAAGGGACTCGGCAGTCTGCCACAGCTGCTCGCAGTCGCTGGCGGGCGCCAGAATGGCGCCGGCTTCGCGGTCACCATTGTCGCCAAGTGCATTGATCGCCGCCAGATCGGTACTGAATCCGGTGGCTGCGCGGTCGCGGCCGAATACGGCCCCAATACCGTTATAGCGGCCACCGTTTGCCAGCGCCTGCCCATAGCCCGGTGAATAGGCGGCGAATACCAGCCCGGTCTCGTAGTCGTAACCACGCATTTCACCGAGGTCAAAAAACAGTGCCACTTGCGGGTAGCGGCGTGCGACCGCGTCGGCCACCTGCTGCAGCTCTTCAAGGGCACGTTTCAGTGCATCCGGGCCATTGGCGAACACCTCCCGCGCGCGGTTCAGGCACTCGGTGCCCCCCGCCAGACGCGGCAGCATGCGCAGCCAGTTGGCGGCCTCCGCGGAGGAAATGTTTTCATCCACCCAGCGCTCGATATCGGCCACAGCTTTACTCTGCAGCAGCGCGATCAGGTCACCTTTCTGCTCTTCGTCGAGTTCGGCGGCCTGCGCCAGGCTGCGGAAGATGGCCACGTGCCCCAGGTCCAGGTGAATTTCCCGAATACCGGCGGCGCGCAGGGTCTCGATCATCAAGCTGATGACTTCGATATCACCCTGCAGGCTTTCCACACCGTACAGCTCGGCACCAATCTGAATCGGTGCACGCGGGCCCATTGGCGCGCGCGGCCGCGTGTACAGCACCTGGCCGGCATAACACAGCCGGTTTGCGCCGCTGCGGGGAAAACTGTGGGAGTCGATACGCGCGGCCTGCGGCGTGATATCCGCGCGGATACCAAGGCTGCGCCCGGACAACTGATCGGTTACCCGGAAGGTACTCAGGTCCACATCCCGCCCCATGCCAATCAGCAGGGAATCGGTAAATTCCACCATCGGCGGAATAATCAGCTCGTAGCCCCAGCGATGATAGAGGTCCAGCAGGTTTCTGCGCAGGGTTTCAACCCGCTTGGCGTCTGCGGGCAAAATCTCGGCGATGCCATCCGGTAGCATCCAGCGTTCGGCTTGGGTCATGATGTGGGCGTTCGACAGTTAACAGTGCGGCCATCGCGGCCGGGAGAACCTCAGTCCTGGCATTCAGCCAAAGAGCATCAGCAGGGCTGTGCCGGCGAGCATGGATACCAGCCCAGCCATGCGCAGGCTGCGATTATCCACAGATGCCAGCTGCTGCACCAGTGCACGCCAGCGGCGGGGGTAGAGAAAAGGCAGTATGCCTTCGATGATCAGTACCAGGCCCAGGGCCCGGACCAGCTCGTCCCACACGGCAGCAGCTCCAGTCGCTGTTCAGCTCACAGGTTCAATATAGGGTCCAATAAAAACGGGCCGGCACAAAAAAACCGGGCGCCGGCCCGGTTTTGGGGATTTTACCACTAATTTGAAGGGCTGTGGCCAGTCTCTGGGAACTTGCGGGCCCGATTTAAACCGCTGTGGCGGTGTCGGGCGGCGCTTTCAATCCAGTAACCCTCCAGCAGCCCTCCAGGTACATCCCGGCTATTCTTTGCCTTCGGGATCCTTCAGGTAGCGGAAAAACTGGCTGTCCGGCTCCATCAGCAGCATATCGCTCTTGCTTTTGAAAGACTCCTTGTAGGCAGTCAGACTGCGTGAGAAGCGGTAGAACTCGGGGTCCTTGCTGAAGGCTTCCGCATAAATCTTGGCTGCCTCGGCATCGCCGGCACCGCGGACCTCTTCCGCTTTGCGGTAGGCCTCGGACTCGATAACCACCTTCTGGCGATCGGCGTTTGCGCGAATGCGCTCACTGGCTTCCTGACCCTTCGCACGGTGGTCCCGCGCTTCCAGCTCACGGCCAGCGCGCATACGCTGGAATACCGACTCGGATACTTCCGGCGGCAGATCGATCCGCTTTACACGCACATCGACAATTTCCACGCCCAGGTCCGTTTGCGCCGTTTCGTTCAGGTTTTTGGTGATCTCGGCCATCAGCTCATCGCGCTGACCGCTCACCACTTCGTGCAGGTCACGCACACCGAACTGGTTACGCAGACGGT
Source organism: Microbulbifer hydrolyticus (assembly GCF_009931115.1). Taxonomy (NCBI): domain Bacteria; kingdom Pseudomonadati; phylum Pseudomonadota; class Gammaproteobacteria; order Cellvibrionales; family Microbulbiferaceae; genus Microbulbifer; species Microbulbifer hydrolyticus. The sequence goes on along the minus strand of NZ_CP047491.1, from coordinate 386,777 downwards.
TGTTGATCTGCTCCGCCAGCAGCCGTACCGCGTTGCGCTCGTCACCGCGGGTCGCGACATAGAAGCGGCCCACGTCGAAGATACGGTACTTCGCATAGGAGTCCACCATCATGAACTTGTTTTCACTGTTCAACATCCGCACAGGCTGCGAGTCCACAGTCTGGATGCGGGCGTCAAATTTGCGCAGCTCATGCACCAGCGGGATCTTGAAATAGAGACCCGGCTCGTAATCGGTCCGCACCACTTCACCGAAACGGACCAGTACGGCCTTCTCGGTTTCCTTCACCACGAACGCGCTGCCGGACAGGATCAGCAAACCGACCAGAACCAGCGCGATGATGAATAGCGATTTGTTGTTGTTCATTGCAACCCCCCTTATCGCACTTCGCGGTTGCGACGATTGTTGTTAACTTCCGTGCGCAACTGGTTGATCACCCGCTGGGAGATCTCGTCGATTACCTGCGGAGAAATCTGCTGACGCTGAGCGGCGCTTGATGCACTGCCCTCCGCCAGCTTGTCCAGCGGCAGGTACATCATGTTGTTGCCGCCTTCGACATCCACCATGACCTTGGAGGTGTTGGTCATCACTTCCTGCACCGCATCAAGGTACATCCGCTCGCGGGTCACGGCCGGCGCCTGCTGGAATTCCGCCAGCAATGCCGTGAATCGCGCCGCTTCACCGCGGGCGCTTTCGACTACACGGGCCTTGTAGGCTTCCGCTTCTTCGATCATACGCTGGGCCTGACCGCGGGCTACCGGAATAACCTGGTTTGAGTAGGCCTGGGCTTCGTTCTGCAAACGCACTTCGTCTTCACGGGCACGTACCACGTCATCAAATGCGTCCTGCACTTCCCGTGGCGCCTTGGCATCAGTGAGGTTGACCACGTCGACGCGGATACCGGTCTGGTACAGGTCCAGGTACTCCTGCAAACGCACCTGGGTATCGGCCGAAACCTGGGTACGGTTCTGGGAGATAACGCCATTCAGCGTCTGCGAACCCACAATGTGGCGCAGTGCACTGTCGGTCGCTTCCTGCAGACTCTTCAGCGGGTCACGTACACGCAGCACGAAGGACTCGGCATCGTTGATATGCCACTGCACCTGCAGCACCACATCCACAATGCTGGCATCTTCGGTCAGCATCTGGCCGGTGGTGCGTTCGGTACGCACCTCGGTCATGTTCACCTTGGTGACGTTATCCATCAGTGGTGGATTCCAGTGCAGACCGGAGTTTTCTGTGCTGTGGTATTTACCCAGTCGCAGCACCACGGCGGATTCGTTGGCGTCGACCTGGTAAAAACCCCACAACCCATACACCACCGCGAGCACGATCAGCACCAGCGACCAGGGGAAACTACCGCCACCGGGGCGGCCATCCTCGGGTCCGGAAGGCTTGCCGCCAAACAGTCCGTTCAGTTTCTGCTGCATCTTGCGCAGCAGTTCGTCGAGATCGGGGGGGCCGTCATTGTTGCGATTGCCGCCACCCCAGGGATCCTTGTTATTACCACCCGGTTCGTTCCAGGCCATTTATTTACTCCAACTCTTCAACTTATTGATCGTTAGCTGTCGCGAAATTCTAGCATTGATTGCCGCAAGGTATCCGCGCACAGGTCTGTATTCTTCTACGAGGAAAATCGCTCAGTCGATTTCCCAGTCTTCCGGTTTGGGTTCTTCGTCGGGTTTTTCCGGCAGCCACTGCGGTGGATTGCCGACTTCCCGGAAGGGCGCCATCAGCCGCTGTAGCTCGGAGCGTGGCAACAATACCTGCAATTCCACATCGCCGTTGTCGTGATATTCCTCACCCTGAACCGCGTTACCCGCAAACAACTGCGCACGCAGACGTGCATGCTGTGGCGGAATCACCAGTGAACCACTCACCATCTGCTCACCGAGACGTTCGGCGATGGCCTCCACCAGCAGCTCACAACCAGCACCGGTTGCCGCCGACAGCCAGACTGCCCGTGGTACGCCCTGGTCATCCCGGTCGATACGCGGCTCCGCATCCGCCAGTAGATCCAGTTTGTTGTACACCAGCAGATGGGGCAAATCCGCCGCGCCTATTTCCTCAAGTACTGTCTGCACCTCTTCAATCAGGTGAAGGCGGTTTTCCGCGGCGGCGTCCACGACATGCAGCAGCAACGTGGCATTGGCCGCCTCTTCCAGTGTGGCGCGAAAGGCCTCCACGAGACGGTGCGGCAGGTGAGAAACGAACCCCACCGTATCCGCCAGGATCATCGCGCCCACGTTGGGCAGCTCTACCCGGCGCATGGTGGGGTCGAGGGTGGCGAACAGCTGATCGCGCACGTAGACCTCAGCACTGGTGATGCGATTGAACAGGGTCGACTTGCCGGCGTTGGTGTAGCCCACCAGAGAGACCGTGGCCACCTCGGCTCGCGAGCGGGCACGTCGGCCCTGCTCGCGCTGGCGCCGCACTTTATCGAGACGCTTTTCGATGGAATCGATGCGCGCCCGCAGCAGACGACGGTCGGTCTCCAGCTGGGTTTCACCTGGGCCGCGCAGACCAATACCACCCTTCTGACGCTCAAGGTGCGTCCAGCCCCGCACCAGGCGAGTAGACATATGGCGCAACTGTGCCAGCTCAACCTGCAGCTTGCCCTCATGGGTGCGTGCGCGCTGGGCAAAGATATCCAGGATCAAACCGGTGCGGTCGAGCACCCGGCACTTGAGCTCGCGCTCAATATTGCGCTCCTGGCTCGGTGACAGGGTGTGATCAAAAATTACCAGCTCGGCGCCGTGCTTGGTCACGATGTCCTGGATTTCTTCCAGCTTGCCGCGACCGACAAACGTCTTGGGGTCTGGGGTGGCGCGCTGGCCGAAGATAAATGCCACCGGGTCAGCACCGGCGGAGAGTGCCAGCTCCTCAAATTCCCGAGGGTCTTCGGGGCTGTCGATGGCGGAGAGTTCCAGGTGGACCAGTACGGCCAATTCACCGGATTCCGGGCGATCAAAAAACAATGATTATTCTCTTGGGCTCAAAATATGCGCCAATGGGCTGGCGCCGAACAACAGACGCCCCGGACAAGCCGGGGCGCTGTTTATTACTGCATTGTATAACGGCTTGGCCACACCTGTGCACCTGGCCAGGGCATGCTCTTCAGCAGGCTCCGGCTGGCGACAACCCGGCGCAGCGCACAATCAATATCAGCCGAAAGTATCGCGTTCACCACCTTCGGGTGCTGCGCCTTCACCACCCGGTGCAGTCGGGTTCATCAACGGCACACGCACGGCGCGGGAGGGAACAACGGTGGAAATTGCATGCTTGTAGACCATCTGGCTCACGGTGTTCTTCAGCAACACTACGAACTGGTCAAAGGATTCGATCTGGCCCTGGAGCTTGATGCCGTTGACCAGATAGATGGAAACGGGGATACGCTCTTTACGCAGAACATTCAGGTAAGGGTCTTGTAAGCTGTGCCCTTTTGACATCTTTTTTCTCCTTGCCAAAAGATAAGTCGCCAGATGACGCACGATCGCGCCCGCGAATTCCGCGGACTAAGAAACGGCCATGGTGATGCGGCGTACAAAAAAGAGCCAAAAGTAAACGCGGCTCTGTGAATAACTGACTGAAATGGGACGGATACACCGGCCCACTCACGTTATGGCTGCTCAACCGATAAATTTCAAGGCCTCAAGCAACATTTCATCAATATTGCGGACTTTACCGCCAGGCCCCTGTGCGTGAATGCACTTCAGGTCCGGCCAGCGCCGCAGCCAGGTAAGCTGGCGTTTGGCCAGCTGGCGGGTGGCGGCGATACCTGCATCCACCATCTGCTGGTAATCGGTCTCGCCGTCGAGGTACTCCCACACTTGCCGGTACCCAACAGCGCGGATTGCCGGCAAATCCCGGTGCAGGTCGCCGCGCGCACGCAGTGCCTTTACCTCTTCTATAAAGCCGTTTTCCAGCATGCGCTCAAAGCGCTCGGCGATACGCCGGTGCAGAATCGACCTGTCGTCGGGCACGATGGCCAGCTGCTGGATGTCGTACTGGGTATGCAGTGATTCGCTGTCCTGCTCCGCCCGCAGCTGGGTCATGGTCTTGCCGGTAAGGTGGTAGACCTCCAATGCTCGCTCGATACGCACCGAGTGGTTCGGGTGCAGCTCCGCAGCCAGTGCGGGATCGACCTTTTGCAGCTCGGCGTGCAATGCCGGCCAGCCCTCCTTTTCTGCACGCGCCTCAATCTGCGCACGAAACTCCGGGTCCGCCTGTGGCATTTCTGCCATCCCCTGCAGTAGAGCCTTGAAATAGAGCATTGTTCCGCCAACCAGCAACGGAATTTTTCCTGCGCTGCTAATCTCGGCCATCGCTTTCAGCGCGTCTTCACGAAAACGCCCGGCAGAATAACTCTCCGCGGGGTCGCAGATATCGATCAGTCGGTGCGGGTAGCGGGCAAGTTCTTCCGGGGTCGGTTTGGCCGAACCAATATCCAGGCCGCGATACACCAGCGCGGAATCCACGCTGATCAGCTCCACTGGCAGATGATCGCTGATTGCCATCGCCAGGTCTGTCTTGCCGGAGGCGGTAGGCCCCATCAGAAAAATGGCGCGGGGACGATTTGAAAAAGTCATCAAGACGCCTCTGGAAACCGTAGCGAGCGCGTGCCTGGTGGTGACCGCCGGAGCGGAGGCCGCGGAGTGTACTTTAGTACATGAGCAGCCGAGCACCGCCGGGCGCCGCCAGGCACGTGCGCAGTAGGTTTACTGGCCACGCATGAACCATTTATCCATATCGGACAGTTTGACCTGTGTCCAGGTTGGTCGGCCGTGGTTGCACTGGCCACTGCGCTCGGTGCGTTCCATATCCCTCAACAGCGCATTCATCTCCGGGATAGTCAGTTTGCGGTTGGCGCGCACAGAGCCATGGCAGGCCATGGTGGAAAGAATTTCATTGATCTGGTTGCCGATACGATCACTGCTGCCTTCCGCCAGCAGGTCGGACAGGACATCCCGCACCAGTTGCTCAACCTGTGCGCCGTGCAGCATGGTGGGCACCTGGCGAACCATCAGCGTCTCCGGGCCAGCGCGCTGCAGTACAAACCCGAGCGCAGTGAACACTTCCTCACGCTCTTCAAAGCAATCTGCCTCACCTTCACTCACCGCGAGGCTCACCGGCACCAGAAGCGGTTGCGCCTGAATACCGCCGGCGGCGTGGGCCGCCTTCATCTGCTCGTACACGATACGCTCGTGTGCCGCGTGCATATCCACCACCACCATACCGTGCTGGTTCTGGGACAGGATATAAATGCCGTGCAGCTGTGCCACAGCGAAGCCCAGCGGCGGCGCCTCCTCATCGGACGCCGGTGCAACAGACTGCCCCCAGGCTGATTGCGCGCCGGCAGCCGGCGCTTCCTGTATACCGCCGCCATGGGGTTTGTGCAGTTCGCCATAGCCCTGCATCTGCTGCTGGATACGCTCCGGGGAGCCGCGTTCGCCATATACGGGCGGCGAAAACCCGCCACCTGGCGATACCGCCGGTTGCGCGGGCGATGCCTGAGATGGCGCCTGGGACAGGGACATCCGCTCCTGCCCGGCGAATTCGCCGGCGGCAACACCGGAAATTTGTGCCGCCTCTGCGTAGTGCTCTTCCTTCTGCCCGGGTCGCACGTCCGCCAGCGCCCGGTGCAGGGAGCCGAACAGGAAGTCGTGCACCAGGCGACTATCACGGAAACGCACCTCGTGTTTGGTCGGATGCACGTTTACGTCCACCGATGCCGGATCCAGTTCGAGGTACAGCACGAACGCGGGGTGCCGCCCGTGATACAGCACATCGGCAAACGCCCGGCGCACCGCGTGGCTCACCACGCGGTCGCGAATGGCGCGGCCGTTGACGTAGAAAAACTGCAGGTCGGCCTGGGAACGGGAAAATGCCGGCTCAGCCACCCACCCCCACAGGCGCAAGCCGCTGCGCTCCATTTCGATGTGCAGTGCGTTCTGCATAAATGCCGGCCCGCACAGCTGCGCCACCCGCCGCTCTTTCTCCGCACGACTGGTGCCACCGCGCAGGTTGTGCACACCCTTGCCGTTGTGGCGCAGGCTGATGGAAACATCGAAGCGCGACAGGGCGAGACGCTTGATGGTGTCATCGACGCGGTTGAATTCGGTCTTTTCCGTGCGCAGAAACTTTCTGCGCGCGGGGGTATTGAAGAAGAGATCGCGCACTTCGACGGTGGTGCCACGCGGGTGTGCGGCAGGCGCCAGCTGTGTTTCCATCTCGCGGCCTTCGGCGGATACCACCCAGCCTTTGCCGGTGTCATCGCGGCTGCTGGTGAGTGTCAGGCGGGCGACCGACGAAATACTGGCGAGAGCCTCTCCCCGGAAACCGAGAGTGGCAACCGCCTCGAGGTCTTCGAGGGCATGAATCTTTGAGGTGGCATGGCGGGCCAGCGCCAGATGCAGGTCTTGTTTCTCGATGCCCTTGCCATTGTCCCGCACCATGATGCGCTTGGTCCCACCCGCATCGAGATCCACTTCGAGCCTGGTGGCTCCGGCATCGAGGCTGTTTTCCAGCAATTCTTTAATGACAGATGCTGGCCGCTCGACAACTTCACCAGCGGCGATCTGGTTGGCAAGTCTTGGGGAGAGTAACTGGATATTTTCAGGCATTGGGTCTTGTGCTGTCTTTACTGTGTACCACCCGGAAAGCTCGCACGGAGCCCTGAGCTAAAAAGGTGGCGCCAGAGCGGCGGTTATACGCGGGTATAACCAGGCCAACGCTCAACTCGACGGAATCGTCAAAGTCTGCCCCACCCGGATCATGGATGTCTGCATGCCGTTGGCTCTTTTCAGGTCCGCGATGGAAATACTGTAGCGGGCGGCGATGCCGGACAGGGTATCACCCCGGGTGATCGTATGCTTGCGATCAATGCGATTGCCGTTGGCCGCCAGCCAGCTGCCCGCCGGGGGGCGCGCGGTGAAGTGGGCCACGATGCCATCGCCCAGCTTGTTCGCCATACGCTTCTGGAACGAGGGGTCACGGAGTCGACGGGCTTCCTGTGGATTGGTAATGAAACCGGTCTCCACCAGGATGGACGGCACATCGGGGTTGCGCAGTACCGAGAAGTTCGCCTGCTCAACCTTCTTCTTGTGCAAGTGGGTAAAACTGCCGAGGGAACTCAGCACGCTGGTGCCGATATCGAGGCTGGCATTCATGGTGGCGGTCATGGCGAGATCGAGCAATACGCCCGCCAGGGTATCGTCCTTGTCACTGAGGCTCAGGCTGCCGGCACCACCGATCAGGTCGGATTCATTTTCCCGCTGCGCCAGAAAGCGTGCGGTTTCACTGGTGGCACCACGGGAGGACACCGCGTACACACCCGCACCCCGTGCATCCTTGCGGGTGAATGCATCCGCATGAATGGACACAAACAGGTCCGCGCGCAATTGGCGCCCCTTCTTCACCCGCTCGCGCAGCGGGATATAGTAGTCACCGGTACGCACCAGTTTGGCGGAAAAGCCCGAGCGCCCGTTGATGGATTTCTGCAGGTAGCGGGAAATCGCCAGTACCACGTCTTTCTCGCGCAGGCCGCCGGGGCCAAGCGCACCGGGGTCTTCACCACCGTGGCCGGCATCAATGGCAACAATGATGTCGCGCTCGCCGCTCACCTGCACCTGCTCAAAGGTTTTCTCCTCCACCTTGCCGCCATCGTGCAGGTCGATCACCAGCCGGTCCGGCAGTTGTTCGTGGCGCCGCAAGGCGAAGCTGCGGGGTTTGACCGGCTGCTTGAGGTCCAGAACCACACGCAGGTCGCGCTTGTTCTTGACCGCATGGCGCACACTGGCAATCGGCGTATCCGCCAGTGGCAGGCCGTCAACCCCGGCCGCCAGCTTTGCGCCGGTCACATCGATCACCACACGATCGGGGTTCTTCAGGGTAAACAGTTTGTGCTCGGCGGGGCCATCCAGGTCGAACACCAGGCGGGTATGGTCGGGCGCCCGCCACAGGCGCACGCCCTCCACTTCCGCACTGTTTACCTGGGCAACCGGCAGCGCAACCAGCACCGCCAGTACCGCATCCGTCAGCTTTCTTTTCAGTTTTGTTTTCAGTCGCACCGGCAACCCTGCTCCGATCATTATTATTGCCCCGTCGAATCCCTTGCAGTTTCCGTCTCTGAATACACTTCAGTATCTATCAAACTTGTGAGAACTGCGCCTGTTCCAGCGCCCGGGCACCCGCTTGCGTGAGCGCCACCAGTTTCAACTCACGCCCTTCGCCCTGCAGTACCAGTGCCAGTTCGATATCCGGCTCAGGCAGTACGCCCGCGCCGCGCTCCGACCACTCCACCAGGCTCAGGCTTCCGGGGCCGAAATAATCCCGCACCCCCATGTACTCCAGCTCTTCCGCATCGCCGAGGCGGTAGAGGTCAAAATGGTATACCCGTCGCTCCCGCTCGGTGCCCGGCGCAAACTCATACGGTTCTACCAGAGTATACGTCGGGCTTTTAACCGCGCCGCGATGGCCGAATGCACGCAGCACACCGCGACTGAAGGTGGTCTTGCCGGCGCCCAGCTGGCCACCGAGAAAAATCACCAGCCCCTCACCCATGCCTCTCTCGTTACAGGCTTTGCCCAACGCTTCGCCAGCGGCGACGGTGGCCGCCTCGTCGGCGAGATACAGTGTTTTCTCCACAGGCAGTGCGTTCACCTCTCGATACCTCAATCCACCAGCGCGCGGATATGCGGCAGCAGGTCGGTGGCAAGCAGACCGCGCTGGCCGTTCTGCGCTGCGCGGTTGCCGGCCTCACCGTGCAACCATACCGCCAATCGCGCCGCCGCGGGCAACGCCATCCCCTGCCCGATCAGTGCGGCGATAACGCCGGTCAACAGGTCGCCCATGCCGCCGGATGCCATTCCAGGGTTCCCGCTGTTGATCAGCTCAACTCCGCCACTGTGGGCAATCAGCGTTCCGGTCCCCTTAAGTACCACTACGCCGCTGAATTTCTGCTGAATCGCCCTGGCGGCGGCCACACGATCGGCGGTCACCTCTGCATTGGACACACCCAGTAACCGCGCTGCTTCCCCCACATGGGGAGTCAGTACCCAGTCATCGCGTTTTACCCCGGCCAGCACGCGGCCACCGGCGAGAATATTCAGAGCGTCGGCATCCAGCACCAGCTTCGCCTCGGCGCGGCCGGCGCGGGCCAGCAGCTGCTCGCTCCAGGGACTTTGCCCCAGGCCCGGGCCGACGGCGATCACATCCGGCGCTGCCAGCAGCGGCTCGAGCTCCTGGCCAGAGACCACCGGACGCGCCATGACTTCCGGGCAGCGGGTCAGCGCTGCCGCCACATGTTCCGGACGCGAGGCGAGTGAGACCAGGCCGGCGCCGGCACGGGCAGCCGACTCCGATGCCATCAGAGCAGCACCGCCGTAACCGTGGTCTCCGCCAACCACCATTACGTGGCCAAACTGATTTTTGTAGCTGTCTGCAGAGCGCACCGGCAGCCGTTCGATACTGTCGCCGCTGTGGCGAGCCAGCAGCGCCGGCACCTGCTCATAAATCCGCGGTGCCGCACCAAGGTCGTCAAAAATCACTTCGCCGGTGAGCGCCGGGCCACGCCCGAGGTACAGCCCGGTCTTGCGGCCGATAAAAGTCACGGTAATGTCTGCCTGCACGGCCCCATCGTCGGCGGTACCGCTGTCGGCGTGCAGGCCGGATGGCAGGTCCACCGCCAGCACGGGTGCAGCGGACTGGTTGATATAACCTATGGCGCTGTCCATGGGCGCGCGCAGCGCGCCACTGAAGCCGGTGCCGAGCAGCGCATCCACCAGCACGGTATTTTTTTCTATCGGCGGCAGCTCCTGCAGGCTGGAAACCAGCGTGGCCCCTTCGCGCTCGGCGAAGCGGTAGGCCTCCAGCGCCTCTCCCTTGAGTTTTTCCACCGGCACGCCCACAAATACCCAGGCCGGCAGCTGGCGCTGGGCAGCGAGGCCCGCAATCACATAGCCATCACCACCATTGTTGCCACCACCACAGAACACCTGCAGTGCGTTTACATCCGGCCAGCGCTGGCGCAGGCAGTCGTAGGCGGCACGCCCGGCACGCTTCATCAGGGCGAGCCCGGGAATCTGCTGTTGGCTGATGACCAGTTGATCCAGCTGGCGCACGGACTCGGCGCTGTAGAGACTTTGCGGGGCCGAGGGTATCGCCGGGGCCGATTTGGGAGAAAGTGTCTGACTATCCATGGTGCCTACTACGTTCCAGCTGTGGTCAATTTTTAAACTGTGGCAAAATACCGGCAATTATACCGCTTCAACCCCCGAATCGCCGCAAACAGGGCCACCCCGATTTCCATGAGTGCCATTCCCGACCCACAAATCATGCAAGACCTGGCCACACAGATTCGTCTTTGGGGGCGGGAGCTGGGTTTTCAGCAGGTGGGCATCACCGACTGCAGACTGGAACAGCACGGCGAGCGGCTGCAACAGTGGCTGGACGCCGGCTACAACGGCGACATGGAGTGGATGGGCGCCCACGGTGAAAAACGCTGGCGGCCGGAGCTGCTGGAGGAAGGCACCCTGCGGGTGATCAGCGTGCGCCTCGACTACCTGCCTCCCGATACCCAACCGGTACAGGTACTCAAGGATTCGACCAAGGCATACGTCTCCCGCTACGCCAACGGCCGCGACTACCACAAGCTGATCCGCAAGCGGCTCGCGCAGCTGGCACAGCAGGTAGACCGCTACTGTGAACAACGCGGCATCGCGACCAGCGGCCGCGCATTTACCGACAGCGCTCCGGTGATGGAACGGGCACTGGCGGAAAAGGCAGGACTGGGCTGGATCGGCAAGAACTGCATGGTGATCAACAGCACCGCCGGCAGCTGGTTTTTTCTCGGCGAGATCTATACCAACCTGCCGCTGCCGGTGGACGTGAGCGAGGAACCGAACCAGTGCGGTGAATGCACGGCCTGCCTGAAGGTCTGCCCCACGGACGCGTTCGTCGGCCCCTACACGCTGGATGCGCGCCGCTGTATTTCCTACCTCACCATCGAGAACAAGGGGCCGATTCCGGAAGAGTTCCGCGAGCCCATGGGCAACCGGGTGTTCGGGTGTGACGACTGTCAGATCATCTGCCCGTGGAACAAGTTTGCCAAGCCCACCGCTGAACAGGATTTTCACCCGCGTCACGGACTGGATAGCGGCGAGCTGGTGGAGCTGTTCCGGTGGACGGAAAGTGAGTTTCTTCAAAAGACCGAGGGCTCTGCCATCCGCCGGATCGGGTTTGAGCGCTGGCAGCGCAACCTGGCGGTAGCGCTGGGCAACGCCGACGCATCGCCGGAAATCATCTCCGAGCTGGAACAGGCGCAGCCAACGGCGACGCCGCTGGTGCAGGAACACATTGAATGGGCGCTGGCACGCTTGCGAAGTGGGCGGCGGCGAAAGCGAAAAATTCGCAACCCGGCCGCCCCTTAACAAGCCCGCCAGATTACATTCGGTTATTCACTGGCAATAATCGCCGTGTCGATCAGTTTGCCCGCCTCATTGAACCACTTGATCCGATGGCCGTCGGTCACCACATAAAAGCTGGCCTTGCGCCCGTAGGACCAGTTACGCCACTGGCGCACCCATTGATCGCCGTCGAGCCACCAGCGGCCCGTATCTGTTTCATCCACTTCCACATCGTTGCGGGAATACCCCAGCATGGTGCCATCGGGCATCAACTCGATACGGTAGGATTCACCCAGCGTGTTGGTACCAAGAAATACCGCGCCGGGCATTTCCTGCTTGAGCTCGCGCACGCTCAGGCGGCGGCCATTCGCCGTGGCAAGCGTTTCCTCTTCCGCGCGCAGCTCACCATTGATCAGTTGCGCCAGTACTTTTATACCGGGCTCGATTTTGTCGGCATCGATCGCCGAAAAACCCAGGCGCACCGCGCTGCCGTCACTCACGGTTTCCAGCAGCAAGCCATTCTGCTCGGCACGCACCTGTAACTGCGCAGCATCAATATGTGCGGGCAGCTCCAGCCAGCAGGCCGTGCCGCAACTGGAGCGACGCACCTTGAGTTTCGGCAGGTGGTACATCAACGCCTCACCCAGTGCCGCCCAGCGCTCTTTCAGCTGCTGGGTAATCTTGAACAGGGCCGCATCCAGATGCCCGGCAGCGACAAACTTGGCCAGCAGACGCTGATTGAGTGCCGGCGCTCGCTCACGCAGGGTATAGCGCAACGCTCGCAGGCGCTGGATCACCGGCTTGGGTGCCACCACGAACGCGAGTTGCATGCCTGGGTCGATGACCTTGGGAAATTCGTACAGGTAAATGACCGAGCTACCGCCCGACATGCTCTTTAGCGGCGGCAGGGAATTGCCGTGGTAACAGAAGTCGTGATCGCAGTCGTTCTCGATCACCACTGCACGCTGTTCCCGGGCCTGCTGCAGCAGCAGGCGCCGCCTTTCCAGGGTGGTGGTCACCGCGGTGGGATTGTGCACATTGGGTTGCAGGTAGATACAGTCGGCCTGCCTGAGGTGGTCGTCCAGCATCGGGCCATCGGCGTCCTGGGACAGCGGCAGCAACTGTGCGCCGGTGCGCCGGAATATCTCACCGGTCTCGCCCCCCGCCGGCCTTACCAGCGCCAGCTTGCGCTCGACACCAAGTAGCAACTCGCCCAGCAGATAGCAGGCCTGCTCCATCCCGCTGGTCAGCAGTATCTGGCCGGGGTCCACATAGATTCCCCGCCGCGGTAACAGGCGAGTGGAGATCTGCTCGACCAGGTGCCGATCATCTTCGTTGTTGCCGAGGGTGGCCCACTGGGCCACTTCCCGCGCGGTAAAAATATCCCGGGTACACTCGCGCCACTCACTGCCGGGGTAAAGGCGAGGATCGTATTCGTTGCTGACAAAGGGAAAGGGATACTGTAACCAGTTTGCCGGCCGATTTTGCAGCGCGCGACGGCTGACCGAAACCGGGTTGCAATGCTCGCGCCAGAAGCTGCGGTCATCCTCGTCCTGACGGGGAATATCGCCGGCACCGTGACTGATCACGCCCTGCTGGGAAACGGTTTCACTGACATAAAACCCGCTGCGCTCACGGGTCACCAGGAAGCCATCATCCACGAGCTGCTGATAGGCGAGTACCACCGTGTTGCGGGCCACCCCCAGCTGCTCTGCCATACGCCGGGACGACGGCATCTTGTGGCCAGCCGGGATACTCCCGGAGAGGATTCCCTGTATCAGTTTTTCACGGATTTGTTGCTGCAGGCTTTTTTCTGCCGCAGGATCGAGAACGATCAATGCTTCGCTCATGTTCGGCTCGTTATATTTGTTATCGCCTGCGATGACGCTGGTGGCCCTGGATTACGCTGGTGGCCCTGGCAGTTTGCCCCGCGCCACCACGACATTCAAGGGAGGGGCACTCCGCCGGGCAGAGGCGGGACGGCCCCGCCAGTTGCCCGCGCCCACAGGCTGTCAGCGGTCATGCGCATTGCGTGCCAACTTGCGCAGGCGAAGCGCCAGCCAGACCAGGGTGATACCAAAGACAATGGCGTAGCCACCGATCAACCACAGCAACGCCAGTGCGCCGGCACCGGGCTTTAGCAGAAGCACCAGCCCGAAAAGCACCGACATGAGTCCGGCAAAGATCAGCAGCCACTCGTGTTCGATTTCCTTGCGCAGGCGGACCGCGCCAATGATCTCGAAGATGCCCCGGACCAGCGCCCAGGCACCGATAAAGATCACCAGTACCAGCGCCGTCACCTGCGGATAGACAAAGGTGACAATCCCCGCGGCAATCCCGGTGATCCCCACAAACAGCAGCCACCACAGCGACGAGCGACTGACCTTGCCGCGACCGGTAACAGCCCCGTATAGCGCGACGACCCCGTCCATCAGCGAATACACACCGAACAGGATCACCAGGCTGAGTAGCGAGATACCGGGCCAGACAAAGGTCAGCACCCCGAACAGGATTGCGAAGAGGCCGCGCACCAGCGCGATCCACCAGTTGTCGGCCAGCGCGCGCAGCAGGGGGCGGGTGGATAAATTGACCTGGCCGGGGGCGGATGCCCCCGAGGACCCGGGAAGGTTTGGATCGTTCTCTGTGGCCATGGGGTTCTCCTGGCTAAAAGCTCCACGAAAGTTGGAGTTTTAGCCTCCCAGGCCACAGGTAACGAGTTTATTTTCCGCCCTCGCTCGTAAAAGCGCGGTGTAAACGGACTTAGACGCCGCGCAGAAACTCCGCAGTGTGGCGGTAGACCTGAGCGCAGGCATCCGGCACCAGATTCTCGACATTCAGGAACGCGTGGATCATATCGCCGAAGTTCAGGTGCTCGGCATTGGCGCCGCCCTCGCGAACCTTGCGCACATATTCCACGCCCTCATCGCGTAGCGCGCAGAATTCTGCGGTGATCACCAGACTGGCCGGCAGGTTGCGGGTGAACTCACCGTGTAGCGGCGACACCTGCCTGGGGTTCTCGGCACCCTGCAGGTAGTTCTCGAAGTACCACTGGATCTTTTCTTTCTCCAACAGGTAACCGCGACCATTTTCCTCGATGCTTGGCATCTGCAGGGTGTAATCCACGCTCGGGTAAATCAGCACCTGGGCGTCGATCGTGTGCGGCTGATGTTGCAGCAGGCGGGTTGCGGACGCACACAGTGCACCGCCGCCGGAGTCACCCATCAGGATCCAGCGACCATTGTGTGCAATATTTTTTCTGTCCAGCGCCATGCCGAGATGACGCACCACACTGAGCAGGTCATTCAGCGCCGCCGGATAGGGGTTTTCCGGGGACCTGCGGTATTCAACACTGATCAGCGTGCGACCGCACGCCTCGGCAAAGCGGCGGCAAATCGGGTCGTAGACAGACACGCTGCCCGCCATATGGCCACCGCCGTGACAGTAAATGATCGCGGCACTATCGGCGTCACCTTCGGGCCGGGTATTGGCCGGCTGGTAGATACGCACCGGCACGGCGTATTCGCCACCATGCACCACGGTTTCACATACCGGCATTTCCGGACCGGGCTCGACGAAATTCCGGGTCAGGTTGGCGAGGCTTTCGCGCGCGGAGATGGGCGTCGGCTCGAAACCTGCCGCTTTCAGCTGGGCAACCTGGGCATTGACCGCAGCCAGCCATTCACTGAGTTTGGGATCAAGCTGCCGCATCACTGGCCTCCAGTTTTTCTACAACGACTTTTTTACCACTCTCCGGCAACAGGAAAGAAAATACGAACAGCGACGCGGAACAGGCCACGGCAAAATAGGCTGCGGTGGCCGGCTCGCCGGTCATATCCGCAAGCAGTCCTGCGCCATACATCAGCACCGTTTCCACCCCGTAGGAAATCGACCAGAACATCGCAAACGTGACGGTAATTCGTCCCGGCGTCATGCCCGGCAGCTCCTGCGGCAGGGTAACCAGTGCGGTCATCGGCAGGAACATGCAGAAGCCCGCGAGCGCGGCGGCCGTGTAGGCAATCAGCGGGTCGCGGCTGGTAACCATCAGCGCGGCGAACCCCACCAGCGCCAGCCCCGCATAGCGCAGTACCGGCAGGCGCAGTGCATAGCGCTTGGTGACGATGATGCCCGCCACAGTCCCCACCATACCCGCGGCAATCATCACCGCAGAGAGGTGGCTGCTCGCCACTGCGAAGCCGTCGATGAGCGGGAACAGGGCAAAGACCGAGATATAGCAGAACAGAACACCACAGTAGGCCAACGGCAGCCACCAGTTGAAACTTTCCTTGATGCCCTGCTTGAACCCGTAGTTTTCCTCTTCTTTGCTGCCACCACCGGACAGGGAGAAGTTTTCTGCACTCAGCCACCACAGCACGCCGAGCGCCAGCACCATTACCCCGTACAACACCATCACCGACTGCCAGCTACCCAGCCAGGCGAGCAGGGTTGTGGTGGAAAGCAACGCGAGCAGGTTGCCGGTATTGAACGCGGCGGCGTTGATACCGTTGATCAGCGGACGCTCCTCAGCGGAGAAGTAGTGCATCACCACCGGTGCGAAGTAGACAATCGCCAATGCACCACCGAGTCCCAGCGCCAGGCGCGACAGCAGCCAGCCGCCGTAGCTGCCGGCGAGGGCACCCAGGCCACCGGCGGCAATCAGGATGATGGCGAGGACGAAAGCGCGCTTGGCGCCGAGGCGGACCAGCAGGGCCGCGGCGGCCAGGTTACCCACGATCTTGGCGATGGTGATGACATTGCTGCCCCAGGTGGCATTGGCGAAGCCCTCCTCGCCGAAGGACGCCTGGATCGCCGGGGTCAGGATTGCACCGGATACCCAGCTCGCCGCGAACAGCGCATAGGCGCTGAACATAAGGATTTCCAACAGGTATTTTTTCATTGCTCTGATACCACTTTTTATTATTCCGGATATTACCGTTCAGACTGCGCGCACGGGCGCCCCCTGCCTATACGACCTTGGTCGCAGCGGACGTGCGCCGCAGACTCTGCTGCAACAGCGCGCGCAGCGCCGCCGGGCGCAGTGGTTTCTGCAGGAACTGCCAACCGGCATCCTGCGCGCGGGTCTTGACCGTGTTGGTGTTCTCCGCGGAAATGATCACGCAGGGCACATCGCTGTGCCACTGCGCCCGCAGGTCCGCGGCCAGGTCGATGCCGTTGTCGCCATCGTCCAGGTGGAAGTCCATCAACAGCAGGTCCGGCTCGCCGGCCGCCAGTGCCTGTTCACGATTCTGCGCACAGTGCACGGTGCAACCCCAGCCACTGAGCAGTGCCGCCATCGCCTCGAGGATCGAGGGCTCGTTGTCCACACACAGAACCTCAAGATTCAATGCGGCACCGCGACCAGCAGCGCTCACCGCAGGGCGCAAGGTATTCACACGCGCGGCCGCTCGCGGCAGGCGCACCCGGAACACGCTCCCGACCCCTGGCACCGAAGACAGCCCGATCGGTGCGTTCAGCAGGCGACACAGCCGCTCGACGGTAGCGAGACCCAGCCCGTATCCGTGCTGGCGCTGGCCGCTGGAATCTTTCGGCGTGAGCCTGCAGAACTCGCGGAATATCGCCTGCTGCTGGTCCCGCGCAATGCCCTCACCGGTGTCCCACACCTCCAGGGAAACGCCGCTGCCCTTGCGGCGGGCCCCGATCAGCACCCCGCCCTCGCGGGTATATTTCACCGCGTTATCCAGCAGGTTCTGCACCACCCGCCGCAGCATTCTTTCATCGCTCTGCACCCACAGGTGGCTGCGGCGGTAGCGCAACCGGATACCGCGGGCCTCGGCGGCAAGGCGCGCCTGGGCGACGGCATCGTCGAGAATACTGTCGAGGGAAACCGGTGCGAAACTGGGCTTGATATCACCGGCATCCATTCGCGCAATCTGCAGCATGTCGGTGATCAGCTGCTCGGCGGCGGCCAGGGCACTGTCAGCACGGGTGAGTAGCTGGCGGCTGCCGTCTTCGAGGGCGTGGGCGGCAAGGGCGTCGATAAACAGTCGGCTGGCGTTCAGCGGCTGCACCAGGTCGTGGCTGGCGGCGGCGAGGAAGCGTGTCTTGCCGGCACTGGCCTCCTGCAGCTCGTGGTTCAGCGTCTGCAGCTCGTCGTTGACACTTTCCAGCTCGGCGGTACGGTGAGCCACCTTGTGCTCGAGAGAATTGCGGATATCGGTCAGCTCCGCCAGTGCGCGCTGGTAATCGGAGACATCCGTATAGGTGGTCACGAAGCCGCCACCGGGGAGAGGATTGCCACGGATCTCCAGCACCGTACCGTCGGTTCGGTGGCGCTGCACCCGGTAGGCGGTGCCGTTGCGCAGGTGCTCCACCCGCTTGTTTACATGGTCTTCCACCACGCCGGGGCCACACTCGCCGCGACTGGCGTTGTAGCGCACCAGCTCCGCTACCGGGCGACCCACATAAATCATTTCCGCAGGGTAGTGGAACAGCTCCAGATAGCGCCGGTTCCAGGCGACCAGGTTGAGGTTGGCATCCACCACCGAGATGCCCTGGTCGATATTGTCGATACTGCTCTGCAACAGGCCGCGGCCGAACTGATAAATGTCCGACGCCTGCTCCAGTTGCTGCGCGGTGACTTCCGGCTCGCCCTGTTGGCGCACCAGGCGGCGCGCACTGGTGCTGCCGACGATACCCGCGAGGATCTTTTCCACTGCATCGCGATAGTGTTCCGCCGAGGCGCGCGGTCTTTGCGCTTCAGGGTTTTCCTGTAGCGGCGCCAACGCGCGCTCTGCCGCGTCTTCGCCGACAAAGCGCGCCAATAATTCACCCAGACGCGCGCGGTCCACCGGCGCCACTTCCGCGGCGGCACTTCCGGGAAACCAGCGCTGCTGCAGTAGCGAACAGCCGATCAGCGCCGCGGCATTGATTCCGAGCCCAAAGACGCAGGCAATAGACAGTGGGTTCCAGCTGAGTCCGAGTGTGGTGGCAACCCAGTCTTCACCGCCCAGCGCCGCCGGCAGCGCCGACAGTGCCCACACCAGGGTTCCCAGCAGCAGCCCCACCACCACCGCCGCCGCGCGCAACCGCGGCCAGCGCGCCGGCCAGGTCACCGCGGCGACCATTGCCGGAGCCAGTTGCGCCGCCAGTGCCAGGGACAGCAGGCCGAAGGTGCCGAGACTGACCCCGGAACCAATCAGCTCGCTTACCCCGAAGGCCGCCAGCATCAACAGGCCAATGATCGCCCGCCGTACCCGGCGCAGGTCACTGCCCAGCGCCACACCGGCGGGACGCTGCTGCAGGCGCTTGAGCCACCAGGGCACGATCATGGTATTGGCAATCATGGTAGACAGGGCGATGGTGGCGATGATGACCATACTGGAGCCGGCGGAAAGCCCGCCCACGAATGCCAGCAA
Source organism: Microbulbifer hydrolyticus (assembly GCF_009931115.1). NCBI lineage: Bacteria > Pseudomonadati > Pseudomonadota > Gammaproteobacteria > Cellvibrionales > Microbulbiferaceae > Microbulbifer > Microbulbifer hydrolyticus. Next base: position 368,001 of record NZ_CP047491.1, on the reverse strand, counting down.
CGCCAGCCACGGGATACCGCTCTCCAGCGGCACGCCGAGCACAAACCGCTCCGCATTGGTGTAACTCTCCGGCAGCCACAGCATGCCGCCGTAACCCACCGCCAGTACGGCGGCCGACACGACCGCCAGATAAAGCGGAATCAGCTTGCGTACCGGGCCGATATCGCGCTCGTCGTCACTCTCGATCATCAGAATATGGAACTGGCGCGGCAGGCAAAAAATGGCTGCCATTCCCAGCACCACCACTGCGAAGTAGCCGGTATCTGCCGGGCGTGCCTCGGCAATGGCCGCGACTTTGTCGCTTGCCAGTGCCGTGCGGGCGAGATCGGCGGTGCCATCAAACGCGCTGTAGACCACAAACCAGGCCACCGCGATCAGCGCCCCGATCTTTACCAGAGCCTCGAACGCCACCGCCAGCAGCATACCGTTGCGGTGCACACTGCTGTCGATATGCCGGGTACCGAACAGCACCGCAAACAGGCCCAGGGTCACACTCACCACCCCGGTCACCACCGAAGCGCGGATATCGCTGTCTTCCACACTCTGCGCCAGCAGCAGGAAGCTGTCTGCCACCGCGCGCAGCTGCAGGGACAGGTAGGGAACGATCGCGACCACCGCCAGCAGCGCCACCACCGCCGCCAGCCACTGGGAGCCGCCGTACTGGGCGCTGATAAAGTCGGCAATGGAGGTGGACCCCTGCTGCTTGGTCAGGCGCACAAAGCGCATCAGCAGCGGCGCGCCGAAGATCAGCACCAGGCTCGCGCCTACAAAGGTAGGGGGCAGCAGCCACCCTTCGGTGACGGCCTGGGCGGGCACACCGAAAAACATCCAGGCGCTGGTGTAGGTGCCAGCCAGAGCCAGCAGCAGGGGTTTGATCGGTCGAATACGCGCAGCCGGCAGCCGGTCACCCCAGAAGGCGATGGCAAACAGCATCAGCAAATAGGTCAGGCCCACGGCGGCCAGCAGGGGGAGACTGAACAAATGGCGCCTCATTCATTATTTGGTTTATTATGCACAGATTAACCGATTGACTGTTTTTTGTCCTGCTCTCTGTTTCAGACCCGGGTCATACCTTGGTCTAGCAGGCAAGGGACATCACAGAAGATACAGTGCAAATCCGGAACTTAGATAAAAACCATAAACTGGTGATCGGAGAGAGCCATGCGCAAAATAATGAAATTTAATCCCATCGCCGCGGGCATCATGCTTGCCTGCGGTGCATCCCTCGTACAGGCACAAGGTCAGCTGGAAGAAGTGACCGTAACCGCGCAGAAGCGCGAGCAGTCGCTGCAGGAAGTGCCAGTAGCAGTCACCGCGTTCGGTGAAGACCAGCTGCTGGAAAACGGCGTTGCCGACCTGACCGACATTCAGAAGCTCACCCCCAACACTACCCTGCAGGTGAGCCGCGGCACCAACTCCACCCTGACCGCCTATATTCGCGGTATCGGCCAGCAGGATCCGCTGTGGGGCTTCGAGCCGGGAGTGGGCATCTATGTAGACGACATCTACGTTGCCCGTCCGCAGGGTGCAGTAATGGACGTGTTCGACGTAGAGCGTATCGAAGTACTGCGCGGCCCGCAGGGTACCCTGTACGGCAAGAACACCATCGGCGGCGCGGTCAAATATGTGACCAAAAAACTGAGCGGCGACACCGAATTCCGCATCCGCGGCGGTCTGGGTTCCTACAACCAGCGCGATCTGGTGCTGAGCGGCCAGACCGGTCTGTCTGACACCGCGGCCATCGGCTTCGCGGTAGCCAGTTACCAGCGCGACGGCTTCGGCGAAAACGTCAACACCGGCGCAGAAAACTACAACAAGGACATCCTGAGCGCCCGCGTCTCCCTGGAGTTCAACCCGAACGAAGACCTGTTCATCCGCCTGGCTGCGGACACCACGCAGGACGACTCCAACGCGCGCTTCGGCCACCTGATGTTCGACGCTCCGACCGGCGCCGAAACACCACTTGACGACGTTTACGACAATCGCTCCAACATGTCCCCGGACAACTCTGTAGAGACCAGCGGCATGTCCCTGACAGCCGAGTGGAATGTTTCAGACAGCGTCACCGTCAAGTCCATCACCGCTAGCCGCAGCGGCGATACCGACACCGCCATCGACTTCGACTCCGTCGACCGCCCGGACTTCGACGTGCCCGCCTACTACAAGGACGAGCAGTTCACCCAGGAATTCCAGGTCAACTGGAGCGGTGACAAGTTCAACCTGGTCTCAGGCCTCTACTACTATGACGGCAATGCCGAGGGCGGTTTCGACGCTGTACTTGGTATGTTCGGCATCACCCAGAACGTGAGCGGCAATGTGGACACCCAAAGCCTCGCCGCCTATGCCAACTACGAGTACTTCCTGACCGACAAGCTGAACATGACGCTGGGCGGTCGCTACACCCGTGACGAGAAGTCTGCAGAGGTGTTCAAGGGTAACTACCTCGGTTTGTACTCACCGATGTTCGCCGATCGCTACGACGGCACCCCGGCAGGAGGCACGCCTTACGCCATCCTCACCGACTACTCCAATAGCAAGACCTGGAGCCAGTTCGATCCTAAAGCCGGTTTGAACTACCAGATCAATGACGACACCATGGTGTACGGCAGCTTCAGCTCCGGCTTCAAGTCCGGTGGCTTCGACATGCGCGGCGACGCGGTTGCGACTCCGTCCACCGTCGACGGTTACGATCCGGAAACCGCCGAAACCTTCGAACTCGGTATCAAGACCCAGCTGCTGGATGATCGCGTCCGCCTGAACGCGGCCGCCTTCAGCACCGACTACGAAGACATGCAGGTTACGGTTCAGAGCTTCGACGAGGCCTCACAGAACTTCACCAGTGCCGTGGTTAACGCCGGCCAATCGAAGATCCAGGGCCTGGAACTGGAGATGCTGGCAAGTATTACCGATCGCCTGACTGCGAACGTGGTACTGGGCTACACCGACGCCGACTACAAGGAAGTACTGACCTATGATGCCGCCAGCGACAGCATCGTCAACGTGGCCGACGTATGGAAGAACTTCCAGTACAGCCCAGAGCGCACAGGCCTCGGCCAGCTGAGCTACGCCATGGACATGGCCGGTGGCGAGCTGGTACTGAACGGCTCTGTATCCTACCGCGATTCGATCCAGATCTACGCCGCCCCGAGCGACCTGGATGTAGGCTCCGTCACTCTGGTTGACGCCGGTGCTACCTACTTCAGCGGCAACGGCGATTGGCAGGTTTCCCTGCAGGGTAAGAACCTCAACGATGAGACTTACCGCAACGCCGGCTACAACGCCTTTGGCTGGGTGACCGGCTACTACGGCAACCCCCGCACCGTTGCTCTCACAGGTAGCTACAACTTCTAAGACTCATCTCTCGCATTTGTTGTACATTGCATTGTTATTGGGGCCCTTTGGGCCCCTTTTTTGTTTTAGATTTCCAGCCCTGTAAACCCCCACACCTGTCACAAGAACCACCATCCCGGCGCACGCTTTCTCAAATTGGCGCACTTATCCACTCTTTGGCAGCCAACTCTTCTACTCTGAAAAGTGAGGGCGGCAGTGACGCCGCTTCTCGGATCAGCCATCGAGGTACCCGCGTGCAGAAATTGAGAAGTATTCTGCTGACGGCGGCGATAGCGACAGGATTTGTTGCCGGTTGTACGTCAACCGAGCCCAGGGATAGTCACGCAAACCGCGCTTTCAGCAGCGCAGTCCCCCCGCACATGGACCCGGCACATATGTCGGTCAGGTCTTCGGACCGCAGGCCAAGGAGTGGTAGCCGCGATGCGCCCCGCTCCCTGAACGTCAACGGCACCCGCTTCCGATGTTTCGAACAGGAGCTGGAATCCAAGGTTGTGGTGCGCTGCGTGCGACAGTCGTAATCCGACCAGCAGGAACCGACGCGGGCCCTGGCGCCCGCTGATACCGAAAACTGTGACCATTTCCGCCACAAGCTGTCGCCGCAGCCCTCTCGTAAAGGCCGCAGCTGACTAAGCTTGATCTATCTGCAAGCAGGGAGCGGGAAGAGGGAGCAAAAAAGGAATGATGCGGAACGGATTCAACAAGGTGATTCCGGTGTGGCTCGGCGGCCTCGCCATTGTTATCGCCGGATGTATGAACATGGATGACAAAGACTCGGGGCCAACCCAGAACCCGGGTTCCATGAGCAGTGTTTGCGGCCACAAATGGGAAATGCGCCTGCTGCGCATTAATGGCCAGGCCATCCCCGTGGACCAGCCACAGGAGTTCACCTTCCTGTGCAACAGCGATGGCGAGTCCATGGGCAAAAGCGGCATCAATACCTACCGCGGCGCCATGCAGGTCACCGCCAACGGCCAGATCCTGTGGGATACTGACAGCTTCGCCTCCACCAAGATGGCTGGACCACCCCAGCTGATGGAGCAGGAAACCCAGTACCTGCGCGCCCTGTCAGGGACCCGCCAGGCATTCGTGAAAAGTGGTGGCGGCCGCCTGATCCTGCGGGATGTGCCCGGGGACATCTATATCGAGTACATCAAGGCGGGAAGCTGACGGCGTCCCGCCATTTTCGATCAGCAACCCCTCCCTCCCGCACAACCTTCACTCCCTGAACCGACGCAAAAGTAGGGCACCGTATAGACCGGCTGGGTCACAGACGCCAGCCGCCAATTGGTGTTAAATGGCGCAAACTGCCACCGGATGGACTTCATGCATCGCCTGATTCTGCTGCCACAGTTCAACGCCACTCGCACCTGCTGCCTGCGTGTCGGTGTACTCGCGTTATTCCTTGTTTTTCTTACAGCAACCGGCTGTGGCAGCAGCGATACCCGCCCGGCGGCGATGAGCGGGACCGGCAGTGACGCCATCTGCGACCGCCAGTGGCTACTGGAAAATCTCTCGATCGACGGGCGCGAGCACAAGCCGCGCATGTTCTGGCAGAAGATGTGGCGCGACCGCCCCTACCTCGGCTGCGACAAATTCGGCTTTGTCCGTGGCAGCGCTGGCTCCAACCCCTATCTGGGCAAGTTTCGACTAAGCGACAGCGGCGCCATCAAATGGCTGAAGCCGCCGAAAATCTCGCGCATGGTGGGCCGTCGTGACAGCAGCGAACTGGAGCAGGACTTCCTCCTCGCACTACCGCGGGTCACCCACGCGCGCACCAGTGGCGACATCCTGATTCTCGAGGGTGACGACGGCACCCGTCTCGAGTTCAAGCAGACCGGTGAAGTGCCTCCACCCGCCACCTGACCCCTGCCTCACGACAGCTTTGCACATCACCGATAAAAAAAAGCGGCCACCAGGGCCGCTTCAAGCACTATTCAAGAAGAGCAACGAAAACGTTCGGTTACGGGATGAAACAACCGGACAAGCTCAATTTCGTTGTGGCGATAGAGTAAGTGCCAGACGTGACAAACAGATGACGAAGCAGGAATTTTTCACGCACTGACCGGTTTTTACCTCAGGGGCGGGAGCGGCGCTGGTGCTGCTCCAGATTCTGTTGCCGCTTGCGCTCACTCTTGCGTAGCAACAGATAGGTGGCCCCCAGGCCGCCGTGCTGTTTCTGCGCGCTGTGAAACGCCAGCACTTCCGGGAGCTGTGGCAGCCAGGCATTGACGCAGCTTTTCAGCAGCGCGGGCTGCTTGCGCCCCTCGCCCTTGCCATGGGTAACCAGCGCGCAGCGCACGTCAGCTTCCACGCAATCCTTTACAAACCGGTACAGGGCGCTGCGGGCCATTTCGATGGTGTGGTTGTGCAGGTCCAGGCGTGCGTCCACGGTGTATTTGCCCAGACGCAGGTTGCGGTAAACCCCATTCTGCACACCATCGCGCTTGAATTCGATCGGGTCCCAGGGGTCCACCGGCTCTACATACTCGCCACCGAGCGGGTTCAGTTCGCGCGCGGTCTGCGCGGTGGCCGCTTCGCGACGGGCACGCTGGTTGAGTGCATCATGGTGCGCATCCTTTTTGAAGGCGGACTGCCGATGCCTGGGTGCCAGTGGTTTTACGTCTCCCAGCGCCCCCATCGCACCGCGAAAATCTTCCAGATCGCTCTTGTCCACAACGCCCCCCACTTACCTCTCTGCCAGTACGCACTGGCAAGCCTGGTCAGGGATCGAGAAACAGATCCACCGCCAGCTCGCCGGCCTTGGCGGGATTGTGCGCATATTGGGTGAAATCTTCCACCCCGCGTTCATGCAAAAGTGCCTCGTCGATCAGCTGGGCACCGTTCAGGCCCCGATTGGTGGTGATCAGCACCTCGTAGGCGGCATCGGCCATCACTATGGGTTTGCGGCTCTGCTCGAACATTTCGCGGTTGCCCACGGCAAATTCAATGGCCGCCGTGGCCACCAGTGTGCGCGGCCACAGGGTAGCGACATTGATACTGGTCTTTTTCAGCTCTTCCGCCAGCCCCATGCTCAGGATGGTCATACCGAACTTGGACAGCGCGTAGGGCGCAAAGGGGCCGAGCCAGCGCGGCTCCAGATTCAGTGGCGGCGACAGGCTGAGGATATGGGCGCACTCCGACTGCTTGAGGTAGGGGATGGCCAGGTGAGCGGTCAGGTACACGGCACGGGCGTTCACATCCATCATCAGGTCATAGCGTTTGGGCGGCGTGGACTCGACACTGGTGAGGTTGATGGCGCCGGCATTGTTGATCACGCAGTCGATGCCACCGAAGGTCTCAGCGGTTTTCTTCATCGCCTCGGCCACCTGCTCCTCCTCCCGCACATCCACCTGCATCGGCAGGGCCACACCACCGGTGGCCTCGATCTCTTCGGCCACGGTGAAGATGGTACCGGGGAGCTTGGGGTGAGGTTCGGCAGACTTGGCCGCAATGGCGATATTGGCACCGTCGGCAGCACACTTGAGCGCGATGGCACGGCCGATACCCCGGCTGGCACCGGTGATAAAAATGGTTTTACCTTTGAGGGCGCCGGTGTTCTTGGTGAGGGTAATCGTGTCGCTCATACGGGCACTCCCTGGGAGTTGTGATTGTGTGTGGGCGCGTTACCCGCCCTCGGCACTGACTACGGCGGGACAGTAGATTTCCTTGAAGGTCTGCGGCATCCGCTTGGGTTTGCCGCTGGAGAGCTCGATGCACACCATCTGCCAGGTGGCCCGGAGCACCAGGGCCTCGTCACTGGCGCGGTACACCTGAAACTTGCGGGTCATATTGAGCCGGCCATCGACCCTGGTCAGCCAGGTGGCGATCTGCAGTTCGTCGCCCTCTCTGGCAGCCAGTATATAGTCGTACTCCGCGTGGCGAATGGCCATTCCGCGGTCCATGGACTGGTAATTGGTGACATCCAGGCCCAGCTCGACGCTGTGCAACCAGGCGGCACGCTCACACCAGCGCACATATTCGGCATTGTTGGCGTGGTGCAGGCCGTCGACGTGCGCGGGCTTGACCTGGATGTTGTGTACGAAAGGTTGCGGGAAGTCCCACTTCATGGGGTAACACTCCATTGATCGGTCTTTGGCAGCGTTGCCACCGGGCCAGGTAAATTAACTGACCCGGCAGTTGCAAACCATTACGTCAGGCACAAAAAAGGCTCCCGAAGGAGCCTTTTTCTGAGCGTACCGAAACTTAAGCGTCGGTCTTCTCTTCGCCTTGCGCGGCCTGCTGTTGCGCCTGCTGCAGAGCGGCGGCAAACAGGGCGTCGAAATTGATCGGCGGCAGCATCAGGGCGGGGAAGGAGCCCTTGGTTACCACGTTATCTACCACTTCGCGCGCGTAGGGGAAGAGGATGTTCGGGCAGGCAGTGTTCAGCGCCTGAGCCAGCTGCTGACCTTCCAGGCCCTTGATGCCGAACAGGCCAGCCTGCTGCACTTCCACCAGGAAAGCGGTTTCGCCTTCCACCTTGACGGTGATGGTCAGGGTCAGGGCGACCTCGTACAGATCTTCGTCGATCTTCGCGGTCTTGGTGTTCAGTTCCTGATTAACTTCCGGTTTCCACTGCTTTTTGAAAACCTCGGCGCCCATCGGAGTCTCAAAGGAGAGGTCTTTCAGGTAAATGCGCTGCATTGCGAATTGTACTTGTTGCGCTTCGCCGTTTACTGCTGCGCCGTTTTGTTCTTCAGCCATGTCACTGCCTGTCGTAAAAATAGATTATTGTCTGCCTTCCCTGAAAGAAAGACTCCCTGTATGGGTCTTACTTATGGGGGCCTCGAAATACCCTTTCAAGGCATATCACTGAAAATTCTTCAGGCCGGTTTCACGCCAACAACTTGTCCAGCTCACCGCTGCGCTCGATAGCCATCAGCTCGTCGCATCCGCCCACGTGCACGTCACCGACCCAGATCTGCGGCACCGTGTGTCTGCCCGCTTTCGCGGTCATTTCTGCGCGCAGCGCGCGGTCACCATCCACTGAAATTTCCGTGTACGGAACGTTCTTGTTATCCAGCAGATATTTCGCGCGGACGCAGAAGGGGCAGAAGCGGGTGGTGTAGATAACGACTTCTTTCACAACCGGATAACCTCTTTGCTTCTCGGTAGAGCGGGTTCAGCGCCCCGGCTCAGCCTTTCACCAGCGGCAGCTTCTGATTCGACCATTCGGACATGCCGCCCTCAAGACGGCGTACAGTGTAGCCTGCCTTCTTCAGCTGGCGCCCCACCGGTCCGGCGTGCTGGCCGATTTTGTCCGCCAGGATCAGTGTCTTCTCTTTATAGGGTGCCAGTTCGCCGATGCGCTTCTCGATCTCGCCGTGGGGTATGTGGATGGCATCCACAATATGCCCGGCAGCGAACTCGGAGCGATCGCGCAGATCCACCACCCGTGCATCCTGGGTGTTAATCAGGAGGGTGGCCTCATGGGCCGACGCGGGCTTACCCGCCTTGATACGTTCGGTAATCGCCAGCGCGTAAATCAGCGCCACCAACAGACTCACCAGCAGCCACTGCTCGCTGATAAAGACGAAAAAATCCACTTCGCCCCCAGAAATTCACATTTGTTGTTTTAAGTGAGACCGATGACGCATCAGTCGGTCACGTTTACGCCGGGCATTGTATAGCATGCGTGCCAGCGACTCGAAGGTGGCGCAGTATACACGATGATGGCCAATTCTTAACCAGCAATTTCGCCTCACTATCGCGCCACTTTCATCGCAATCACTGCTCAATTACTGACCCGGGCGCCGGAAACAGGTTAAAATCCGCCACCTGCGGCAAAACTCCCTCGCGAGTTCCGTCCCCTGGCAATGACGCCAAATGATCTTCCATCAACCCAACACAGGAATTCCGATCCCATGGCATCCGAGTCTTCGCCCAAACGCCCCCTGGTACTGCTGATTCTCGACGGCTTCGGCCACAGCGAGCACACCGAGCACAACGCCATTGCGGCAGCGAATGCCCCGGTCTGGGACAACATCTGGGCCACCCGCCCCAAGACCCTGATCCACACCTCCGGAATGGCTGTGGGGCTGCCGGAAGGCCAGATGGGTAATTCCGAAGTGGGCCACATGACCCTGGGCGCTGGCCGCGTGGTGTATCAGAACTTCACCCGAATCAACAAGGCCATCAAGGACGGCGAGTTCTTCAAGAACCCCGCCTATACCGCCGCAGTGGACAAGGCCATCGCCAACGACGGCGCCGTGCATATCATGGGCCTGGCCTCCGACGGCGGAGTGCACAGCCACGACGATCATATCGTTGCCATGGCCACCCTGGCCGCCCAGCGCGGCGCCAAGGCGGTGTACATTCACGCCTTCACCGATGGCCGCGACACCGCGCCGCGCAGCGCGGAAACCCCACTGGCGCGCCTGACCCAGGTGTGCGATGCCCTCGGCAATGCGCATATCGCCAGCGTCGCCGGCCGCTACTACGCCATGGATCGCGACAACCGCTGGGACCGGGTACAGCCCGTATACGACCTGATTACCCAGGGCAAAGCCGAGCACCACGCCGCCAGTGCCCTGGCCGCCCTGGAGGCCGCCTACGCCCGCGACGAAAACGATGAATTTGTTGCCCCGACCCGCATCGGTGAAGCCGCCCCGGTCAAGGATGGCGATGCCCTGATCTTCATGAATTTCCGTCCGGACCGCGCGCGTCAGCTGACCCGCGCCTTTACCGACCCGGCCTTCGATGGCTTCGAGCGCGAAGTGACCCCGAAGCTGGCCGATTTCGTCATGACCACGGAATACGCCGCCAATATCGACGCCAGCTGTGCCTTCCCACCGGAAAACCTGGTGAACACCTTCGGGGAGTACCTGCAGACGCAGGAAAAGACCCAGCTGCGCATCGCCGAGACAGAAAAGTATGCGCATGTGACCTTCTTCTTTAGCGGCGGCCGCGAAGAGCCCTACAATGGCGAAGAGCGTATCCTGATCAAATCCCCGGACGTGGCCACCTACGACCTGCAACCGGAGATGAGCGCGCCGGAAGTAACCGATAAACTGGTCGCCGCGATCGAGAGTGGCAAGTTCGACGCCATCATCTGCAACTATGCCAATGGGGACATGGTCGGCCACACCGGCGTGTTCGAGGCCGCGGTCAAGGCGGTGGAAGCGCTGGACGTTTGCGTGGACCGTGTGACCAAGGCCGCGCTGGCTGCCGGTGGCGAGGTGCTGATCACCGCCGACCACGGCAATGTGGAGGAGATGTTCGACGCCGGCTCCGGCCAGGTGAGCACCCAGCACTCCACCCTGCCGGTACCCTTTGTGTATGTGGGCGAGCGCAATGTGACCATGCGCGATGGCGGTAGCCTCGCGGATGTGGCACCCACCATGCTGGCATTGATGGGCCTGCCGCAGCCGGTGGAAATGACCGGCGAGCCGCTGGTAAAACTGAATTAATCCGGACTGATCCCACGAGGTAAAACAGTCTCCATGAAAATTTCTGCAGTTGTCATCGCAGCCCTGCTGTCCTCATTGCTACTGGTCCCCGCCTGCTTCGCGCAGGCGGCGGACGAAGAACAGCAGGCGCGACTGGCGGAAATCAAGCAACGTATCGAGTCCCTGCAGCAGGAGCTCAACCAGGTCAAAAGCGACCGCGACCAGCTGCTCAAGGACCTGGAATCCAACGAGAAAGACATCTCGGAGCTGCTGCAGCGGATCGACAAGATCAAGTCGGACATGCAGAGCCGCGGCGAGAAGCTGCAGGAGTTGAAGCGGGAAGAAAAACAGCTGGAGGAATCCCGCCGAAGTATGCAGCGGCGGGTCGAGCAGGAAGTCGCCGCCGCTTACCGACTCGGTCGCCAGGAGCAGATCAAACTGCTCCTCAACCAGCAAGATCCCCAGCACATCGCCCGCCAACTCCGCTACCACGACTACTTCCTCAAACAACGCAGCCGCGTCATCGACGATTACGTCAGCACCCTCAGCCAGCTCAGCACCGTCAGCTCCGGCATCCAGCGTGAGCAGGACACCCTTGCCCGTGAGCGCAGCCAGCTGGAGGACAAGCGCCGCGCCCTGGTAAGTGCCCAGCAGAGCCGCCAGCGCACCCTGGACAAACTCGCACAGCAGCTCGCCAGCAAAAGCGGCGAGTTGAACCAGCTACACAGCGACCGCAGCCGACTGCAGCGCCTGGTGGACGAGGTCGGCCGCGCCATCGCCAGCCTGATCAACCCCAGCGACCAGACCCCCTTCACCAAGCAGCGCGGGCGCATGCAGTGGCCCACCAGCGGCCGCCGCGCCAATGCCTTCGGCCAGCGCCGCGCCAACGGCATCACCTGGACCGGGATAACCCTTCGCGCCAACGAAGGTGCACCGGTCAATGCGATTCACCGCGGCCGGGTGGTGTTTGCCGATTACCTGCGCGGCCAGGGCATGCTGATCATTCTCGACCACGGTGACGGCTACATGAGCCTGTATGGTCACAACCAGTCCCTTACCCGCGCTATCGGTGAATGGGTGGAGCGCGGTGACACCATCGCCAAAGTGGGAAATACCGGCGGCCTCAGCCAGCCGGGCCTGTATTTCGAGATTCGCCGCCACGGCAAACCGCAGGATCCGACCATCTGGTGCCGGGGCTGAGCCGGCGCTCAAGCGCCCCGCCCTAGCACAGATCCCTTTGCACTTTATATTCCCTCCGCACACACGCCAGTTTACTTCCCCGCCAAGTTCAAACCCCTAGGGAGTGCCGGGTCTACAATTCTTCTTGGACAGTAACGATAAATGCCAAGGACGTGCAGACTATGTTCACCCCGAAAATGGTGGCCCGCGTGATCGGTGCCGCAGCTCTCACCGCTCTGCCGCTGATGGGACTCAGCCAGGGCGGTCAAGGCGACAGTGCCGAGCGCACTTCGCTTGAAGCCGAATCCCGCCTGCCACTGGAAGACCTGCGCAGCTTTGCCAAAGTGTTCGAGCAGATCCGCCAGGGTTACGTCAATGAAGTGGACGACAGCACCCTGCTGGAATACGCGATCAAGGGCATGCTCCAGGGGCTGGACCCGCACTCCGCCTATCTCGACAGTCGCTCCTTCGACGACCTGCAAGCCCATACCACCGGCGAATTTGCCGGCCTGGGTATCGAGGTGGGCATCGAAGACGACTACATCACCATCATTACCCCGATGGACGACACTCCAGCCGAGCGCGCAGGATTGCGCGCCGGGGACGTGATTCTGCGCATGTCGGGAAAATCCATGCGCGGTGTGAGCCTAGACCAGGCGGTGGAAAAAATGCGCGGCCCGGTCGGCTCGTCGGTGGTCCTGACCATCGGCCGCAAGGGGCACAAGGAGCCCTTCGATGTCACCGTCAAGCGCGACAAGGTGCGCGTGTACAGTGTGCGTGGCGAGATGCTCGAAGACGGCTACGGCTACCTGCGGATCAGCCAGTTCCAGCTGGATACCGGTGGCGACCTGATGCGGGCAATGAAAAAGCTCAAGAAGGAAGGCGAGCTCAAGGGCCTGGTGGTGGACCTGCGCAACAACCCCGGTGGCGTATTGCAGTCGTCGGTGGAAGTTGTCGACGCATTTCTTGAAGACGGTCTGGTGGTCTACACCGAGGGTCGCAACGAATCCTCCAACCTGCGCTACTCCGCCAGTTCCGGTGACATCACCAACGGTGCACCGCTGGTGGTACTGATTAACGACGGCTCCGCCTCCGCCGCGGAAATCGTGGCTGGTGCATTGCAGGACCATCGTCGCGCCGTAGTGATGGGCACCGACAGCTTCGGCAAAGGCTCAGTGCAGACGGTGATCCCGATCAACGAAGACCGCGCGATCAAACTCACCACGGCCCTGTACTTTACGCCCAAGGGGCGTTCGATTCAGGCTCAGGGCATCAAGCCGGATATCACCGTGGAACGCGTGCAGGTCACCCGCCTGGATGGTCGTGCGCGCACCACCGAAGCGGACCTGGCCGGGCATCTGGGTAATGGCAATGGCGGCAAGGAAAGCGGTTCAGAAGATCGCAAGAAAGCCAAGGCCGGTCAGGACGACTGGTACAGCCGCGACAACCAGGTATTTGAAGCACTGAATGTACTCAAAGGCCTGAACCTTTATGTTCGCCGCGCCCCGCAAGGCAGCGAGGAAAGCAGCTCACCGGCGAAAAAGGATCAAGTTGCGCAGATTCGCGCTGAAGACCTGTAAATTCAGCCAGATGTAGAGGCCGGCACCCGATTATTGGCTAGTCTTTTAATTGGGTGCGGTTTTCCGATGCTGAACACCCAGCGGTGGAAACGGCGAAAGTGGTATCAGATGTAGCGGTGGGAGGTTGTCATGCAGCAGTATCGTCGTGGCGAACAGGGAGGATCCATCCCACCTCGCGCAGATCGTTTTTTCAAACTGGATAACGACTGGTATTTCACCGTGCGCGGAGGCAGGACCTTCGGCCCCTACACTTGCCGTGAAGAGGCGCAAAACGCGGTAGACAACTTCCTCAACCCACTCAAGAAATATACCGGCAATGTACGCCCGTTTGGCAGTCTGCGCGCACGGCGCTGGCATAATGCGCACAAATTCTGAAATACCGATTTAAGGAAAAAAACGCGGGAATGCTCGCGACTTAGCCCGACAGGTTTCTGCCCCCCGCCAGCCGGCCTATATCAAACTGCTCACGCCAGGCTGCCTCACCGTAATCAGATCCGCATTTCGATGCCGGCATCCTGCATAAACTGCTTGGCCTCGCCCACTGTGTATTCGCCGAAGTGGAAAATGCTCGCGGCGAGTACGGCATCGGCACCCCCCTTTAGCACGCCGTCGGCGAGATGCTGCAGGTTGCCCACACCACCGGAGGCGATCACCGGCACCGTGACAGCGTCCGAGATGGCGCGGGTAAGGGCCAGGTCGAATCCGTTCTTGGTGCCGTCACGATCCATACTGGTCAACAGGATTTCACCGGCACCGTAGCTGTCCATTTTTTTCGCCCACTCCACCGCATCAATACCGGTGGGTTTGCGCCCGCCGTGGGTGAAGATTTCCCACTTGCCTTCCCCTACCTGTTTGGCATCGATGGCGACGACGATGCACTGGCTACCAAAGCGGTCGGCGGCTTCGCGCACAAAGTCCGGATTGAATACCGCGGCGGAGTTGATTGCGGTTTTGTCGGCGCCTGCATTCAACAGGTTACGGATATCCTGCAGCTCGCGCACGCCACCACCAACCGTGAGAGGAATAAATACCTGGGAGGCCATTTTTTCCACGGTGTGCAAGGTAGTGTCGCGGCCTTCGTGGGTGGCGGTAATGTCGAGAAAGGTAACTTCGTCGGCACCGGCTTCATTGTAGCGACGGGCGATTTCCACCGGGTCACCGGCGTCCCGGATGTCGACGAAATTAACACCTTTGACCACACGGCCGGCGTCGACGTCGAGACAGGGAATAATGCGTTTGGCGAGGCCCATTGAGTTGTTCCGCTTACCTAATTTTAATTACTTGGTCCAGTTGTCGCACAGTTCCTGCGCAGCGCGCAGATCGAGCTTTTCTTCGTAGATGGCACGACCGGTGATGGCACCAAAAATTTCAGTTTTGCCGTCGCCTGCCTGGAGCAGTTTTTCGATGTCTTCGATACTGCTGACACCGCCGGAGGCAATAATCGGAATCTGCACAGCGCGGGCGAGGTCCATGGTGGACTCTAGGTTGACGCCCTGCATCATGCCGTCACGGGCAATGTCGGTGTAGACGATGGCACTAACACCGCAGTCCTGAAATTCTTTGGCGAGTTCCGTGGCCTTTACGTCGGAGACCTCGGCCCAGCCTTCAGTGGCCACGAGGCCGTCTTTGGCGTCGAGGCCGACGATAATATGGCCTTCGAACTCACGGCAGGCTTCGCGCACCAGCTTGGGATTTTTTACCGCGGCGGTGCCGATAATGGTCCAGCTGACACCGGCGTCCAGATACCATTCGATGGTCTTGAGATCGCGGATACCACCGCCGATCTGGATGGGGAACTGTGGGAACTGGCGGGCGATGGCATTGACGGCATCGCCATTGACAGGGTTGCCGGCAAAGGCACCGTTGAGGTCGACAATGTGCAGTCGCTTGGCACCGTGGTTGAGCCAGTGTTCGGCGGTGGCGACGGGGTCGTCGGAGAAGACGGTGGCATCTTCCATTTCACCCTGACGCAGGCGCACACATTCGCCGTCTTTAAGGTCAATGGCCGGGATTACGATCATTTTGTTTAACTTCCTGTTGCCAGCTTTTATTAATTGCTGCCGTTCCAACCGACAAAATTCTTCAGCAGCTGCATGCCTGCATCCGCACTTTTTTCCGGGTGAAACTGGGTGGCGAAAATATTATCTCGGGTAATCGCGGATGCGAACTGAACACCATAGTCGGTCTCGCCGGCAACGGCGTCGTTGCCCTCCGCGGGCACATAGTAGCTGTGCACAAAATAGAAGCGGCTACCACTTTCAATATCGCGCCATAGCGGGTGGTCGATTTTCTGGTACACGCGATTCCAGCCCATATGCGGGACCTTCAATCGCTCGCCGTTTTCATGCAGATCGGTACCGAAAAACTTTACCGGCTGCGGAAAGATACCGAGGCAATCGACACCGCCGTTTTCTTCGCTGCGCGCCATCATGATCTGCATGCCGACGCAGATGCCGAGAATGGGCATGCCGGATTCGATGCACTGATTCAGCAGCGGCACGAAGCCCGGCCGAATGAATCCCTCCACACAATCGCGGATGGCGCCAACGCCCGGAACGATGAGGCGGTCGGCGCCCTCGGCCTGTTCCGGGGTGGTGGCGAGAACGACCTGGTCACCGGGGGCGACTTTTTGCAGGGCGCTGGCAACCGAGTGAAGGTTGCCCATGCCGTAGTCGAGGACGACGATCTTCTGCATGGTGCTGGCTCCTCCTGCTGACTTTACAGTACGCCTTTGGTGGAGGGCATGGCGCCTTCCATGCGCGGGTCCGGGGTCAGGGCCATGCGCAGGGCGCGGCCGAAGGCCTTGAACACGGTTTCGATCTGGTGGTGGGCGTTGAAGCCGCGGATGCAGTCGATGTGCAGGGTGACCAGGGCGTGGTTGACGAAGCCCTGGAAGAATTCATAGAACAACTCGGTGTCGAAGTTGCCGATGCGCTTCTGGGTGAACGGCACATTCAGGGTGAGGCCCGGGCGGCCGGAGAAGTCGATAACCACACGGCTCAGCGCCTCGTCCAGGGGGACGTAGCTGTGGCCGTATCGGGTCATGCCTTTCTTGTCGCCGACGGCTTCGGTGATGGCCTTGCCGAGAGTGATGCCGATATCTTCCACCGTGTGGTGATCGTCGATATGGGTGTCGCCATCGCAGGTGATGTCCAGGTCGATCATGCCGTGGCGGGCAATCTGGTCCATCATGTGCTCGAGGAAGGGCACACCGGTGTCGAATTTGCCGGTGCCTTTGCCGTCGAGATTGACGCTGACCTTGATTTTGGTTTCCAGGGTGTCGCGAGTGACGCTGGCGGTGCGCATGGGCTTTACATCCTTGATGACGGTTGGGGCATGCAATGGCCCCGCTGGGACAGAAGGCGCGAATTATACGCCCAAATGCACCGGAATTTGGGCGATAGTGTCAGATGAAACTTGATTCGCTGCAAAGATCAAATATCATACGCCCCATGACTATGTACCCCCGCCACAAGACCCCCGTGTGGGTCAGCCTTGTACTGCTGTTCGCGCTGATGCTCGCGCAGCCGGTGCTGGCGGAGCATATCCATATCGATGACAAGTCGCACGAGCTGTGCGAGCTGTCCCACAACCACACGCCCGCGCCCGTGGGCAGTGAATTTACCTTCTCTACCGAAGACCTGGCCCCGCTGTATATCGAGCAGCAGGCCCCGGTGGCCCTCGATTGCCAGCCGGAACGCCAGTCCGCCCGCGGCCCGCCCGCACTCCTGTCACTCAGCTGATCACGCCCGCCAACCCAGACTTACAACGACCGGGTTAGCGGTACTAACGCTTATGTATTGCGGCACCGGCCTTTGTGGATGGCCGCTGCCCGTGATTGACAGGAATAATTCGAAATGTACCGAGTAAATACTCTGGCGCTGGCCGTTGCCTGCGCATTGTCTTCTGCTGTGTCTTCCGCGGTTTCCGCCCAGGCCACCACCAATGAGTCCATCGAGGAGGTGAATGTCACCGTCTCGCCTCTGGCCAAGCCCGCAGACGCGGTGGCGGCGCCGGTTTCCGTACTGGGCGGCGACGAGCTGCGCAAGGCGGCCGCCTCTACCCTGGGCCAGACCCTCAACAGCCAGTTGGGCGTGGCCAACGCCGCCTTCGGTAGCGGTGTGGGCCTGCCGGTGATTCGGGGCCAGAGTGCCAACCGGGTGAAGGTGCTGAGCGACAACCTGGATACCGCCGACGCCTCCAACACCAGCTCTGACCATGCCGCCAGCATCGAGCCCCTGCTGGCCGAGAGTATCGAGATCCTGCGCGGACCTGCCACTCTGCGCTATGGCAGCGGCGCCATCGGTGGCGTGGTGAACGTGATCGATGGGCGTATCCCAACCGCGGTGCCGGAACAGATGGACGGCGCGGTTGAAATGCGCCACGACACTGCCAACAGCCAGGACGCTGGCGTATTCCGCCTGCAGGGCGGTGCCGGCAACCTGGCCTGGTACCTGGACGGGGTCTACCGGGAGAACGGCAACACCCGTATCCCCGGTCTCGCTATCCATGCCCACGAGGACCACGAAGAACACGCGGTAGTCGAACAGCACGAAGAGGCGTTCAACACCGACGGCTTTGTGGGCAATACCAGCGCGCGCGCCAAGAGCGGCAGTGCTGGCCTGTCCTGGGTGACCGAAAGTGGTTTTGCTGGCTTGTCCGTAAATCGGCTGGAAAACAATTACGGCATCCCCCTCGGCACGCACGTTCATCACGAGGACGAGGGTGACGAACACACACTGGAAGAGGGGCACGATGAACATGAAGAGCACGGCGCCGAACCGGTGCGCATTGATCTGGCCCAGACCCGTTACGACCTGAAAGGCGAGCACCGCTTCAACAGCGAGTACTGGGACAAGGTGAGCTTCCGCCTCGGCCACAACAACTACGAGCATGTGGAGCTGGAGGGACACGACGGTCACTTCCATGAAGGCACCCGCTTCACCAACGACGCCTGGGAAAGTCGCGTGGAAGTGACGCACGACGCCGGCGGTGAGTGGCGTGGCGCCTATGGCCTGCAACTGTCCCGCAAGGACTTCGCGGCGATTGGCGAGGAGGCGTTCATTCGCCCGTCCATCACCGACAGCATCGGCGCCTTCAGCATGAAAGAGCGCGAGTGGGGAAACTGGCACCTGGACCTGGGCGCACGCCTGGAAAATGTCACCATTGATCCGGAATACGGCAGCGACCGAGACTTCAACCTGGTCGCCCTGTCAGGTGCGCTGCAGTACTTCCTTGCCGAGCACCAGCACCTGAGTGTGGGCCTCACCAGCGCCGAGCGCGCGCCGGTCGCGGAAGAGCTGTTTGCCGACGGCGCACACCTGGCGGAGTCCCGCTACCTGATCGGCGACGCAAATCTCGACAAGGAAAACTCCGTCAACCTGGAGCTCGGTTACCACCATCACAACCAGGATGCCAGTGGCTGGCATGCAGCCAAAGTGGAAGCCAATGTGTTCTACAACCGCATCGGTGACTACATCTATGCCGCCAATACCGGCCTGGAAGACGAGGAAAGCGAGTTCGCCATTTACGGTTACCAGAACCGCGACGCCACCTTCTATGGCGCCGAGGCTTCGGTGCAGTTTCCGCTCGCCAGCGGCCTGAGCCTGACCCTGTTTGGTGACAGCGTGCGCGCGAGCTTCGACAACCGCATCCCCGGCCAGTCGACGTCAGTGCCGCGCCTGCCGCCACTGCGTTATGGTTTTGCACTGGGTGGCGACTACGCCAACTGGAACTGGCAATGGCGCAACACCCACGCCACCGCCCAGCAGCGCCCCGGCGCCTTTGAAGAAACTACCGACGCCTACACCCGCATGGACCTAACCGCGCAGTACAACTTCAAGCTGGCCGGCAACGACGCCGTCGTCTTCGCCAACGCCCGCAACCTGTTGGACGAAGAGATCCGCAACGCGACTTCCCTGCTGCGCGACTTCGCGCCGGAAGCGGGACGCAGTATTGAAGCAGGTGTGCGCCTCCACTTCTAACGCGCGTTAATCCTGCCCGCGCAACGCCGACTGGTATTGCGCGGGCATTTTTGTATCTCCCTTTAATTCCTCGCCTTGAAATCTCCCCACCTTCCGCACTCTCCACCCCAAAGTACAAACGATAATGCATTGCACGAAAGTACCACCTAAACCATCCGACAACTCACCTCTCGACATGTGCGCATTTCGCCTTACAATCACCAGCTGAACCTAAAATCACGGACGAGGAATCGGTGCAAAAATTTTTCATCATCCTGATCACAGCACTTCTGATTCTTTCACTGCCCTGGCCGGGAGCTGCCATGTCGAAAATGAATCCACTGAAAGCCTGCACTTTTTCCGAAATGGAAATCTCCATTCTGTTCAAGGGTGAGCCCGCAAAAGGCGCAACCATTACCCGCACTATCGAATGGAAGAAAGAGCACACCGACCAGTTCACCGCAGACGACAATGGCCGTGTCACCCTTCCCGCGGAATTCGAGAACCACCTTCTCAAAGCCTTCCCCATGGAGTTTGTCGCGGCGCAGTATGTGACGGTGCAATATGAGGGTGAGGAGTACGAAATCTGGAATTACGCAAAGCGGGATGCAGAGTTCAACAGTGAAATGCAGGGTTCGCCCTTACGCCTCACCTGCGAACTGACCGACGAATCAAAAACCCAACGGGCTTTCGGCTCCATTCTGGGAACACGCTGCACCTGGCAAAACGAAAACTGACTCTACCATTTACGCTGAAAAGGAATTCACGTGGCACACCTTACTCCAGAGCTCAGCGCCAATATCGCCAATGATATTTACCTGATCAAAAACAAAAATACTCGCAAGCTGTTTTTTGATCTCTATTCCGACCAGTTCAACTTCGATACGGACAGCGACCTGAGCGGCAAGACCGGCGCTTTTATTCTGCTGAAGAAAGAGCAGTCACTGGGACTCGCAGCCACCGGGATCAAGCAGCGCAAAGGGGAGGCCCTGATTGCTCTGAAAGGCACCTCCAACGGCTACGATGCGCTCACCGATCTGAACGCAGGCCTGAAACAGTTCAAAACCGGAGGACTGGTCCACCAGGGGTTTTATTACGCGTTTCAGACATTCCTTCCAGATCTGGATCGCTTCGTCAGCAATATTCCCGAGAATATCCACACCATTCACTGTGTGGGCCATAGCCTCGGTGGCGCTCTCGCCACGCTGACCGCGGATTACCTGAAAGCGAAAAGCGGTCGGGCCGTAAATCTGTACACCTTTGGCAGCCCCCGCGTGGGCCTGAATTTCTTCTCTGACGGCGCCCGTCGACGCCTGGGAAGTGAAAACATCTTCCGCGTGTATCACCGCACCGATCCGGTCCCCATGGTGCCGACCTGGCCATTTATGCATGTCCCCGATAGCGGCCCCGGGGACCTGCTGCTCGACTCCAGTGCGGCACTCAACCCGGCTGAATACCATAAAATGGCCAATTACATCGCTTCCCTGTCAGGCACCGAGGAGAAGCACAACTGGACGCTGGTGAGAAAGAAGCGGCCGCCGACCCCCATTCAGCGGAGTATTCAGAGCTGGCTCGAATCAGACGGCCCGCTTTCGCTCACCCTCAGTACCGCCTGGGTAGCCGCAGAAGCGGTGATGTGGGTGCTGAAAAAAGTGGTCGAGCTGGCAGGGATCGCGCTGGTACTCGGAGGGTCCACGACATTTACCTTGATGGACCAGCTGGCGATTTTCCTCAAGAAAGCCCACGATTTTGGCAAGAAGGTTTCCCATTGGGTCACGCGACTGCTGATCCGGCTCGGCAGACTGATCGGCATCGTGGTGACCGACGGCAGCAACATCACCATCGCACTGATCCGGACAATTTTTATCCGCATGCACAACGCCGTGTCTGAACTGGTGCTGCGTGCCGGGCGCCACATGGATCACTGATCACCTGGTCCGGCGCGCCCCTTCATGCACAGCGCCCTCCGAGGTTTCATTTCTGACCGGCAACTGCTTCAATAGTCGCATCCGCAGCGTCCGCAACACGGGTTCCGGGCGCTGCCCCCTTCTCGCCATTTCCAGAATAAGGATGCGCCCTGTATGGCCTGGATCAAACGCGGACTTATCACCCTCGTTATTCTTTTTGCTCTCTTCGCCGGTGTTGTCGCCTGGTTCCTTTCCGGTGTCGACGCCAATCAGTACAAACCCAAGATCGTGCAGCTGGCTGCCGAGCAGGGTATTGCCCTTACCCTCGACGGCGATATCGGCTGGCAGATCTGGCCCAATGTCGCGCTCAAACTCGAAGGCGTGAAACTGGCGCCGCTGGCCCTGCCGAGTGAATCTCTGCTTGAAGCGGACAAGGTGGCCGTCGGCGTGGCGCTGATGCCGCTTCTCGACAAGCGCATCGAAGCCAAAGAGATCGTACTGCTCGGCCCGCAGGTAGCTCTGACCGTGGACAAGAACGGTAAGGGCAACTGGGAGCTGATCACCGACGCCATGGAAGCGAAAGCCGAGCTGGATGAAAAGCAGCAACGCGAAACCCCGCCACCCCTGGATATTCCCAAAGAGGAAAAGCAGACCTCTGGCGGTTTGGAGCTGGCGCTGGAAAAACTGCGCCTTGAAGACGGCGTGCTGCGCTACACCGACAGGCAAGCCGGCACGGAATACGCGATCAACAAGTTGCGTATTACCGCAGACAATCTGGTGCCCGGCGGCAAACCCGGTGACGTACGCCTGAGCGCCGAACTGGCGGGCAGCGACCTCCCCGAGCCGGTCAGTCTGGATATTCGCAGCACCCTGGCCATCGACGACGGTCTGCACGGCCTGCGCCTGCAACCTGCCAACATCAAACTCACCAGTGCCGAAGGCGCGAAGGCCGAGATCAATCTGCGCGGTAACGTGCGCCACGCCAAGGCAGATGCGCCCTGGCAGATCCAGCTCAACCTGAATGTGGAGGTGGAGCCGATTACCAGCTGGCTCGCGGCGGTGGGCAGCGAGTACAAACCCCAGAGCAGCAGCGCCTTGAAAACACTGCATATCGAGTCCGATATAAGCGGCACCGACAAGCAGATGTCTCTGGAACCACTGCAACTGACACTGGACGGTAACCGCTTTGATGGCAGCGCCAGCTACCAGGCCAGCACCTCTGCAAAGGCGGTACCCAGCGTATCGCTCACCCTGAATGGTGGTGAACTAAATGTCGATGACTACCTGCCACCGCCAGTCGCGGCACCACAACAGGACGAGCTGAGTGCGGATGTGGCGGCGGCACAGCCGGTGGAACTGCCGCTGGAATCCATGCGCGGCTTCAACGCCAAACTGGATCTGACCCTGAAAAAACTACACGCCCTGGATTTCGAAATCGACAAACCGGAGCTGGCAGTCAACGTAAACAACGGCCTTTACCAGCTGAACAAACTGGCCGCCGGCCTTTACGGCGGCACCCTGAACAGCACTGGTGTTTTCAATGCCCGCGGGGATTCCGCACGCGGAGAACTGAGCGGCGGCCTCAGCGGGGTCGAGATCTCCAAGGTACAGGAAGCGCTGTTTGCCAGCGACGAACCGGAAGCCGCCGACCAGAAAAAGGTAACCCTGTCCGGCAAAACCGACCTCACCTGGGTAGGCCAGACCCGCGGTGCCGATACCCTCGCCCTGCAGAAAAACC
Source organism: Microbulbifer hydrolyticus (assembly GCF_009931115.1). NCBI lineage: Bacteria > Pseudomonadati > Pseudomonadota > Gammaproteobacteria > Cellvibrionales > Microbulbiferaceae > Microbulbifer > Microbulbifer hydrolyticus. The sequence continues at coordinate 344,898 of NZ_CP047491.1, read as the reverse complement.
TGCGCGCCGCAGTACAGCTCAACGCCGCGGAACTGGCGCTGTCTCCCTTCAATCTGGAAAAAGGCATGTGTCAGCTGGTCAGCTACGCGGAGAAGACCGCGATGCCCGAGCGGGAATGGCCCCAGCAAACACGCCTGCAGGACCTGCGCGCCGGCATCAACCTGAATGGTGACGTGGCCAAGGTGGAAGGAATCAATGCCGGCATCGAGAACATCGCCCTGACCGGTGATGGCACCGTCAACCTCGAACAGCAGGACTTCGACTTTGCCCTTGGCCTGGCGCTGGTCGGCGAGAAGACCTCTGGCAACGGCTGCTCCGTGCAGAACGAGCGCTGGCGCAATCGCGCCCTGCCACTGCGCTGCAAAGCCAAGTTCAGCGAGGCCGGCGCCACCACCTGCAAGCCCGACAGTCGTCGCCTGGATGATCTGATCCGCGAGGAGCTGAAGTACAAAGCCGAGAAGAAGTACGGTGACAAGGTGGAAAAGAAGACCGAAGAACTGAAGGACAAGCTGAAGGACAAATTCAAAGGCCTGTTCAACCGGGACGACTGATCGCGCTACCTATCGCGCCTGTATACCGGTAGCATGGGCACCCTTCGCGGTGCCCACTTTTCATTTATACACATGCCCACCAATTCCACCATCAAGCCCAAGACGCCTGCGCGCTTCCAGAAAACCCTGTTTGACTGGTTCGATCAGCACGGCCGTCACGATCTGCCGTGGCAGCAGGACATCAACCCCTACCGGGTGTGGGTGTCGGAAATCATGCTGCAACAGACCCAGGTCACCGCCGTCATTCCCTACTTCCAACGCTTCATGGAATCTTTTCCTACGGTAGAGGCGCTAGCCGCTGCCAGCCAGGATCGGGTACTCGCCCACTGGAGCGGCCTCGGCTACTACGCGCGCGCGCGCAACCTGCATAAATGCGCGCAGACGGTGGTCGATGCGCACGGCGGCGAATTTCCGCAAAGTGTCGAGGGCCTGTCTGCGCTGCCCGGCATCGGCCGCTCCACCGCCGGCGCCATTGCCAGTATCAGCATGGGCCTGCAAGCGGCGATCCTGGACGGCAACGTCAAACGGGTGCTGGCCCGGATTCACGCGATCGACGGCTGGCCCGGACAGACCGCCGTGGCAAATCGAATGTGGGAGATAGCCGAGCGCTACACTCCCGGAGAACGCACTGGGGACTACACTCAGGCCATGATGGACCTGGGTGCCACCCTGTGCACCCGCAGCAAGCCCGCCTGTGAGCGCTGCCCGTTCGCTAACCACTGCATCGCCCGCGCCCAGGGCAACCCCACCGACTACCCCGGCAAAAAACCGAAAAAGGAAAAGCCGGTACGCCAGGCCACCCTGTTACTGCTCGAGCACGACGGCGAACTGTACCTGGAGCAGCGCCCTGCCACCGGCATCTGGGGCGGCCTGTGGATACCGCCACAGCTGGAAGGGGACGACGGCGGTGAGGCCAGTGCCCAGGAGTGGCTGGCAGCCCGGGATCTCGATCCCGGCGAGATTCAGGCCCTGCCAGCCCTGCGCCACACCTTCAGCCACTTCCACCTGGATATACACCCGGTGTGGATAACTCTGCCACGCAAGCCCGCACAGGTGGCAGAAGGACCCAGTGGCTGGTATAAACTGCGCCAGCTCGACCGACCCAGGTCCGCTCAGGACCTCGGATTGCCGGCGCCCATCGCCAGGCTGGTGAAACAGCTGGTCGCGCTCAAGGAACCACTACTGGCTCCCTGCTGACGCTCTGTTTATACAAGGCGCCCCGAAACACATAGGAGAACCCATGTCCCGCACCGTCTTCTGCCGCAAATACCAGCAAGAACTGGAAGGCCTCCCCAACCCGCCCTTCCCGGGGCCCAAGGGTCAGGACATTTACGACAACGTCTCCGCCAAGGCCTGGCAGGAGTGGATGGCCCACCAGACCATGCTGATCAACGAAAAGCGCCTGAATATGATGGAACCCTCCTCCCGCGCCTACCTGGCCGAGCAGATGAGCAAGTTCTTCAGCGGCGAAGACTACGATGACGCCGAAGGCTTTGTGCCGGAGCAAGACGGCGACAAGTAAGCGACCACTCACAAACCACAAAAACTATTTATCAATCAAGGGGTTGACTCCCCCCGGAAGAGCAGGTTTAATACGCGCCTCGCTGCCGGGGACAACCCCGATTCAGCAAAGCCCAGATAGCTCAGTCGGTAGAGCAGGGGATTGAAAATCCCCGTGTCGGTGGTTCGATTCCGCCTCTGGGCACCATCTACTTTTATCGGATTTTCTCCGATGTGCTCAAAAGCCAGTAACCGCAAGGTCTACTGGCTTTTTTGTTTTCTCAGAACGACTCACATCCACTCCCTGTATACCCACAATCTGTGGTTACAGGTGTGGTTACAGCGCCTTTCCGCAATTTCGTACCCACACAATCGGCTTCCAGCCCTTATAGCATGGGCGTTAGCGCGAATTGTTACCCTACGCCAATCCGCCAAATTCAAGCATCCGTCCTCCGATCACGCCGTAGGCGAGCGCCGCCTCTATCCCCGGTGCTCGCCGCACCTGCCCTACCGGTTCCTTGCCAGTATGCACCTCTGCGCGACAGGTACGCATTGCCGCAAGGCAACAATTCCCCGGCAGGCAGATCAAGCACAGAAGAGGCAAGCGTCATGCTTTTGACAGACCCCAAATTGAAGGCTCTGAAACCAGAGCATAAAAAGTACAGAAAGAGCGATGGTCAAGGCCTGTTGATCGAAGTACTCCCCAGTAGCACCAAACGCTGGCTCTTCCGCTATGTCTGGCAGGGGCAAAGGTGCGACATCGGCCTTGGCACCTACCCCGCCGTCTCCCTCAAAAAGGCCCGTGCAGTTCGCGAGCATTACCGGGAGCTATTGGCAGATGGGATCGATCCCCGCACCTGGCGTGAACAAAAAGAACGGGAGAAATTTCAAATCCAGAATAATCGATTCGAGCAGGTGGCCGAGCACTGGTACAAACTCCGTGAACCAACCTGGGCACCGTCGACACGGAAGAAGCGGCGGGCGCTACTGGACAATGATCTGATTCCGCGTTTGCGATCACGCCCAATTACCGAGATTGAGACATTTGAACTCGCACAGCTCCTACAGGAGATTGCAGGCCGCGGTGCATTGGAGTCAGCGCACAATGCGCGCCAAGTTTTGAATCAGGTACTGAGGTTTGCCGTTCAATCCGGACTCGCCCGCCACAATCCGGCTGCGGTACTTCAGGGCGTGCTGCCACCGAAACAGGTCGAGCATCATGCGGCAATTGTGGAGCCGGTCGAATTCGGGCGCCTGCTTAGCGCGATCGACAATTACCGGGGGTCTATGGTCATCCGTACCATGCTGCAGGTCGCACCGCTGGTTTTTCAGCGTCCGGTCGAGCTGGCCAAAATGCGCTGGGAAAATATCAATTGGGAAGAATCTCTTTGGATTATTCCCTGGCAAGATAAAAAGGAAGGGAAAAGCAATAAAATGGATCACCTAGCTCCCCTGTCACGGCAGGCAATCGATCTACTTAGAACAATTCATCCCTACACTGGTCACCTACCGTACGTGTTTCGCGGTCAACGCGACCACCAAAATCACGCGAATCCAGAGTCGCTAAATCGTGCCTTAGAAAAACTCGGCTACAAAGATCGAATTAATAGCCAAAAAAGCCACACCAAAAGGCGGGAGCATAGCGCACACGGATTTAGGGCAAGTGCACGCACATTGCTTGATGAAATACTTCACGAACGAGTAGAGCTCATCGAAGCGCAACTTGCGCATCGCGTGCGTGATTCGCTCGGTCGAGCTTACAATCGCACAACATTTCTACCCGAACGCCGCGTCTTGATGCAACGCTGGGCTGACTACCTAGATCACCTCAAAAGCTCAGCAAGCTGAAGTATGCTTACTCGCTTAGTCCGTTCGTTCTTCTATGAACTTTAATATGTCGGAGTATCGCCATGCGACTGCCCGTAACGAGAGACGAATCCCGCGTGGCGCCTTACCCTCTGCAACCCAACGAGACCACGTTGATTCGCCGATGCCGAGAAGTTTAGCTACTTCAGACCGACGCAGTAGTCGGTTTTCATCATTCTGATTCATGGCACTACCCTCAGTTGCTTTACACGGTATAGATACCACAACCGCCAATCCTCTGGTGGCGCCAGAGACGGGCCAGAGCCCCTCTCTGAGGGCGAATCGCCCCTAAGGGGTACGTTGCCAGTCATATAGGCGGTTGGTAACGTCCGATCGGCCCAAAATCCCACCTAAAAACTAATGGAAGTGAATTTCAACCCCACCAATAAACAGTACAAATATTTTCCGCCCCACATCATATGTCCAATCACGAATCTTAAATACTGATGACAATCTTCAAATCCCTGGCAGTACAAATTCTGCTCGACAGCGAAACTCCGCACCTTCAGAGATGAAGGTTATGCGTGTTTGATTAGCCAGTGTTCTCTGTCCCGATCAGACAACTTCTCAGATCTTCTCGTGAACTCTCACCGAAAAAAAATTTCCTATCGCCTCTAGACAGAAACGGTTTTATAGGTAGGATTGCTACAGACCTTGTGTTTGCTACACAATAGGTAGAAAGATAACGAATTGAATTTCGTTAAGTTTCGTTAAACGCAGCGGTGCTGCGTTGTGTTAGCTCAGCTTCTAAATGAGCACGTATAACATCATGCTTTCGGCATGATAAGGTCCAATTCCTCTAGGGACGCTTGGCCTGACCAGCCAGCTTGAGAAGCCCTCCCTTTTTCACATGGCATGCAGCCTCGATTTGTACATCGACAGCAAGCATGCACATTCGCCTAATGCAGTACTCCTGGCGATCTTTTTCTCACGTGCTGATTTCGGCAGCCGCCAATGGGCGGCGAAACCGCTAACCATCCTGGCCGTTATGCACGCTGAGCCCTTCCCCTTTTCAGACAAAGTCAGTGTCAGGAGACATCTCATGAGCTATGGGAAAAATCGTGGTTGGGGCGACTCGCCCGTGAAGGCTGCTAAGGCAGCACTTAGAAAGCGCTATCAAAAGCGTGACATCGGTGCGCGGACAAAAGAGAGTTACATTGCTGCATTCAAGAAATTTAGCCGCTACATGCGTGAAGAGCATGCCATCTATGATGTTGGGGCATTCGAGGAGAAGCACCTAGAAGCCTTCGCAGCATCCATTGCCCAGAAGTACCAAGCCGCATACCTGCAGAAGCTGATTTCCGCGATCAACTCGCTGATGTCAACGATCACCTATGGAGAGTGGAGAAGTGTCTCACCATCAGGGTCTACTCGCAGTCGGCGTCGTAATGTCCGACAGGAAACACACCTATACATACAGCCCGAGAACATCATCAAGGAAACGAGAGACCTTCTAACACCAAGGGTTCACGGGATCATAGGTCTTATCGTGTACTGCGGAATGCGCTTAGAAGAGGCTGTATGTTTCGATATTCCAGGTGCACTCAAAGAATATAGAGCCACCGGGCATATTGACATTATCTATGGCACGAAAGGCGGCCGCGGGCGAGAGGTCGCAAGACTTATCCCAGTCTCAGCTGCTATTTATGACTGGCTTTGTCATTGCCGACAATTTGTTGGCCCAAATTATTCCTTCATACCCGCAGACAGCACCAAAAAGCGACTCATGAAGATGGTCGAAAATGAATCGCTACCCGTTCTCAAAGATAGGTATGGATTAACCATCCATGGCTTGCGGCACGAGTATGCTGCCAGGCGCTATCTAGAGCTGACTAGTCACTATAGCCCCGTCAATTGCCGTGCATTTGGTCACCCTCTAGCCGAAAAAAAGCTTGATCAACGTGCCCGAGAGATTATCACCCATGAGCTCGGACATAGGCGCATGCAAGTCGTATCAATCTATATCGGAAGCTATCGAGGAGAGCGCAATGAGTCAGAGAACTAGTTTACAGCATGTAAAAAGTGACATCGGTACGATAATTCGGCACCGACGAGGTAAGCGGCGCACTACGAACTTAAACCGGGAAAAGCTAATGATGCGTATCGCAGAAAAGGTACTGCGCAAGTTCCACACTAGACCTAAAGCCTGGGAGCTCGAGCACATGTTGTGGTTATGGGAGGAAATTGAGAATACATACAGCGCCACAACAGCATATGTTTACAAAACAGTCGCTCGCGAGATTGCGGAATATTATGGACAATGGAGCTACGTCGCTCCGTATCTAAACACCACCTCGCCCAAACAGTCAACCGCTGTATCCCTTCTGGAAACCAGTTGCGCAGAGGCCCCTGACACAACGAGAGAAGGCCCTTAAAGACAAGCTCTTGGGCCGGCAAGCTGCGCTCAAGACAGGCGGTTGCCAAGGACTTGTGGCGTCGATCAGTGGACATTGATAAGGCCAGGGATGGCCATACCGACTCACACAACACACCCTCAGAATCTTCTTACCCCTTGGCAACCGCGGTTGCATCGGCGCCCTGCCCGAATGCCGAACTCAGGTAGCCCCATAGCGGAGCCGGGTGAAAAGTTGACTGAGGCCGCGGGCACGCAAAATCAGTAGTAAGCCCAGGCCCAGTTCGATCACGCC